>NZ_JAIMBW010000001.1:2880000-3236962 GCF_019195455.1 Gymnodinialimonas phycosphaerae | reverse complement strand
CAGGCGGCGGGAAATCTCGGTCTTGCCGACACCCGTGGGCCCGATCATCAGGATGTTTTTTGGATAAACCTCATCGCGCAGGTCATCGCCCAACTGCTTGCGCCGCCAGCGGTTGCGCAGGGCCACGGCGACGGCCCGCTTGGCGTCCTTTTGACCGATGATGAAGCGGTCCAGTTCGGACACGATTTCGCGGGGGGTAAGATCGCTCATGCGAGGGCCTCCTTTGTTGCCCAGGGGGGCAAGCGGTTTTTTCCGGGAAAGGGGGGAAGCACGCACATGATCGCGCTGCGCATCCGTTCCCACTGGGCACCAAGCAAGACCATGCCCGCGCCCAAAAGAAGGATGCCGAAGAACGCGCCTTCGCCCTCCACGACCGAGATTGACAGCGCCACGACGTAGCCGACGCCGGATACAAGGAATGAGCGGCGATCAATGATGATCGCAAACAACGCCATGACGGCGATGAACGCGACCAGCGCCAGCTGTGCCCCGGCATCGGGGTTCTGGAACAGGGTCAACGCCACGGTATTCACGATGGCGGGCGCGGCCATGACGTGCAGCCAAAAGCCCGACGCCGCGCGGCGCGTTACCCGGTGCGGGTCGCTCATGTCGAAGGCCATCGCAATAGCAAGACCAATGAAGCCGAGAACAATGGTGATGATCGCGAAAGGCCCATCGGCGGACAGCAGGAAGATGTCCTGCACTTCCTCTGGGACCGTTCCGCCCATCGTTACAAGGCCGAAGGTGAGTACCACGACCGAGGCGGCGATCAAGGCGACTGTGAACGGCACGCGGAACAATAGGTAGTATAGGCATAGCAGAACGCCGGAAAACCCGGCGGCCACGGTCCAGCTTGCCAGGAATAGCTGATCCATCATGGCCGCGAACGAAAGGCCGAATTGCAGCGCGGACAGCCCGAACATCACCGCCAGCGCGATGGACGGCGCGACCATGCGGCGGGTGATCGTGAAGTACCGCGCCAGCAGGATCACCACCCCCATCGCCACCAGTGAGAATAGCATTCCAAGGATGTAGCCGCTGGTCGCCGTAAAGACTGACAGCCCCGTCGCCCCCATCCATCCGGCGAACAGGATCGACAGGCCGACGACGATGAACACCTCGTTGAAGCCCTTGAACAGCTCAAACGGCTCGTCAAGGCCCGAGCGTCTGGCCCGCACGCCCTCACGTTCCTCCGCCAGCGCAATGAGAGAGGCCGCTTGCGCCTCGGTCATCGCCCCTGCGCCGACGGCCGCGCGTAGATCATCGCGGGTGATGTCGGTCATGCGCTGCCTTTTGCATCGATCGTTTCAACGGTGAGGTTGCCATTGGTGTAGACGCAAATATCCGAGGCAATCGCCATGGCATCGCGGGCAATCGCCTCGGCGTCCTTGTCGCTATCCAGCATCCCGCGGGCGGCGGCGAGCGCGTAGTTTCCACCGGATCCAATCGCCGCAATGCCGTGTTCCGGCTCCAGCACGTCACCGGCGCCGGTGATGATGTAAAGCTCGGCGCCATCGGTGACGATCAGCATCGCCTCCAGCTTTTGCAGGTATTTGTCCGTGCGCCAGTCCTTGGCCAGCTCAACCGACGCGCGCTGCAATTGCCCTGGCGTTGCTTCCAGCTTGGTCTCCAGGCGTTCCAGTAGGGTGAAGGCATCGGCGGTGGAGCCTGCGAAACCGCAGACCACGTCGTAGCCGCCGGGTGACAAACGCCGCACTTTTCGGGCGCTGCCCTTGATCACGGTCTGCCCAAGGCTGACCTGTCCGTCACCGGCCACCACGACCTTGCCGCCCTTGCGGACACCAATGATCGTCGTGCCGTGCCAACCGGGGAATTCATCTTTCGCCATAGGGGCCTCCATCCATTGAGGCTCTATATGGACAGCACAGGCGGTGACGACAAGTTACGAGCGGGGCCAACCCTTGCGACGGGGCACGCGAACCGCAAGCATCGGCATCAGCCAGGGCCCGCGAAACCGGTCAAGATCCAGCGCTTCATAGACGCCTGTCGTCTCTTCGCCATTGATCTTCGTCCGAATGGCCGAGCGGTTGTAGAACGGCGCATCCAGCATCGGTTTCACCTGGTGTGGCCTGAAGTCCGCGTCTGACCGCGTATCGCGCCTTACCATCCAAAGTGGGCGCTTTAGTCTCTGTTTTGGGGGCAGGGGGATCGCATGGGGTGTTCCATCGGCAGCGAATCCGACACCGGCTGCAAGGCTGGTCCCATCGCGCCGGTCCAGATCATAGAAACAGGCGGACCCGTCCCGCAAAGGGAACCGCCCCCACGTCCAATAGTTGAAATCCGCCTCCAACGCCCGTGTCCCGAAATTCGCGTCGAAATAGCCATGGCCGGACCACGTCCAGCCGGGGCGGTTCAGCGCCACTTCGATTCGGGCCGTCGGGGCGAACGGGCGCCAAACATGTGCCCCGTCATCGCTCAACAGCATCTCGCGGTCTGTCACGGCACTGGGGTGGATCGTCACCGTTCCCTTCACCCGCTGGGCGTGGGGCGTGCTGACTTCGTTGATCTGCACCTCAAGGCGGTCACCCTTCCAGACCATGGCGCTTGGCCCGATCTGAAGCGCATCGCGCGACAGGCCCAACGCTTCTTCCCCCCGGTCCGTCATCGTCCACCTTCCACCGCGCCCATAGGTCGCCACGTTCAAGCAGCAGTGGTTTGCAGGGTTCTCACGCCCGCTCCAGCGATACCAAGGGGAGAAGACCGATCCTATGAAGCCGATGATGGAGATGGCTTGGTCGCCATCGTCGCTGATCCCGTCGACATACCACCAGGCGTAGCCATCTTTTGGGACGTCGACGTCAAAGCAAGGTCGCTCCAGATCGCCTCGGCCGCGTGCTTCCCTGAGAGGCAGGCCATCGGCACTCCCGCCCCCGGATGTGCCCCGCCCCCCGCCAGGTAGAGGCCCTTCAGCGCCGTCCGTGCCGTGGGCCGTTGGAACGTCGCCATCATCCCGTGCGGGCTCCGCCCGTAAAGGGAACCGTCCGACCCGGGAAACGCTTGATTGAAGTCGCGCGGTGTCGTCAAGGCGCTGGTCTGGGGACGCGGGCTGAACGCCAATCCCATTTGCGCCAAAGTCTCGAACGTGCGTGTTAGGCATGTTTTTCTTGCCTCCTCGGTCGTGTTGTGGCCGGGGGGGCCGTTCATGATGATCTCAAAACGCTCGGGTCGCTCGGGGGTCACGATGCCCCGATCCTGAGCGCAGACATAAAGCGTCGCGTCGCGGGGCATGTCACCCTTGGCGATATCGCCGAATTCAACCTTCGGGTCAGCGCAGAAGAAAACGTTGTGATGCGCCAGTTCAACGCCTTGGGGCTCTGCGGCGAAACCCCAGACAAACGCCGACAGGCTGCGCGGTTCGGTCCCCGTTTTCGGTACGGCAGCGCGGGCGGGCGGCCCAAGCAGTCCGTTGGACAAAGCGCGTGGGTCACCGTTGAACACCACCGTGTCCGCCGCGATCGCTGTGCCGTCGGCAAGATGTACCGCCGACACCGCACGACCCTGTTGCGCGATCCGCTCAGCGACCTGGCCGAACACGAACGTCACGCCTCTTGCCACCGCCAGATCATGCAGCGCGCGGGCCAGCACATGCATGCCACCCTCCACAGACCACACACCCTGCGCTTCGGAATGCCAAATCAACCCAAGAACCGCAGGGCTTTGGTAGGGTGAGCCGCCCACATAGGTCGCATACCGTCCGAACAATTGTTGCAATCGCGGGTCGTCGAAAGACATCTGCAACCGCCGCGCAAGGCTCAGGCCCGGCATCATTGCCGGGATCAGACGGGGGTTGCGCAAGACATGGGCGGTTAGCGGCCCAAGGGCGGGGGCGGCGGATTGCATGATTGGTCCGTCGAAGGCGTCATAGAGCGTCTTGGCAGAGGCCGCGAACCGCGCGAATTGCGATGCGGCCCTGTTGCCGGCGAAGACCCGCACGGCCTCGACGCTCGCGTCGGGGTCATCGAACAGGTCCAACGTCGATCCGTCGCGCCAAAAATGACGCGCCAGCAAGGGGTCACGGTGGAGGGTCACATGATCCTCCAGACGCTCCCCTACATCGGCAAACAGGCTTTCGAACACGGGCCGCATGGTCAGCACTGTGGGCCCGATGTCCACCGGGCCTGCATGTGACGGCACCGTGCGCATCTTGCCGCCCGGGCCGTCGGCGGCTTCCACCACCGTCACGCGCAGGCCTTTCGCGGCCAGCCGCAAGGCAGCCGAAAGCCCGCCGATCCCGGCGCCAATCACGACAGCGCTGTGCGCAGACTCGGTCAGCCGTTCATCCTCCAAGTGTAAGCCTATGTTGACACCTATCCATAATATGTCCAGTCTGATTTACATATCGGGTCCAAGATCCGTCACCGAATCCCCCTTGAGGAGGCGCGAACCATGCCCTTGAAACCCCGGATCGAGCGCGCGATCTCTGCTGCTATCACCCACGCTCAAGGCAATATCGCGCCGCCGAAACTCGCTTCGGCTCTGGCCTATTCCGTCACCCCAGGCGGCGCGCGCATTCGCCCAACGATTTGCCTTTCCGTCGCGATGGCCTGTGGCGATCCGCAGCCCGAGATGTCTGACGCAGCCGCCACGGCGATCGAGTTGATCCACTGTGCCAGCCTTGTCCACGACGACATGCCCTGTTTTGACGACGCCGACATCCGGCGCGGCAAGCCGTCCGTCCACAAAGCCTATTCCGAGCCGTTGGCGCTTCTGGCCGGTGACAGCCTCATCATCGCCTCGTTCGAGGTGCTTACCCGCGTGGCCCACCATGATCCCATGCGTGCGATCGAGTTGATGAAAATTCTCGGCGAATCCACCGGCATGCCCGGCGGCATTTGCGCAGGGCAGGGGTGGGAGAGTGAAGAGAAGATCGACCTTTCCGCCTATCACCGCGCCAAAACCGGGGCGCTTTTCACTGCCGCGACCCGCATGGGTGCCGCAAGCGCTGGTGAAGATCCGGAACCATGGACCGAGCTTGGCGCGCGTATCGGTGAGGCCTTCCAGGTCGCCGATGATCTGCGTGATGCGCTTTATGACGAGTCGACCCTGGGCAAGCCCGCCCATCAGGATGAAATACACGACCGTCCCAATGCCGTTACCGAATATGGCGTGCGCGGTGCGATCAAGCGGTTAGAGGATATCCTGTCTGGTGCGATCTCTTCGATCCCGTCCTGCCCCGGTGAGGCGATGCTGGCCGAGATGGTCCGCAAGACGGCCGAGCGGCTGACGCCCGTGATGCCCCCGGTTCAGGCTGCTGAATAAATGGCGTTGGCGGACCCGCAGGGCACGCGCAAGTCGCTGAAAGACCGCTTTTATGCGTGGCGCACCGCGTTGGTCGGCTCCCGCGCGTTCCAGCAGAAGGCCGCGCGGCTTCCGATCGCCGCAAGCATCGCCCGCAAGGACGGTGAGGCGCTGTTCGATCTGGTCGCGGGGTTCGCCCATAGCCAGATCCTCATGGCGTTCGTTGAGTTCGACTTGCCAGATCATCTGCGCGTGCAGCCGCGCACACTGGCGGATCTTGCGTCCCGCACCGGCGTGCCGGAACCGCGGATGAAAGTCCTTGCCCAAGGCGCTGCAGCACTTGGGTTGATGACCCGGCAAAGCGATGGACGCTATGCGCTGGGTCGCCTTGGCGCTGCGCTTCCGGGCATTCCCGGCCTCTCGCAGATGATTCGTCACCACGATGTTCTGTACCGCGACCTTTCGGACCCCGTCGCCTTCTTCCGTGACGGCTCCGATACTGAACTTGCGGGTTTTTGGCCCTATGTCTTCGGCGCCTCCGGTGACGTCGATCAGGATGTCGCCGCCACCTATTCCGAGCTGATGGCCGACAGTCAAACCCTTGTGGCGGAAGAGGCGCTTGCGCACCTTGACCTGTCCGACACCCGCACCTTGCTGGATGTCGGCGGCGGCACCGGCGTGTTCCTGGCCGCCGCAGGCCAGGCCTATCCGCACCTGAACCTCCACCTCTTCGACCTGCCTGCCGTCATAGCGCCCGCCGCCGCGCGGTTCGAGCGGGAGGGGCTGTCAGACCGAGCTGACACTACGGGCGGGTCTTTCCGTACCGACGCACTGCCGATTTGTGCAGACACGATCAGTTTGGTGCGGGTGCTCTATGACCACGCCGATGAAACGGTAGCCATGCTGCTGACCAAGGCCCATGCCGCGCTGCCGTCTGGTGGGCGGATCATCGTGGCCGAGCCGATGTCGGGCGGTGGCACCCCCACACGACCCGGTGATGCCTACTTTGGCCCTTATTGTATGGCGATGCGCACCGGAAAGGCCCGTAGCGCCAATGAGATTTCCGGGCTTCTGGCTCAGGCCGGGTTCCGCGATGTGAAAACCGTCAAAACCGGTCGCCCCTTTGTCACCGGAATGGTCTGCGCTTGCAAAGCGTAAACTCTGGCGAACACTTTCAAACGATATGTCTATTCGCGTTGACATAAAAAAGTGTCAGGTTAAACTGACACCACAGAATGTCGCACCAAGAGGATTCTCATCCCCGCTGATGCGCGCCGAAAAACCGCCACCGACCTGAGGACGCCCACTTGCATACCACCGCCGTCATTTTGGAAGGACCCAAGGCCCTCGGCCTGGGACAGGTGAACCTCACCGCCCCTTCCGCTGGCGATCTGGTGATCGACGTGGCGCATTCCGGCATCTCTACAGGGACCGAGAAACTGTTCTGGTCCGGGCAGATGCCGCCTTTCCCTGGCATGGGCTACCCACTGGTGCCCGGTTATGAGGCTGCCGGAGAGGTCGTGGAAGCCGCCCCCGGCACCGGCTTCAAGCCCGGTGATCGCGTGTTTGTGCCCGGGGCCAATTGTTATGGCGATGTGAAGGGCCTTTTCGGCGGCGCGTCGTCTCGTCTTGTTTCCGCCGCCGACCGTGTCGTGCGCATCGATCCTGCCCTGAAAGCCGAAGGTGCGCTTCTGGCGCTTGCCGCAACGGCCCGCCACGCGATGGCCGGGATGGACAAGACGCTGCCTGAACTTATCGTCGGTCACGGCGTTTTTGGCCGCCTCCTGGCGCGCCTGACGATTGCCGCTGGCGGAAAGCCGCCCACCGTGTGGGAAATCGACACCGACCGCGCCAAGGGGGCCACCGGATACCAGGTGCTGCACCCCGATGCCGATGAGCGTCGTGATTACAAGTGCATCTACGACGCTTCCGGCCAGTCCGACCTGCTCAACACCTTGATCGGCCGTCTCGCCAAGCAAGGCGAAATTGTTCTCGCGGGCTTCTACCCCAAGCCGCTTTCCTTCGCCTTCCCCCCGGCCTTCATGCGCGAGGCGCGCCTGCGCATCGCCGCCGAATGGACCCGCGATGATCTGACCGCCACGCGCGATTTGATCGACCACGGCGCGCTTAGCCTCGATGGGCTCATCACACACACACGACCTTCCAGCCAGGCAGCCGAAGCGTATCAGATCGCCTTCGAAGACGCCGCTTGTCTGAAGATGATTTTGAATTGGGAGAACGCCGCATGAAGGATATTCCGAACCTCAAGGACTACGACGCGAACTTGCGCGACGAAGCCAACGAACCCTCGCTGGAAGTTCCCCAAGGGGAGCCGACCAAAAAGACGCAGATCATTGCGATCTACGGCAAGGGCGGCATCGGCAAGTCCTTCACCCTCGCCAACCTCAGCCACATGATGGCCGAGCAGGGCAAGCGCGTGCTTCTCATTGGCTGTGACCCGAAATCCGACACGACGTCGCTTTTGTTCGGCGGCAAAGCCTGCCCCACGATCATCGAGACGTCTTCGGCCAAGAAATTGGCCGGTGAGGAAGTGAAGATCGGTGACGTTTGTTTCAAGCGCGGCGGCGTGTTCGCGATGGAGCTTGGCGGGCCAGAGGTCGGTCGCGGTTGCGGCGGGCGCGGCATCATCCACGGGTTTGAGCTGCTGGAAAAACTCGGCTTCCACGATTGGGATTTCGACTACGTCCTGCTCGACTTCCTGGGCGACGTGGTGTGCGGTGGCTTCGGCCTGCCGATCGCCCGTGACATGGCGCAGAAGGTGATCCTGGTTGCCTCCAACGACCTCCAGTCGCTCTACGTGGCCAATAACGTCTGCTCCGCCGTGGAATACTTCCGCAAGATGGGCGGAAATGTCGGCGTCGCGGGCCTTGTGATCAACAAGGACGACGGCAGCGGAGAGGCGCAGGCCTTTGCCGAAGCGGTTGATATCCCGGTCCTCGCGTCGATCCCGCAGAACGATGACCTGCGCAAGAAATCCGCGAATTATCAGATCGTCGGCACCGCAGAATCCGAGTGGGGCGACCTGTTCGCAGCCCTTGGTGACAACGTCGCCGTTGCCCCGCCAATGCGCCCCACGGCGCTGAACCAGGATGGCCTTCTGGCCTTGTTCGACGGGTCCGACACGGGTGCTGGCGTAGTGCTGGAACCGGCCACGGATCAAGACATGCGCGGCAAGAATGCCATCGTCAAAGAGTCTCTCGAAGTTGTGTACGACGACGCATGATGGACCAGGAAATCACATACGACACCACCGCACAGGTTGACGTGATCGAGGGCGAAGCGGTCGAAGGCCGCGATGCTCCCATGATGACCGATGGCATGGGCTGTCACGCCGGTGCCGCCACGATGGAGGATGCTGCACGCAAGGCGGGCAAGTCCGACATCCTCGATCAGTTCAAGAAAGATTACCCCACAGGCCCTCACGACAAACCACAGTCCATGTGCCCCGCCTTCGGATCGCTCCGCGTGGGTCTTCGGATGCGCCGTGTGGCGACCGTTCTTTCCGGCTCGGCATGCTGCGTTTACGGGCTGACTTTCGTGTCCCACTTCTATGGCGCGCGCCGGTCCGTGGGATACGTCCCGTTCAATTCTGAGTCGCTTGTCACCGGCAAGCTGTTCGAAGACATCCGGGAGGCCGTCCATGATATGGCGGACCCGGAAAGATACGATGCCATCGTGGTTACGAACCTCTGTGTTCCCACGGCATCTGGCGTTCCGTTGCGGCTTTTGCCCGACGAAATCAATGGGGTCCGGATCGTCGGTATAGACGTTCCTGGCTTCGGAGTCCCGACCCACGCCGAGGCAAAAGACGTCCTCGCAGGGTCGATGCTCAACTATGCCCGTCAGGAAGTGGAGGCCGGCCCAGTTCAGGCTCCTGTCTCGGGTATTTCAGACCGTCCGACAGTGACCCTGTTGGGCGAAATGTTCCCTGCGGACCCCTTGGGGATCGCCGGGATGCTCGCGCCACTCGGTCTGGCGGCAGGTCCGGTCGTTCCCTGTCGTGAGTGGCGTGAGCTCTATTCCGCGTTGGACAGCAGCGTCGTCGCTGCGATCCATCCGTTCTACACCGCCGCCATTCGTGAGTTTCAGGCCGCGGGCCGCACCATCGTGGGCTCTGCCCCCGTGGGTCACGACGGCACCGCCGCGTGGCTGGAGGCGATCGGCAAGGCGTACAACGTCGATGCCGACAAGATCGCAGCGGCGCAAAACGCCTTCCTTCCCGCGATCAAGTCCGCCCTAGCCGCGACGCCGATTGACGGCACGATCACCCTTTCGGGCTATGAGGGCAGCGAATTGCTTGTCGCCCGCCTGTTGATCGAATCCGGCGCCAACATCCCCTACGTCGGCACCGCTTGCGGCAAGTCGCAGTGGTCCGCGCCGGACGTCGAATGGCTGGAAGCGCGCGGCGTGAAGGTCAAGTTCCGCGCGTCGCTGGAAGACGATTGCGCCGCCATGGAAGCAGTGCGGCCCGACCTTGCGATTGGGACGACCCCGGTCGTCCAAAAGGGCAAGGAACTGGGCATTCCGTCGCTTTACTTCACTAACCTCATTTCCGCCCGGCCCCTGATGGGTCCGATGGGCGCAGGCAGCCTGCAACAGGTCGTCAACGCCGCCATGGGCAACAAGGATCGCATGTCCCACATGAAGGCGTTCTTCGCCGGAGTGGGGGAGGGCGATAACGCTGGCATCTGGGAAAAATCCCCGAACCTTCGCCCTGATTTCCGGGCCGCGCACCAGAAGAAGTTGGACAAACAGGCTCGTGCCGCAAAAGCGCAGGAGATGATCTAGATGCTTATCCAAGATCATGATCGTGCGGGCGGTTACTGGGGAAGCGTTTACGCGTTCACTGCCGTCAAAGGCCTGCAAGTCATTATCGATGGTCCGGTGGGTTGTGAAAACCTGCCCGTGACCTCCGTGCTCCATTACACCGACGGCCTTCCCCCCCACGAATTGCCCATTGTCACGACGGGTCTGGGTGAGGAAGAGCTTGGCCGCGACGGCACCGAGGGCGCGATGAAGCGCGCTTGGGAAACGCTTGATCCGGCGCTGCCCTCCGTTGTTGTGACGGGTTCGATTGCCGAGATGATCGGCGGCGGCGTCACGCCCATGGGCACCAACATCCAGCGGTTCCTGCCGCGCACGATTGACGAAGACCAATGGGAAAGCGCCGACCGGGCGATGACCTGGATCTTCACCGAATTCGGCATGACCAAGGGCCGTATGCCGCGCGAGAAGAAGCGTGAGGAGGGGGCCGCCCCCCGCGTCAATATCCTCGGGCCGATGTATGGCACGTTCAACATGCCATCTGACCTGGCCGAAATTCGCCGTCTGGTGGAAGGCATTGGCTGCGAAGTGAACATGGTGATGCCGCTGGGCTCCCACGTCGCGGAAATGCGCGATCTGGTGAATGCCGATGTGAACATCTGCATGTATCGGGAGTTCGGCCGTGGCCTCTGTGAGGTCCTTGCCAAGCCCTACTTGCAAGCGCCTATCGGGGTGGAATCCACCACCAAGTTCCTGCGTAAGCTGGCAGAGTTGACCGGCCTCGATGCCGAGCCGTTCATCGAGCAGGAAAAGCATTCCACCATCAAACCGGTCTGGGACCTCTGGCGCTCGGTCACGCAGGACTTCTTCGCCACCGCCTCCTTCGGGATTGTCGCGAATGAGACCTACGCGCGTGGCGTCCGCAAGTATCTTGAGGATGACCTTGGCCTGCCTTGTGCCTTCGCCGTTGCCCGTGTGGCCGGCAAGAAGACCGACAATGACGCCGTCCGCGCGATGGTGTCCGAGAAACGCCCGTTGGTCCTGATGGGCTCGATCAACGAAAAGATGTACCTGGCCGAAATGGCCGCCGGTTTTGGGCCAAAGCCCACTTTCATTGCCGCCAGTTTCCCCGGCGCCGCGATCCGTCGCGCCACGGGCACGCCCTTCATGGGTTACGCCGGTGCCACCTACATGCTGCAAGAGGTCTGCAATGGCCTTTTCGACGCGCTTTTCCACATCCTGCCTTTGGGCAGTGAGATGGACAGCGCTGAAGCAACCCCCACGACACTCCGCCGCGATTTCCCTTGGGAGCCAGAGGCCCAACGCCTTCTGGACCGCATCGTGGCCGAGCACCCGATCCTTACCCGCATTTCCGCCGCCAAGACACTTCGTGACGCCGCCGAAAAGGCAGCCCTCGAAGATGGTGCGGAAAGGGTGATGGAAGACACCGTCAAGGGCCTTGCCCCTGCCGGTTTTGATTTCGATGAGGAGGAGAAATCAAATGAGTGACATGACCACGAACAGCCAGGTCCAGCACGCGCGCAAGCCGGAAAAGACCGAGTTCATTATCTACTTTGCGATCATCTTTCTGGCGACTCTGCCTTTGGCCACGATCACGTGGGCCATCGCGGCAGTCCGCTCGGGCAGCATGACAGACAAAGGCCCGATCCGTCGGGCCTACCGCCAGGCGGGCATCATTACACCGATGATCTTCGCGGCCTAAAATACGGCCCTAACCTGCATGTCAGAGCCTGACTAGACCCGGGCGAGTGCAGACGAAGGCCACGACATTCTCGGCGTGACGACCGGAGCCGAACACTGGGTTCATCCCTGCATCACCTTGGTGGTGCGCGGGTGGAATGCCGGCAGGGTAATGACGCCTTGTCGGGGCCTGGCCGCAGGGTTTGCGGCGTCAGTCTGACGTTCCGGAGGAAAATATGGCTGATAATTCCGATCTGTCTTTTACAGGTCTCACCGACGAGCAGGCGCAAGAATTGCACGCGGTGTATATGAGCGGGCTCTGGCTGTTTTCGGCCGTCGCCCTCGTTGCTCATATCGCCACGTACTTTTGGGCGCCTTGGTTCTGAAGAGGGAATAGAGAATGGCTAAGTTCTACAAAGTCTGGCTTATTTTTGACCCCCGCCGCGTGTTCGTGGCGCAGGGTGTCTTCCTCTTCTTGCTGGCAGCGATGATCCACCTGGTGGTTTTGTCGTCCGGCATGAACTGGTTCGAGTCCGCCGCAATGAACATGGGGTTTGGTGGCGAGTAAGCCCCTGAACACCGTGTCTTGACGGCACCGATAACAGCTGCGGGCGGGGGGCTTCCCCTCTCGCCCGCAGCAAACACCAAGACGATTTGCCAAGACGAAATAAACGACGGCTGACCACCAACCAAGGGGCACGCCGCCAAACGCGGAGAGAGCGCATGGCTTTGCTAAGCTTCGAGAAAAAGTATCGCGTCCGTGGGGGGACGTTGGTCGGCGGTGATCTGTTCGACTTCTGGGTTGGCCCGTTCTACGTGGGCTTTTTCGGGGTCACGACTGCATTTTTCGCCTTGTTAGGGACGATCCTCATTTTCTGGGGCGCGGCCATGGAAGGCAACTTCAACCCCTGGACGATCAACATCGCCCCGCCGGACCTGTCCTACGGTCTTGGCTTTGCGCCGCTCCTGGAGGGCGGCCTTTGGCAAATCATCACATTCTGTGCGACTGGCGCGTTCATCTCGTGGGCGCTGCGCGAGGTCGAGATCTGCCGCAAGTTGGGCATGGGCTATCACGTGCCTTTCGCCTTCAGCTTCGCGATCCTTGCCTATGTCACACTGGTCATCATCCGCCCGCTTCTGATGGGCGCATGGGGCCATGGCTTCCCCTACGGGATCTTCAGCCACCTCGATTGGGTGTCGAACGTCGGGTATTCGTACCTGCACTTCCACTACAATCCGGCGCACATGATCGCCGTGTCGCTGTTCTTCGCCACGACCTTCGCCTTGGCGCTGCACGGCGGCCTGATCCTGTCGGCGGCGAACCCTGAAAAGGGCACGCTGATGAAGACACCGGATCACGAAGACAGCTTCTTTCGCGATTTCATCGGCTATTCCATCGGCACGTTGGGCATCCACCGCGTCGGCATGTTGCTGGCCATCGCCGCCGTGTTCTGGAGCGCGGTCTGCATCGTGATCTCTGGCCCCGTCTGGACCTCGGGTTGGCCCGAGTGGTGGAACTGGTGGCTCGACCTGCCGATCTGGCCGGATCAAGGCGTGGCGTATGACACCACGGGAATGGCCACGTACGGGACCGAGGCAGGCTATGCCGACGTCACGGGAGGGACTGAATAATGGCCTACTTCGAATATCAAAACATCTTCACGCAGGTCCAGGTCCAAGGTGAGCCCGAGATGGGCATGGACGATCAAGGCACCTTGATGAAGGAACGGACAGGGGCACGTTTCTCGACCCTGATCGGCTGGTTAGGTAACGCACAACTTGGCCCAATCTACCTTGGCTATGCCGGACTGATCAGCCTTGCCACCGGCGCGGCGTGGTTCATGATCGTGGGCTTCAACATGCTGTCCCACGTCGACTGGTCGATCCCCGAGTTCATCCGTCAGCTGTTCTGGCTGTCGTTGGAGCCGCCCGGCCCGGAATGGGGCCTGCGGATGCCGCCGCTGAATGATGGCGGCTGGTACATCATCTCCAGCTTCTTCCTGCTGATCTCGGTGATGTTCTGGTGGCTGCGGACCTACATGCTGGCCGTGGAACACCAGATGGGCAAACACATCGCTTGGGCGTTCCTTGCCGCGATCTGGTTGTTCCTTGTGCTTGGCCTGTTCCGCCCGATCCTGATGGGCTCGTGGAGTGAAGCCGTTCCCTACGGCATCTTCCCGCACCTGGATTGGACCACGGCGTTCTCCATCCGCTACGGAAACCTCTACTACAACCCGTTCCACTGCCTGAGCATCGTGTTCCTCTATGGCTCTGTGCTGCTGTTCGCGATGCACGGCGCGACGATCCTGGCCGTGTCCCGTTACGGCGGCGACCGAGAGTTGGAGCAGATCATCGACCGCGGCACGGCTTCCGAGCGCGCGGGCCTGTTCTGGCGCTGGACCATGGGCTTCAACGCCACGATGGAAGGCATTCACAGGTGGGCCTGGTGGTTCGCCGTGCTCACGCCCATCACCGGAGGTATCGGTATCCTTCTGACCGGCACGGTCGTGGATAACTGGTTCATCTGGGCCCAGGAACACAACTTCGCCCCCGACTATCTGGGCGCCTATGGCTACGAGGCCTACGGCACCTACGAGGACTTCGGCGGCGTAACCCGAGGGGAGGAGTGATCAATGTTTCCCAAGTGGTTTGACAAGTGGAATAACGACAACCCCACCAACATCTTCGGCCCGGCGATTGCCGTCGGTGCCGTGGGCGGGGCGGTCTTTGTTGCCGCGATGATCGTGGGCTTCGGCCAACCCTATGCAACGGCCTCGCAGCAGACGGGCCCGCGCGGCACCGGCATGCATGTGCCCGAGTTCGAGCGTAGCCTTGCAGCGGGCGATCCCACGGTCGCGGATTTCTACACCGATGAGCCGTGGGTCCCGGAAGAGGGCGAAGAGCTTGCCGGTGACATCTACGAGAACGTCCAGGTTCTGGGCGATCTGACCGACCTCAACTTCAACCGCCTGATGAACGCGATGACCCAATGGGTCGCGCCGGAAGAAGGGTGTGCCTATTGCCATGCGGGCGCGGATGAGGGTGATTATGCCTCTGACGATCTTTATACCAAGGTCGTCGCGCGCTCGATGTTGGTGATGACGCGGACGATCAACGTGGAATGGGATGCGCATGTGAATGCCAACTACGAAGTTGGTGTCACCTGCTACACCTGCCACCGAGGCCAGCCGGTGCCGAACAACGTGTGGTTCCGCATCAGCCCGGTGAACGCGAATGCCGAGGGGTGGAGCGCGAACCAGAACCGCGCGACAATGGCGTCCAACTTCACCTCCCTGCCCTCGGATTATCTGGAGCACTACCTGATCGAGAATGACGAAGGGTTCTACAACCAGATCGCCGTTCACGACCTTGCTTCCCGTGTGCAGCAACAGCCCGGCGATCCGCTGATCCAGCAGACCGAGCGGACCTATGCGTTCATGAACTACATCTCGAACTCGCTGGGGGTGAACTGTGTGTTCTGCCACAACTCTCGTGCGTTCTACGATGGCGGGCAGAACACGCCGCAATGGGGCACGGCTTCCCTCGGTATCCTGATGGTGCAGGAGATGATCGCCAACCACCTGCAACCCTTGCAGGACGTGTATCCCGAAAACCGGCTTGGCCCGGTCTATGGCGACGCGCCCCTGGCGGCCTGCCGCACCTGTCACCAGGGCTATCAGCAGCCAATGCAGGGCCTGAACGTGATCGCCAATTGGCCCGAGCTGAACGTGCTGGAGGGTCCGCCGGACTACTCTGCATGGGAAGCAGCAGCCGAATAACACCGCTGGCGGCGAGGGGCACCCCTTCGCCGCCGCTTTCTTTTTCCGGGGGCTTCAGACCCCTCCGGCACTGCCATGAACACCGCTTTCATAGTCTATCGTGCGTGTTCGAGCCAAAAGGAACGCCCCAATGGACCGCCCGCACACCCCCATTCTCGATCAAGTGACCTATCCCTCCGACCTGCGCCGCATGTCCGACGCGGATCTGGCGCAATGCGCCGATGAGCTGCGCGCCGAGGTGATTTCCGCCGTGTCGGAAACCGGCGGCCACCTTGGATCCTCGCTGGGGGTGGTAGAGCTGTCCGTCGCGATCCACGCGGTCTTCAACACGCCCTATGACAAGCTGGTCTGGGATGTCGGCCACCAGTGTTACCCCCACAAGGTCCTGACCGGGCGCCGCGATCGCATCCGGACCCTGCGCCAGAAAGACGGCCTAAGCGGGTTCACCAAACGCGCCGAGTCCGAGTACGATCCCTTCGGCGCGGCGCATTCCTCTACCTCCATCTCGGCCGCCCTCGGCTTTGCCGCCGCCCGTGATCTGGGCGAGGCGACGGGGGATGGCATCGCGGTGATCGGTGACGGCTCCATCAGCGCTGGCATGGCCTATGAGGCGCTCAACAACGCGGGTGATTTAGGCGCGCGGCTTTTTGTGATCCTCAACGATAACGAGATGTCCATCGCGCCCCCGGTCGGTGCCATGTCGACGTATCTGTCGAACCTGTCGTCCAAATCCCCCCTCGCGACCCTCAAGGAGATCGCCGATGGTGTCGCCTCTCACCTGCCCGAACCGCTTCGCCACGGGGCCGATCGTGCGCGGGAACTTGTGACAGGCCACCAACCCTCTGCCACCTTGTTCGAGCATTTGGGCTTCACCTATATCGGCCCGATCGACGGCCATAACATGGACGAGCTGCTGACCACCCTGCGCGCGGCCAAGGCCCGCGCGACGGGTCCCGTTCTGATCCACGCCGTGACCGTGAAGGGGAAGGGCTACAGCCCGGCGGAACTGTCGGATGATTGCTATCACGGCGTCGCCAAGTTTGACGTCGCAACCGGCGTCCAAGCCAAGTCCGCCCCCAACGCGCCAAGCTATACGGGTGTGTTTGGAAAGACCCTACTTAGCATGGCAGAGCAGGATAACCGCATCGTCGGCGTCACCGCTGCGATGCCCGGCGGCACCGGCATTGCGACGCTGCAAAAGGCCATGCCCAAGCGCGTCTTCGACGTCGGCATCGCCGAACAGCACGCCGTGACGTTCAGCGCCGGGATGGCGGCGGGGGGTCTGAAACCGTTCTGCGCGATCTACTCCAGCTTCCTGCAACGGGGCTATGATCAGATCGTCCACGATGTCGCCCTGCAAAATCTGCCCGTCCGCTTCATGATCGATCGCGCGGGCCTTGTGGGGGCTGATGGCCCGACCCACGCGGGCGCGTTTGACGTCAGCTATCTTTGCGGGCTGCCGAACATGACCGTCATGGCCTGCGCTGATGAGGCCGAGCTTGTGCACATGATGGCCACCGCCGCCGCCCATGACAGCGGCCCAATCGCCCTGCGCTATCCGCGCGGCGAAGGCACGGGCGTGGAGATGCCTGAAAGCGGGGAGGTGCTGGAGATCGGCAAAGGCCGGATCATTCAAGAGGGGCGCGAAGTGGCCCTTCTGTCCTTCGGCGCGCATCTGGAAGAAGCGAAAGACGCCGCGACCGCGTTGGAGGCCCGCGGCCTTTCTGTCACCGTGGCCGACGCTCGCTTTGCCAAACCGCTGGATACCGCGCTGATTGATCGGTTGATAAACGATCACTCCGTCCTGATTACGGTAGAACAAGGCGCGATGCTTGGCTTCGGGGGCATGGTTCTGCACCACCTGGCGGCTTCGGGCCAGTTGGATGGCCGCTGCGCCGTGCGGTGCCTTCATCTGCCGGATCGGTTCATCGACCAGGCAAGCCCCGCCGACATGTACGCCGATGCGGGCCTGACCGCCCAGGACATCGCGCATCAGGCGCTGGAGGCCCTGGGCGTTGAGGTTCTGACTGCGCGGGCCTAACCCGCGCCTTCGGAAACGAAAATCCGTGTGGGGATGCCGCCCGTGCCGAAGACCTCGACCCGCAGGTATTGCTCGTGCCCGGACAAGACGCGGTTGACCACGTATTCTGACCCCGGGCGCACCTGCCAGATCGTCGGAATGCGCGACCGCGCCGACAGGGTGCCGAAGAAAGGGTCGGCGGAGTCAAACTGATCCCTGATCCCGAACCGGTGAAAATTGGCCCGATCCTGCTGCAGGATGGCCCCGAAATCCCCAAGCCTCACGCCCTGGCTATTCCAGTGATCCGATGGCCCGATATAGGCATAGTATTCACCCATATAGTTTTGCGCCTGTGCGACCGGGGTGAACAGGCCGAGCATCAACAACACGGCGGCAAGAATGCGCATGACTAGCTTCCTCCTCCAAAGACCAACTTCATTCTAGGTGATGGGAGGTTGCAGCAATTGACCGAGATCAGACGCTTTCGAAAATCGCTGCGGCGTGGTCGTGAAGGTAGATCTGAAGCCATGGCGTGAAGGTGTTGGGCGCGCGCAGAACCTCTTCCGCCAGCCCCTCAAGAGGCCGCCAGATTGTGTCCATGACCTCCTCCGGGTTCAGCACCGGCTCAACCCCGGCGGGCATTTCGCCCACAAAGATATCCACAACTTCATGTTCGATCAGGCCGCCGCCCACATCGGCGCGGTATTCCACGGTATCGCGATACGTCAGGGGCACGTCCGTGATCCCCAGTTCCTCATCCAGCCTGCGCACGGCGCAATCGATGCCCGCTTCATTCCATTGAGGATGCGTGCAGCAAGTGTTCGCCCACAAACCGGGGGTATGATATTTTTCCAAGGCCCGCCGTTGCAGCAGCACATCGCCGTCGCGCAGGATGAACACAGAGATCGCCTTGTGGCGAAGGCCGCGCTGATGCGCCTCCAGCTTCTCCACAGGTTGCAGGGTCCCGTCGACCCAGGTGGGAATGTGAATGATCATACGCCAAATTCTCTATACGCGTGTCGGTTGCACCAGGCCCAGAAGGTGCGAGACGTTCTTGATTCCGATCTTGATGTGCGCCATCGGGCGCGCCTTGACCAGTGACTTGTTCATATAAGCCTCGAACGTCAACTTTTGCACGTCGATGTCGTGGCACAAGCTGACAAACCGCTCGCGTCGCTCGTCGCTGCGATAATAAGCGTTCTGCATCGCGCCCAGGACCTTGAAGACCGATTTGTGCTCTTTCATGAACAGTTTGCGGGCCAGTTGCAGGTCCTTGATCATGCCCGATTGCAGCTTCGCCGCCGCCGCCGTGGCGGCCACGCGGCCGCCGACCATGGCGTAGTAAATCCCCTCACCGGAAGACGGCGCAACCACGCCAGCGGCATCACCGGCCAGCACCACATCGCGGCCGTTATCCCACTGATCCAAAGGCTTGAGCGGAATGGGCGCGCCTTCCTTGCGGATCGTCTTGCAGTCAGTCAGACCAGAGGCCGCGCGCAGGGCGGCGGTTGCCTCTTTCAGGTCCACATCCTTGATCATGCTGCCCATGCCGACACTGGCAGATTTCCCATGGGGGAAGACCCAGCCATAGAAATCGGGGCTGATCTTGCCGTCATAGATCACGTCGCAGCGCATGGGGTCGTAGGTTTCCGTCGCGGCAGGGCTCTCGATGATCTCATGGTAGGCGATCACATAGGGCACCTTGTCGCCGTTCTTGATCTCTTGCTTGGCGACGTTGGACCGCGCGCCATCGGCGCCGATCACCATCTTGGTGTCCAGCACGACAGCGTCCCCAGTGGTCTTGTCGCGGTAGTGGACATGGGTGCCGTCGCGGTCGCGGGTGATTTTCGTGTAGGTCCCGGTATGCCGCTCGGCCCCGGCCTCACAGGCGCGCACACGCAGGAACTCATCGAAATGCTCGCGGTCGACCATGCCGACGAAGCCGTTCTCGATCGGGATATCCACCTTGCGCTGGGTGGGGGAAATCATCCGCGCTGTAGTAATCTTGGCGACGATCTGACTATCGGGGATGTTGAAATCCGCAATCAGGCGCGGCGGGATCGCGCCGCCGCAGGGCTTGATACGGCCCGCCCGGTCGATCAGCGCGACTTTGTGGCCGGATCGCGCCAGATCCTCGGCAGCGGTGGCGCCAGAGGGGCCGCCGCCCACAACAACAACATCATATTTCATGGTCATTCTCCCGGTTGCAGTGTGGGTTGGCTAGCCCGCGTGTGAAGAAGCCGCCCGGCGACAAGCGCGGCGGCGACGAACAGGATCGCCTCAAGCCCGAAGACGGTGCCGTAAGCGGCCTCCATCGGCAGGGCGAGGCGGGCGATATCAAGGATGCCGGTGGCGATCAGGCCGGCAAGGCCCGCAGCGATGGCCTGTGCCGCGCCGAAGACGCCCATCCGGGTGCCGGCAGCGCCTTTGTCAGCGGCAGCAAGGCGCATCATCGATCCGATGGCGCCCACGACGAACAATCCGTTGCCGACGCCAAGCACGACGGTGAAGGGGATCAGGGCAAGCCCCATGCCAAGGCCCACAAGGCCCGCAGCAGAGATCAGGCAGCCGATCACGGCCCAGGCGCGCAGCGATCCGATGCGCAGGGTCGACAGCGCACCAGCGGCAAGCATGCCAACCAACGAGGCGCCGTCCTTGGCGCCGGAAAGCTTGGTGGAATCCTCGGGGGGCAGGCCGTGGACGTGGCCCGCGAAGGGCTCCAACACCAATTCAGACAGGTAGAACGCAAGGATGGAGAGGAACACGAAGCCGGTAAACGCCCGCGCGGCGGGGTCGGCCCAGGTCGCGGCAAGCGCGGGGCCAAGGGCGTGTTGCGACGGGGCAGGGACCGCGCCAAGGCGCGCTTCGACGCGCCAGGTGCCGAGGGCCGCGATCAGGAAGGTGATGATGGCGACGGCGGCCACAACCGGCAGCAGACGGCCCGGTGAATAGGGCTCCAGCGCGATGCCGGTCCCGACGGAGGCGGCGATGGCCCCGATGATCAGCGCCAACCACGCGATGGTGGCCGCAGCGCCCTTACGCTCATCCGATGCGGCGGTCGCCAGAAGCGCAAGGAACGACGTGCCCGCCGCGCCTATCCCAAGGCCGATCGCGGCATAGGACACGATCCAGATCGCCAGCGCGGCAGTGCTGTTGTCCACATAGGCGATCCCGTAAGCCACACCGATCAGCCCGGCGCCCACAACGGCAACTCCGCCTAGAATGAACGGCGTGCGCCCGCCTTTCGCATCCGAGCGGTGGCCCCAGTAAGGCCGCGTCATCTGCACCCCATAATGCAGCGCGACCAGCAGGCCGGGCAGGATAGCGGGCCAGGCAAGTTCCACGGTCATGAGGCGGTTGAACAGGTTCACAGGCAGCGCGGCGAGGCCGCCGATGGCCATGTTGGCGAGGCAAAGCCGAACGATGCCGCCCCATCCAAGGTGCGTTGCGGGGGTCATGTCAGCCCCCGGATGGCGACGGCCGTGACCATCATGCCAAGCACATACAGCATGACGCCTGTGCCGTTATACCAAGGCGCTTTCGCCTTGGGGTCGCGCAGCATCACGCGCATCGCGGCCAGTTGCAGCGCAAGGCTGACCCCGATGGCCAGAGCGTAGAAGGGGACGTTCCAGTAGACTAGAAGGCCAATGACAACGATCTGCGGTACAACCATGACAATGCAGGCCAGCTTCGCCGCACGTTCAGGACCGAGCGTAACGGGGAGGGAGTTAACGCCCATCTGGCGATCTCCCTCCAATGCTTTAAAATCATTGAGCGTCATGATCCCATGGGCACCGATGCCATAAAGCAGCGCGACGATGACCACGGGCCAGGACGGCGCGCCTGCCGTGAGGACGGCGGCACCGGTGAACCAAGGCAGGCTTTCATACGACAGCCCCACCAGACCCGGCCCCCACCAGCCCGAGCGTTTCATGCGGATCGGCTCAACCGAATAGGCCCAGGCCGCTGCAATCGCGACCAGCGTTGCGCCAAAGCCCCAGGGGCCAAGCGCCAGGCCAACCATCGCGGCGAAGACCGACATCGCAAGGGCGATCCACAGGCCCCAACGGCCCGGAATGCGGCCCGAGGGAATGGGGCGGTCGGGCTCGTTGATCGCGTCCACGTGGCGGTCGCACCAATCGTTGGCCGCCTGGCTCATGCCGCAGACGATGGGACCCGCAAGGATCACACCCAAAACCAGCAAGACCCAATTGCCCGACAAGGACACGCCAGCCGAGACGACGCCGCAGGCATAGGCCCACATCGGCGGAAACCAGGTGATCGGCTTCAGCAGCGTCAGGACGGCACGCGGCTCCGGCAACCGGCGCAGGGGGCTTGCCCGAGACTCAGGTTCAGAATGTGTGAGGTCGGTCGTTACACTCATGGTGTCAGCTTAGGCTGACACTTCGCGAGTCGGCAAGTGTAAACTCAAGTTGACGCTTTAGTTGGGTGTCGTGGGGTCGTTCTTCGCCAGCAATCCGTATTTGCGCAACTTCACGTACAGCGACTGGCGCGAAAGGCCCAGCATCTCGGCGGCGGCGACACGGTTGTTGTCTGTCAGCTCCACGGCGGTCTCGATGCACATCTTCTCCACCACATCCGTTGTGGCCGAAACGATGTCCTTCAGTGGCGCCGAGCCGACAAGATCCATCACATCGCGCATCGCATCATCGGACATGGCCGAAGGCGTGGCAGTTGTTGGCTCGCGCACCACCTCGATGCGGCTGGTGTCGCGCACGATAAAGGCGAACCCCGTCGTGTCGCCGGTGCTAAGGTGCGTTGCCGACATCTCGACCGAAAGCTCTGACCCAAACGCGCCTTCAAGGCGGGTCGAATAAAGGCGCATCTTCTTATTGCGCGTGGCGCTATCGATCATGACCTTCAAGTCTACCGAGCCGCGCGACAGGAATTCGCCAAGCGACTTGCCCCGAATATCCGTCAACTGCCCCGCATCACAAAGGCTGAGAAACGCATCATTGGCGGAACGGATGACACCGGCCATGTCGGTGAACACAATCGCGTCGGCCCCGTCGCGGTAGAGGGCGGACAGAACCTGGGTCAGCTCGACCGCGACGGTTTCTGTGGTTCCGGCGGTCTCGATCCGGCACAAGAGCGTGCGATCTCCGGCGGCGCGGAACACCACCGGATACAGCACGACGTCCGTTTTCGTGCGGCGCGACGTGACGGACACGACCCGCGAGGCGCCATCGGCGGCAGCGGCCACAAGACCTTCGATGAACTCGCCCCGGCGGCGGCTTTCGAATTCCTGCGTGAACGCCGAGCCGGTCAGCGCATCGGCGCTGGCCCCCAGGATCTTTGCGCCAAGCCCGTTGATATCGACGATCCGCCCCGAGGCCACGTCCACCAGCACAAAGGCATCGCGGGCGGCCTCCATGATGACGCGATAACGCGTCTCATAATCTCGGTGGGATTCGTAGTCTTTCTCCAGCGCCAGCTGCGCCTTCACAAGGCGATGCTGCAATTCCGCAATCGGGCGCAGATCGCGGCCAAGCATCAGGATGATGTTGTCGTCGCCCGTCTTGTGCAGCGTGTAGCGGATCGGGAATTCCCAATCGGAATTGTCCGAATGATTGACCTCGATCGCGTCTGCCTTTGTTTGCTGCCCATCGCGATAAGCCGACAACTGCGCATCAATCTTGGGCTGACTTTCGACCGTCAGAAATTCGCGAATGTCGTGGTCTTTCCAATGGTCAAGCTGCCCCAGGGTGGGGTTGAGTGGGTTGGTTACCACTGAATGCACCGTGCCGGACGTATCCAGCACAATCGCCAGATCCGCAGCCGTGGTCACAATCTCGTTGAAGTGCTCGGGCCCAATCGGGGAGGCCGAGGGCGTATCCCAAAAACCTGTTCCGCGCGTGTTCATAAGAACATGTTCTCCGTCACAGATCGTTCAATAATTTCATAAGTGGTCTGCCACCGACTTTGAAGGAGGGTCTAACTCCACAATGCTCAAACCACATATCTCTAACGCGTCCCGTACCGTTCTTGCCACGTGATCGACGCCCGTTGCCATTTTCAAGTCCTGGTCTGTGTCCAACAAGGAACCGCCAAGAACGATTGGCGTGACGCGGGTCACGGTAGCGCGAATTATGTCCACCAATTCTCTTGATGATGCAAGTGTTCTCCGGCCTGCAATCGATATTCCAATCATGCTGTATCGCCGATCCCGCAGGGTCACCGCGACTTCTTTCGGGTGCTGGTCCACGGCGATGTCGACCGCATAGCCGAAGCGCCGAAACTGATCTGCGGCCACGAAAGCACCCAACGTGTGATGCTCGGGCCGCGGGATCACCAGTAGTACCCGTGGCGTATGGACCCGATCAGGGCCCGCAGAGTTCTTAACGTTATCTAAGTACGTTCCCGTCGAAGACAACCCGTGGGCGATCAGGGCGCGTACCGCTTCCTGCAAGCGCGCCGTGCCAATCGTGACATCGACGAAGCTTATTGCGTTGTCCGTCCAGCGCTGGCCCAACACCGCGGCAGCGGCGGGGATGACGTGATCGATGATCTCGACTGTGCTGATCCCATCCGCACGCATCTGGTGGATGATCTGGTGCCGATCTTCATTGCGATCCGACAAGTAGGCATCGCACAGGTCATCCAACCGTTCGGCAAGCCCCTTTGACTTAACCGGTCGTGCCCCGCCGGGACGCGCCAAGCGCTGAAGCGCCAGCTTGGCAAGCTCAGTCACGTCGTGATCGGCCAAAATGGTCCGATCTTGCGCGAAAGTTCTGCTGTCGTCGGCCATCGTGCTGCCAATACCCTTACCTTTGCTTGCGGTGCGCGGCGTCTACGCAATGAAAGCTGTGGTGATGTCTATATCTCGCTGAGTCTCACTGCAAATGTCAAAGAAATTAGACACTTTCGACAATCTCAACCTCTGCTAGTACCTGTTGCATATCATTAGATAAGCAAAAACCCAAGTAAACAAAGAGAAAAGTGATGTCCGAAGGGTTAAGCGTCGATGCGGGTTCACCTGGAAGAATGTGTAAGTTTAGATTGACACTCTGACCAAAGGAGACCTAATTTCGAGGGAGGGCCTGGAGGAATCGATATCCCATGACGACCGACACCATGACCGTGCTGGACAGCTCGCAGCTCTATACACCAGAAGAACGCGCTCGGCGTGATGCGACGGTCTGGACCTTGGTTCAAGGCGTCCTTGCCCCGGTTCAGTTCCTGGTATTTCTGGTCTCTCTGGCGCTGGTGATCCGCTATCTTGTGTCGGGCCTGGGGTATGAGGCCGCGACGGTTTCGATCATCCTGAAGACCGCCATTCTGCTGACGATCATGGTGACCGGGGCGATCTGGGAAAAGGTTGTGTTCGGCCAATGGCTGTTCGCCCCTGCCTTCTTCTGGGAAGATGTCGTGTCCTTCCTCGTGATCGCTCTGCATCTCACCTACGTCTGGGCGCTGCTCAACGGTTGGCCCACGGCGACACAAATGTCGATCGCCCTGGCGGCCTATGCCGCCTACGTCATCAACGCAGCGCAGTTCCTGTGGAAGCTGCGCCAGGCAAGACTGGGGGCCACGGCATGAACACCCCCGCCGGCATCCCCTCGGGCACCTGCCGCGACACCCCCGTTCTGAAAGAGCGTGGCCAGCGAGAGGTTTTCTGCGGCCTCACCGGCATCATCTGGTTGCATCGTAAGATGCAGGACGCCTTCTTCCTTGTGATTGGCTCGCGCACCTGCGCCCACCTTCTGCAATCGGCCGCCGGCGTGATGATCTTTGCCGAACCGCGCTTCGGCACTGCGATCCTTGAGGAAACCGATCTTGCCGGCATGGCTGACGCCCATGAAGAGCTGGACCGCGAAGTCGCCCGTCTTCTGTCGCGTCGACCCGACATCAAGCAGCTGTTTCTCGTCGGGTCCTGCCCGTCCGAGGTTATCAAGCTGGATCTCACCCGCGCCGCCGAACGCCTCACCGTTGAACATGCCCCCCACGTCCGGGTGCTGAACTACTCCGGCTCCGGCATCGAGACGACGTTCACCCAAGGCGAAGACGCATGCCTGGCCTCCATGGTCCCCGTCCTGCCTTCCATCGATCAGCGCGAGTTGATGCTTGTAGGTGCACTGCCGGATGTGGTGGAGGATCAGGCCGTTTCCCTGTTGACGCAAATGGGCATCGGCCCGATCCGCGTCCTGCCTGCGCCGCGCGCGTCGGACACCCCCGGCGTCGGCCCCAACACCGTCTTTGCCTGCCTCCAGCCGTTCCTTGGTGACACCGCCGCCGCCCTGACGCGGCGCGGCGCCACGATGATCAGCGCGCCTTTCCCCTTTGGCGAAGAAGGCACGACCCTTTGGCTGCGCGCCATCGCTGATGAATTTGGCGTCGATGATGAGACGTTTGACCGCGTCACCGCAGCCCCCCGCGCCCGGGCCCGCAAGGCCATCGCCAATGCCTCCGCCGCGCTGCAAGGCAAGACGATCTTCTTCATGCCCGACAGTCAGCTGGAAATTCCCCTGGCTCGCTTCCTCACCCGTGAATGTGGCATGGAAGCGATCGAGGTGGGCCAGCCCTTCATCCACAAGGGCCTCGTCGGTCCCGACCTCGACCTTATGCCTGCAGGCCCCACGATCTCCGAAGGCCAGGACGTCGACAAGCAACTCGACCGCGTCCGTGCCGCGCGCCCGGACCTCACCGTTTGCGGCCTCGGCCTCGCTAACCCGCTGGAGGCAGAAGGCCTCACCACGAAATGGGCCATCGAACTGGTCTTCACGCCGGTGCATTTCTACGAGCAGGCAGGCGACCTCGCAGGTCTCTTCTCCCGCCCCATCCGCCGCCGTGCCCTCCTGAAGCTGGAGGCCGCCGAATGAAGTTGCACCCGGAATGGCCAATGGGCGCGAACGCGCGTTTCTGCGAAACACGCTGCCTCGCGCGCGGCATCTTCCTTCGGAAGAGCCGTTCATGAAGCTCACCGTCTGGACATATGAGGGCCCGCCCCACGTCGGCGCCATGCGCGTCGCGACCGCTATGCGCGGCCTGCACTACGTCCTGCACGCCCCCCAGGGCGACACCTATGCGGACCTGCTGTTCACCATGATCGAGCGGCGCGACCACCGCCCCCCCGTCACCTACACGACCTTCGAAGGCCGTGACCTGGGTGAGGATACCGCCGGCATCTTCAAGCAAACCTGCCAGGACGCCTATGACCGCTTCAAGCCGCAAGCGATCATCGTCGGCGCGTCCTGCACCGCCGAGCTGATCCAGGACGACCCCGGGGGCCTGGCCGAGACGATGGACATCCCCGTCCCGGTCATCCCGCTGGAACTGCCCTCTTACCAGCGTAAGGAAAACTTCGGCTCGGACGAGACGTTCTACCAGATAGTAAAAGCCCTCGCCCGCCCGATGGACCGTACGCCCGAGGTCACGGTCAATATCCTCGGCCCCCTCGCCCTGGGCTTCCGCCACCGCGACGACATCGAAGAAATCAAAGGCCTCCTCTACGAGATGGGGATCGGCGTGAACGTCGTGGCGCCCTTCGACGCCACACCCATGGACATCACGCAGCTGGGCGCCGCCCACGCCAATATCCTGATGTACCCCGAACATGCAGAAACCGCCGCCCGCCACCTGGAACGCACCTGTGGCCAGCCCTACACCAAGACCGTACCCATCGGCGTCGCCGCCACGCACGAATTCATCGCGGAAGTGGCTCAAATCTGTGGTGTAGAGCCTCGCAAAGACCTCTCCCGCCTGCGCCAGCCTTGGTGGTCCAAGTCCGTCGATAGCACCTATTTGACCGGCAAGCGCGTGTTCCTGTTTGGTGACGCGACGCACGTGAAGGCCGCCGCCCGCATCGCCCGCGATGAGATGGGGTTCGAGGTCGTGGGGCTGGGTTGCTACAATCGCGAATTCGCCCGCTCCATCCGGGATCTTGCGAAAGATTTTGGCGTCACCCCTCTGATCACCGACGACTATCTGGAGGTCGAAAAGGCCATCGAGGATGCCTCGCCCGAGATGATCCTCGGCACCCAGATGGAACGTCACATCGGCAAGCGCCTTGGCATCCCCTGCGCCGTGATCTCTGCGCCGGTCCACGTGCAGGATTTTCCGGCGCGCTACTCCCCCCAGATGGGCTGGGAAGGCGCGAACGTCATTTTCGATACCTGGATCCACCCGCTGGTGATGGGACTTGAAGAGCACCTGCTGGCGATGTTTCGGGAGGATTTCGAGTTTCATGATGAGGCCGGGCCAAGCCACCACGGCGGGCACGCGCCGAAACCCTCGGAAAATGGGGGGCCAGCCCCCCAGACCGCGGTTACACATGGGGGGCCAGCCCCCCAGACCCCCCGGGATATTTCCGGAACGGGGAACGAGGAGGTCGCGTCTCAGGCTCAGACGGAGGCTCAATCCTCAGGCTCGGATGTCATGGTCTGGCTCGCCGATGCAGAGCGGGAGTTGAAGAAGATTCCGTTCTTCGTGCGCGGCAAGGCGCGGCGGAATACCGAGAAGTTCGCGACGGAGCAGGGCCTGCAAGAGATCTCGCTTGATACCCTTTATGAGGCCAAGGCCCATTATGCGCGGTGATGGTGATCATATCCCGGGCTACCGGTTCGTCATCATCACGATGGACAACCACGTCGCGGGCCCCGCTGCCCGTGTGTCTGAACGACTGACGAGGGAATTCCCCGGCCTCAACATCTCCATCCACGCCGCCGCCGAATGGGGCGAGAACGCGCAAGCGCTGGAAGAGGCGAAGCTGGCCGTAAAGCACGGCGATATCATCGTCTCGAACCTGTTGTTTATTGACGAGCACATCACCGCTATCCGCCCCGCGCTGGAGGCCCGCCGCGAGGGCTGTGACGCGATGGTCAACATTATCTCGGCCAAGGAGGTCGTCGCCCTTACCAAGATGGGTGACCTGGATATGTCCAAGCCCACCTCGGGCGCGATGAAGCTGATGAAGAAGCTGCGCGGCTCCAAGGAGCCGTCGGTCAATTCCGGCGAAAAGCAGATGAAGATGCTGCGCCGCTTGCCGAAGATCCTGAAGTTCCTTCCCGGCAAGGCCCAGGACCTGCGCGCCTGGTTCCTGACGATGCAATACTGGCTGGGTGGCTCCGACGATAACGTGGAGCAGATGATCCGTTTCCTCATCGGCACCTACGCCCACGATGCCGCCCTCAAGGGCGCCAAAGCCGCCGCACCCATCGATTACCCGGAAGTCGGTCTTTATCACCCCGATCTACCCGGACACCACATCACCACCGATGTCGCGGATCTGCCAAACCCAACCAATCCGGTTGCGACGGTCGGCCTTTTGATGATGCGCTCTTACGTGCTGGCCTCTGACGCCGCGCATTATGATGGCGTCATCCGCGCCATGCAGGCGCGTAACATCGCCGTCATTCCCGCCTTTGCCGGCGGCCTCGATGGCCGTCCTGCGATAAGTGCCTACTTCACCGACGACCGCATCGACGCGCTGGTCTCTCTGACCGGTTTCAGCCTGGTCGGCGGCCCCGCCTATAACGATAGTGAGGCGGCGGTGACGACGCTGATGGACCTCGACGTGCCCTATATCGCGGCCCACCCGATCGAGTTTCAGACCCTCGGCCAATGGGCCGAAAGTGCCGGAGGGCTCGGCCCGGTCGAAACCACGATCCTTGTGGCCCTGCCCGAGATCGACGGTGCCACCAACCCCACCGTTTTTGGCGGTCGTCACGGCCCCGACGGGTGCCACGGCTGTTCGCTGAATTGCCGCCGCTCCTCGGACACAAAGGCCATGGCACCTTGCCTTGAGCGGATCGAAAGCCTGACCGAGAAGACGCTGCGCATGGCCACCCTGCGGCGCAAGGCCAATGCGGACAAGAAGGTATCGGTGGTGCTTTTCGGCTTCCCGCCCAATGCGGGCGCCGTCGGCACGGCAGCTTACCTCAGTGTCTTCGAGAGCCTGCACAACACGCTGCACAAGATGAAAGAGGACGGCTACGATATCACGCCGCCCGCCACCGTCGACGACCTGCGCCACGCGATCCTGCACGGCAACGCCAAGCAATACGGTCAGCAAGCCAACGTCGCGGCCCACGTCGATGCCGACACCATCGTGCGCAACACGCCCCAGTTGGCCGCGATCGAGGCCGTCTGGGGCCCCGCGCCCGGAAAGATCCAATCCGACGGCAACGGCGTCTTCATCTTGGGCGCGCAGTTCGGCAACGTCTTCGTCGGCGTGCAGCCCACCTTCGGCTATGAAGGCGACCCGATGCGCCTTCTCTTCGAGCATGGCTTCGCCCCGACCCATGCCTTCGTGCAGTTCTACATGTGGCTGCGCAACACGTTCCAATCCGATGTCATCCTGCATTTCGGCATGCATGGCGCGTTGGAGTTCATGCCCGGCAAGCAAAGCGGCATGGGCGCACACGACTGGCCCGACCGCCTGATCGGTGAGGTGCCGAACGTCTACCTCTATGCCTCCAACAACCCGTCCGAGGCGACGCTGGCCAAACGCCGCTCTGGCGCCGTGACGATCACCCACCTGACCCCGCCGCTGGCGGCAAGCGGCCTCTACAAAGGCCTGTCGGACCTGAAGGACAGCCTCACCCGCTGGCGCGCCATGGCCCCCGATGCCCATGAGCGGGCCGAGATGGCCGCGCTGATCACCACCCAGGCCGAGGCCGTGGATCTCACCGATACGGACCCAGACACCCTTTGGTTGACGCTTCTTGAAACCGAAGATGCGCTGATCCCCGATGGCCTCCACGTCGTCGGGCGCGGCATGTCCGAATCCGAACTCCAGGAACACATGCGCGTCATCGACGTGACAGACACCGAGAAGCGCGCCGAGATCGAATACCTCCTGCGTCAGCAGACCGAACTGACCGGCTTGATGCGCGCGCTTTCCGCCCATTACATCGAACCCGTGCCCGGTGGCGACCTTATCCGGTCCCCCGAAGTCCTGCCGACGGGCCGCAATATCCATGCCTTTGACCCCTACCGCATGCCCACTGCCTTTGCCCTGCAAGACGGCGCGCGCCAGGCCGACAAGCTGATCGAGGCGGCCGAGGGCTTCCCCCACTCCATAGCCCTGGTGCTTTGGGGCTCGGACAACATCAAATCCGACGGCGGGCCGATTTCCCAAGCCCTCGCGCTGATGGGCGCAAAACCCCGGTTTGACAGCTATGGCCGCCTCTGCGGTGCGGAACTGATCCCGCTGGAAACGCTGGGGCGGCCGCGCATCGACGTGGTGATGACGCTCTCGGGTATCTTCCGCGATCTCCTGCCGCTGCAAACCCGGATGCTGGCCGAGGCCGCGTATAAGGCCGCCACTGCCGACGAGCCGTCCGAGCATAACTTCGTCCGGGCCCACGCCCTCGATTATGCCGAGAAGATGGGCGTTCCGATGGAAGAAGCTGCCCTGCGCGTCTTCTCCAATGCCGAAGGGGCCTATGGGTCCAACGTCAACGCGCTGGTCGATAGCGGCGCCTGGGATGATGAGGATGAGCTGGCAGACGCCTACCAGGCGCGCAAATCCTTCGCCTATGGGGTGGACGGTAAGGCGCACAAGAACGCGGGCATGCTGCAAAGCGCCCTGAAGGACGTGGATCTGGCCTACCAGAACCTTGAATCGGTCGAACTGGGCGTCACGACTGTCGACCACTACTTCGACACGTTGGGCGGTATTTCCCGCGCCGTGAAGCGCGCCAAGGGCGGCGTTGAGACGCCCGTGTTCATCGGCGACCAGACCCGTGGCGATGGCAAGGTGCGCACCCTGCAAGATCAGGTCGCGCTGGAAACACGCTCCCGCTCGCTCAATCCCAAGTGGTTCGAAGGGCTGCTCAAGCACGGCCACGAGGGCGTGCGTCAGATCGAGGCGCAAGTGACCAACACGCTGGGGTGGTCCGCCACCACGGGCCAGGTCGACCCTTGGGTCTATCAGCGCCTGTCTGAAACTTTCGTGCTTGATGACGACATGCGCCGCCGCTTGGCGGAACTGAACCCCCAAGCTTCTGCACGGATGGCGAACCGTCTGCTGGAAGCGCACGAACGGAATTACTGGCACCCCGATGAGGCTACGCTCGCCGCACTTCAGGCCGGTGCAGATGAACTCGAGGATACCCTCGAGGGCCTCAACGTGGCTGCGGAATAGGAGAACGACGATGCTGGATGACAAGAACCCCCCCGCCGCGCGCGCCGCGATGCGCGAAGCCGCAGGGCTGGAGGCGCGCGGCCTCAAATCCCCGCCGATCCTGCGCGGTCAGGACGGCGAAGGATCGTTGCAGGTGCATCAGTCCGACGACATGAAGATTGAAGGCGCGAAGGTGTTCGCCGTCTACGGCAAGGGCGGGATCGGCAAATCGACGACCTCGTCGAACCTCTCCGCCGCGTTCTCCAAGCTTGGCAAGAAGGTCCTGCAAATCGGCTGTGATCCCAAGCACGACAGCACCTTCACGCTGACGGGCATGCTCCAGCCCACGGTGATCGACATCCTCAAGAGCGTTGATTTCCACGCCGAGGAACTGCGGCCCGAGGATTTCGTCACACAAGGCTACAACGGCGTGCAGTGCATCGAGGCCGGTGGCCCGCCCGCTGGCACCGGCTGCGGCGGCTATGTGGTCGGCCAAACGGTCAAACTGCTGAAACAGCACCACCTTCTGGAAGACACAGATGTCGTTCTCTTCGACGTGCTGGGCGATGTCGTCTGCGGTGGCTTTGCCGCGCCGCTGCAACACGCCGACCGCGCGCTGATCGTAACGGCCAATGACTTCGACAGCATCTACGCGATGAACCGCATCATCGCCGCCGTGCAAGCCAAGTCCAAGAACTACAACGTGCGCCTCGCCGGTTGCGTCGCCAACCGCTCCAAGGACACGGACGAGGTGGACCGCTACTGCGACGTGGTGGGCTTCAAGCGCATCGGCCATATGCCCGACGTGGACGCCATCCGCCGCTCGCGCCTCAAGAAGAAGACGCTCTTCGAAATGCCCGATGAAGAAGACATCGTGCAGTGCCGCGCCGAATATATCCGCCTGGCCGAAACGCTCTATGCGGGCACCGACCCGCTGGCCCCCGCGCCGCTCGAAGACCGCGATATCTTTGAATTGCTGGGGTTCGATTGAATGGTGGGCACCCCCACATATGACGCCACCCGCAACCGGGTAGAGGCCTATTTCGACCGCACCGCGACCAAGACGTGGGAGCGGTTGACCTCCGACGCGCCGGTATCAAGCGTGCGCGCGACCGTGCGCGCGGGCCGCGACCGGATGCGCGACGTGATGTTGGGGGCCCTGCCCGATGATCTGACGGGTCGCCGCGTGCTGGATGCCGGCTGCGGCACCGGAGCGATGAGTGAGATCCTCGCCGCACGGGGCGCAGAGGTCGTGGCCATCGACATCTCGCCTCAGTTGATCGACATCGCGCGCAAGCGGATGCCCGAGGATTTGGCGCACCGTGTGACGTTCCTGTCGGGCGATATGCTGGCCGATGATCTGGGCCAATTCGATCACGTCATGGCGATGGATTCGATGATCTACTACACCGCGCCCGATCTGGGCCGCGCGCTGGCGGGCCTGTCGGGGCGTTGCCCCCACATCGTCTTCACCGTCGCCCCCCGCACGCCCTTCCTGATGGCGTTCTTTACCTTGGGCAAATTGTTCCCCCGCAGCGACCGCTCGCCGGTGATGATCCCCCATGCGCAAAAACGTATTTCTGAGGAAATAAATAAAAATCAATGTCTTAGTACCCTGCTCAAGCTTGAGCAGGTCACATCGGGCTTCTATATCTCCGCTTGTATGGAGGTGCGCGCGTGAGCCTTCTCAAGCGCATATCCATCCGCTATCTGCCCTTCGCAGATGCAGCCAGCCCGGATCTCCCCCTCGGCCAACTGCTGCGCCTGTCCCTCTTCCAGGTCTCCGTCGGCATGGCCGCCGTCCTGCTTCTGGGCACCCTGAACCGCGTGATGATCGTGGAGCTTCAGGTCCCCGCGTTTCTCGTGGCCTGCATGGTCGCGCTGCCCGTCCTGATCGCGCCGTTCCGGGCGCTTCTGGGCTTCAAGTCCGACACCTACAAATCCGCAATCGGCTGGAAGCGTATCCCCTACCTGTGGTTCGGCACCCTCTGGCAATTCGGCGGCCTCGCCATCATGCCCGCCTGCCTTCTGGTCCTGGGCGGGGAAGTCACGCAGGTCCGCTACGACATTCCTTTCGCCGGTGAGATCCTGGCCGCGCTGGCCTTCGTGATGACCGGTGTCGGCATGCACATGACCCAGACCGCAGGCCTCGCGCTGGCCGCCGACCGCGCCACCGATGAAACACGCCCCCGCGTCGTGGCGCTTCTTTACGTCATGTTCCTTGTCGGCATGGGCGTCAGCGCCGTTGTGATTGGCTGGTTCCTGTACGAGTTCACCCCGCTGGAGCTGATCCAGGTCATCCAGACCTGCGCCGTGCTGACCGTTGTGCTGAACGTGACCGCGCTTTGGAAGCAGGAACGCATCAAGCCAATGACCAAGCAACAGCGCGCGGAAGCCAGCCCGACCTTCAAAGAGGCCTGGGTCGACTACGCAAGCGGTGGCACCGCGGGCCGCCTGCTGGTTGTCGTCTTCCTGGGCACCATGGCGTTCAACATGCAAGACGTCCTGCTAGAGCCCTATGGCGGCGAAATCCTCGGGCTGTCCGTTTCTGCCACCACGCTGCTGACGGCGACGTGGGCGGCAGGCGCGCTGGTGGGGTTTGCGATGGCCGCCAAGTGGCTGGCGGGCGGGATGGACCCGATGCGCATGGGCGCGCGGGGCCTTCTGGCGGGCGTCATCGCATTTTGCGCCGTGATCTTCTCGAACCCGCTTGGATCAAGCGAGCTGTTCTTCGTCGGCGCTTGCCTGATCGGTTTCGGTGGCGGGCTTTTCTCGATCTCGACCCTCACGGCAGCCATGACCATGCCGACCAGCAACAAGGCAGGCCGCGGGCTTGCCCTGGGCGCTTGGGGTGCCGCGCAAGCGACGGCGGCCGGCCTTTCCATCGCGATCGGCGGTGCTGTCCGCGATGGCGTCAATCACCTCGCCACGTCTGGACAACTTGGCGATGCTTTGGGGAACGCGGCGACGGGGTATTCCGTCGTCTATCACCTCGAAGTCTTTCTGATCTTCGCGACGCTTGTGGCCCTTGGGCCGCTGGTGCGCACACCAACACGGATGACCACCACCACTTCGGATGGGGGGGCGAAGCTCGGCCTCGCCGACCTCCCTACCTAAAAGGACCCAAAAGATGGAAAATGCATTCTTCGGGAATTTCGACCTCGCCAGCTTGTCGATCTGGCTGTTCTGGATCTTCTTCGCGCTGCTGATCTATTATCTGCAAACCGAGAACATGCGCGAAGGCTATCCGCTGGAGAACGACGACGGCACCGCCGCGCCGAACCAGGGCCCGTTCCCGGTGCCTGATCCCAAGACCTTCCTGATGCCCCATGGTCGCGCCGATGTGACCGTGCCCTCCGCCGAAAACGAAGAGGCGCACTATCGCCACGATCTGGATGACGTGATGGAGGCGGGTGCCGTCTCTCATGGCTTTCCCTACGATCCCAAGGGTGACCCGATGCTGGCTGGCATCGGCTCTGGTGCCTGGACCCCGCGCCGGGATGAGCCCGAGCTTGATGGCCACGGCCACGTGAAGATCGAGCCGATGAAGAAGCGCGAAGACATGCACGTCAGCGCGGGCAAGAACCCCCTTGGCATGACCGTGGTGGCGGGCGATGGCGAGGAAGTCGGCACCATTTCCGACATGTGGATCGACGTGCCCGAGCAGCTGGTCCGCTACCTTGAGATCACGCTCGACGCAGACCACGGCGGCGGCACGCGGCTGGTGCCGATCCACTTCTGCCAGATCTGGCGGCGCGTCACGATCAACGCGATCCACGGCAAGCATTTTGCGGGCGTTCCCACGACCAAGTCCGACGCGCAGATCACCAAGCTCGAGGAAGAGAAGATCTCGGCCTACTACGGCGCAGGCATTCTTTATGCCGACGACAAGCGCGCCGAGCCGCTGCTTTAAGACCAAACACCTGCCCCTAGACCAGGCAGGCGACGCACTTTGAGAGGAGAAACGACCGATGTCGCATGACCACGACGACTTCCAGACCGAGCCGGTCCGTGGGCTGCCCGCGCACCTGCCGGAGGGTGAAGAAATCCTTTGGCAGGGGCAGCCTTCCTGGTGGGCCCTGGCGCAGGAATCCCTCTCGCTGTGGTGGGTCGCGGGGTACTTCGTGTTCCTCTTCGCCTGGCGCACCATCGGCGGCGCCGCCACGGAAACGTGGCTGGCCTCGGCCACAACGGCGTCGTTCTTCCTCGTCCTTGGCCTGATCGTCTGCGCCTTGCTGGTTTTGGTATCCCTGATCCAGGCAAAGGCGACGGTCTACACGATCACCAACAGGCGTGTCGCCATGCGCATTGGCGCCGCGCTGACCATGACCCTGAACCTGCCCTTCAAGCAGGTTCTCAACGCAGAGCTTTCCCTGCGCAAGTCCGGCCACGGAAACATCTCGCTAGAGATGAACCCCGAGGGCGGCATGGGCTTCAGCTATGTCCTGACCTGGCCCCATGTGCGCCCGTGGAAGCTGAAGCACCCGCAACCTGCCCTGCGCTGCATCCCCGATGCCAAGGCGGTTGCAGCAATCCTGGCCGACGCAGCCCAGACCGCTGTGTCCCAGCCTGACATCCAGATCACCCGCGCGCCTGGAATGGCCGCACAACCCGCGGAATGAAGGAGGAGAACGACCAATGACCCTCACCCCCGCCAAGGCTCGCATCTACAACCGCACCCCTGCGGAAGAGAAGCTGGTTGAACGAGACAAGGAGATGGTGCCCGTCGTCCTGGTGCGCGCCATGTTCATCCTGTGCGTTTGCGTGCTGATCATCGTCAGCTACGCGCGCCTCACAGACCGTCCCCTCAGCGCGACGGCCCCTACCGTTGAAGAGGTGCCAATCGTCACCGAACGCCTCGTGCGCATCTACGGAGAGCTCAACGGCTCTGCCCGCGTGCTGGATGTTGATGGCAACGTCATCGCCACCTTCGCCCAGGATGAGGGCGGCTTTATCGCCGGCGTCTCCCGTGTGTTGGAGCGCGAGCGTGGCGCCGTCGGTGCGATGGCCTCAGACCCCATCCGCGTCGTCCGATTTGCCGATGGCCGCATCGGCCTGCGCGATGATCTTACCGATTTCCGGGCCGAACTTGTGGGCTTTGGCGCAGACAATGAAGCGGCGTTCGCACGCCTGCTGGAGGAATAAACCATGGGACTTTTGACACGCGATTTCGAAATGGCGCCTTGCGAGGTTGAGGTCAGCCACTGCTTCGACAGCCTGCACGCCCACGTAAAGTTTTTGAACGGTGCAACCATCAACCCCGGCGACGAGGTGCAAGTGCAGGGCGAGCCGGTGATGGCCCCCTACGGTGAGGTCGTGCGCGAAGAACGCATGGCCCGCATCACTCGTGCGTCGAAGCTGGAGCAACTCTGGACCCGGATGACGGGTGATTTCGAGTTCATGGAGCTGTGCGAATTCTCGTTCTCGGACGAGGTGGCAGTGACCGAGGAAACAGCGCTGGGAACGCCTCAAGTAGCTCCCCTCGCGGTAGGCAATAAGGAGATTTCGGCATGAAAGATACGAACCTGAGCCATTCCGCCGATGCCTCCACCGTGGAAGAGGCGCTGGCCGCCGACAACCAGGGTGTCGTTGACAGTGAATCCGCAACCGCCGTGGCCCTTCAGAACACGCTTCTGACACCGCGTTTTTACACCACCGATTTCGACGCGATGGACTCGATCAACGTCGATGGAATCCGCGAGGAATGGGATACGCTCATCAACCAGATGAAGGCCGACCCCAACAAGGGTCACTTCAAGAAGAACGAGGATTGGGACCACGTCGATTGGGACGGAATGGAGCCCAAGCTGCGGGCCGAATTCATCGATTTCCTGATCTCGTCGTGCACCGCCGAATTCTCGGGCTGCGTGCTCTACAAGGAGATGAAGCGCCGCGGCAACAACAAGGACATCGTGGAGCTGTTCCAGCTGATGGCCCGCGATGAGGCGCGTCATGCGGGGTTCATCAATGATGCCCTGCGCGAGGCAGGCATTGCCGTGAACCTTGGTTTCCTGACCCAGAACAAGAAGTACACCTACTTCCGGCCCAAGTTCATCTACTATGCGACGTATCTGAGTGAGAAGATCGGCTACGCCCGCTACATCACCATCTATCGCCATCTTGAAGCGAACCCGGAATACCGCTTCCACCCGATCTTCAAGTGGTTCCGGGAATGGTGCAACGATGAGTTCAGCCACGGCGAAGCCTTCGCGCTTCTGATGAAGACCGATCCGAAGCTGACCAGCACGTGGTACAACAAGCTGTGGATCAAGTTCTTCCTCACGGCCTTCTGCGCCACGATGTACATTCGTGACCACCAGCGGCCCGCCTTCCACGCGGCCTTGGGCATTGATCCCGATGAATACGCCCATGAGGTGTTCCGCAAGACGTTCGAGATCTCCAAGCAGGTCTACCCGCTGATGCTCGATATCGATCATCCGCGCTGGCAGCACACGCTTGAGGCCTTGCAGCGCGCCAATCTGGACCTGGCGGAGGCGGAAGCCAACGGCAAGTTCTTCAAGAAGATCGGCGCGAAAGCGCGGGCGGGCATGGCGTTCGCCAGCCTCTACCTGATCCCGGCCAAAACGCATGAAGTGAACCGCGTCACCCGTCTGGAGCCCGCCTACTGATGCTCAGTTCACCCTGGATCGCGGCCCTTGTGGCCCTGTTTGTCTGGTGGTCCTCCACCGGGGCGATCCTGTTTGCTGTGCGCCGGGCGGATCAAGGCGGCGCACATGCCCGCCTTTGGGCCTGCCTCATGACCCTGCCGTTCCTTGTTTTGGGCGCGGCGGGGTTTGTCGATACCCTTGGTACGTCGACAATCGCAGGCATCTACGTCGCGTTTCTTTCGGCCCTTGCCCTTTGGGGGTGGATCGAGCTGACGTTCCTGACCGGCACCATCACCGGGCCCGTTACCTCGCATTCCGTTCCCAACGTTTCGGAAGGGGAGCGCTTTATTCGCGCCTGGGGCACTGTCGCCTACCACGAGATGCTTTTGGCCGCCGTCATGGTCGCCATGGTGATCCTATCGTGGGGCGCGGCCAACCAATTCGGAATGTGGACCTTTGCGATCCTTCTGGTCGCCCGCGTCAGTGCCAAGCTGAACCTCTACCTCGGTGTGCGAAAGGTGAATGTCGAATTCATCCCCGAACCGCTGTCCCATCTTCCCAGCCACTTCCGCACCGCGCGGATGAATTGGCTGTTTCCGTTGTCGATCACCGGTCTTTCGTTCGCCAGTGCCTGCTGGCTGGAACGTCTTTGGACCGCTGACACCCAAGCCGACATGGTCGGCTTTGCCCTGCTTAGCGCCTTTACGGCGCTCGCCCTGTTGGAGCACTGGTTCATGGTGCTCCCTCTGCCCGATGAAAAACTATGGCGTTGGATGCTGCCAGAGCGGCCCCAACCGACCCAAGCGACAAGACTAAGCGAGGAAGTCCAATGAACTTTGACCAGATGTTCCAAACCCAGCTCGATGCACTGAAGGAAGAGGGCAACTACCGTGTCTTCGCAGAGCTGGAGCGCGCCTGCGGTGACTTCCCCCGCGTGAAAAGCCATAGCAACGGCAGCCCCGATGAAGTGACGGTCTGGTGTTCCAACGACTACCTTGGCATGGGCAACAACCCTACCGTTATGAAGGCGATGATGGACACGGTCGCGGCCTGCGGCACCGGCGCGGGGGGCACGCGCAACATCTCGGGCAATGCGCATCATCACAAGCTATTAGAGGCGGAACTCGCTGACCTTCACGGCAAGGATGCGGCGCTTTTGTTCACCTCGGGCTATGTGTCGAACTGGGCGTCGCTGTCCACGCTTGGATCCCGTCTGCCCAATGCGGTTATCCTGTCCGACAGCCTGAACCACGCGTCGATGATCGAAGGCATTCGCCACGCGAAGTGCGCCAAGGTGATCTGGAAGCACAACGATCCCGACGACCTCGACCGCAAACTGGCCGCCCTACCCGCCAATGCGACCCCCATCGTGGCGTTTGAATCCGTCTATTCGATGGATGGTGACATCGCCCCTATCGCCGAAATCCTCGACGTCTGCGAAAAGCACGGCGCCATGAGCTACATCGACGAGGTCCACGCCGTTGGCATGTACGGCCCGCGCGGCGGTGGCGTGGCCGAGCGCGAAGGCCTGATGGACCGCATCACGTTGATCGAAGGCACGCTTGGCAAGGCCTATGGCTGCGTCGGCGGCTATATCACCGGTTCCCACGCGCTGATCGACTTCATCCGGTCCTTCGCGTCTGGCTTCATCTTCACCACGGCATTGCCGCCTGCTGTTGCCGCTGCGGCCACCGCCTCGGTCAAGCATCTGAAAGAATCGCAGTGGGAGCGCGCGATGCAAAAGCGCCAGGTTGCCCGCCTGCGTGCCCGCCTCGATGCCGAGGGCATCCCCCACGAACACAATGCGTCCCACATCATCCCCGTGATGGTGAAAGACCCGGTGAAGTGCAAAATGCTGTCGGATATCCTGATGGATCAGTTCGGCATCTACGTGCAGCCGATCAATTACCCCACCGTGCCGAAGGGAACCGAGCGTCTGCGCTTCACCCCCGGCCCACTGCATAGTGATGAGGATATCGAATATCTCGTCATGGCTCTGAAAACCCTATGGAAGCAGTGCGCAATTGCGCATGCTGTCGCCTAAGGCCTGAAAAACTCGCAAAAAGGTGTGGACGAACCCACTGAAATATTAGGTATACATGGGTGAGCAATTTTGAGGAGACTACTATGCAGCGACTAACTGTTCTCGCCACGGCGGCAACACTCCTTGCGACCCCGGTTCTGGCTGACGGCCATATCACCGGCGACGCAGAAGCCGGCGAGCGTGCGTTTCGCCAGTGTATTTCCTGCCACGTGGTTGTGGACGCCGAGGGTGAGACCCTTGCCGGTCGTAACGCGCGCACGGGCCCCAACCTTTGGGGTATTGACGGGCGCATGATCGGTTCCGTCGAGGATTTCCGTTACTCTCCCGGCCTGACGGCCTTGATGGAAGCTGAAATGGTCTGGGACGAAGCGTCCTTCGCCGACTATGTCCAGGACCCAACCGGCTATATTCGGGAAGCAGCTGAAGACGACAGCCTGCGCGGCGCGATGAGTTTCCGCGTGCGCTCGGAAGAGGATGCGCTGAACCTTTATGCCTACCTTGCGTCCCTGGGCGGCCCCGAAGCAGAGTAATCGGCGGCTTCACGGCAAGAATTTGCGGGCGGTCCTTCGCGAGGCCGCCCGTTTTACGTCTGCGTGAAGGCCTTGATGTGGTCGGCCACTGTTTCGGGCGCTTCTTCGTGGGCCAAATGCCCAACATCGTCCATGACGACCAGTCGCGCATTCGGCATCGCGCGTGCGGCACGTTCCGCAACCGAGACATCCACGGCGCTGTCCTTTGCCCCGTGGACGAACAACGTCGGCGTCGCGATTTCAGGCAAGGCGCGGGTCAGATCGGCCAGGGACCACTGTGCCATCATCCCCAGCGTCCCATCGACGTGGGGCTTCCGGCCGATCAATTGCGCATAGGGGGTCAGCAACGTTTCTGGCAGCTCACTTCCCGTGGATTTGATGACGGCGCGGGCCTGCGATAGCGACTGTGGTCCAGACGACAGGAACATCCCCGTTAGCGGGTTGAGTACGAGGATCTTGGCGATCACCGGAAAGATCACGCCCGCCGCGCCTTTGAAGTCCTCCAACGCACCGTTGAGGATCACGATCCGATCCGGCGTGATCAAGCCGCGCCGGGTCATTTCCAAGGCAATCGCGCCGCCTGCGGAATGGGCGATTACGACCTTTGGAGAGATACCTTGATCGTTCAGAAGGGCAGAGAGGTCCTGTGCCATATCCGGCAACCGCGCCCGGCCCTTGGGGCTTTGAGTGAACCCAAGGCCGGGAAGATCAGGGACAAACAGGCGATACAGAGACTGTAATTGCGGCGCAATCGGCGCCCATGAATGTGCAGATGCCCCCGCCCCGTGAAGGAGCAAGACGTCAGGCCCCTCGCCCATCTGCTGCACATGCCACCGGTGCGGCATGACCTGCACCACGCGGCTTGCGTCGCGGTTCGGCCAGTCTTTCGGCGGCAGGCTCACGGTGTCAACGCCGCGTCCACGGCGCGTGAGAGGTTGCGGCTGTCGGCGCGGGGCAAGGGCAGATACGGCGCCCCCATCTCACGCGCCAGCGCATCAAGGCCCCGTGTCGGGCGTTGGCCTGTGTCGATGACGAGGGCGGGATACCCCTCGGCCCGGATCGCACGGGCCATCAAAGTCGAATCTGCCGCCGCCGTTGTGCGGTTCGCCGCGCCAGAAAGGTCTACATTCGCGCGCCCGTCGGTCAGCAAGGCGACAGAGGGCGTCATGCCTTTGCCCTTGGCGATTTCTGCCAGATGCAACGCTGCTTTCAGGCCCGCTGCCAACGGTGATCCGCCGCCGCCGGGCAAGCTTGAAAGCCGCCGTTTTGTCTGCACCAAGGATCGTGTCGGCGGCAATAGAACGTCCGCGCCGTCGCCCCGAAACGCCACCAACGCAACGTGGTCGCGCCGGGCGTAGGCTTCGGCCAATAGCAATTCCACCGCGCCCTTCGCCTCGGCCAAGCGCGCCATCGCGCTGGAGCCAGAGGCATCCACGACGAAGATGATCGCCCTGTCCGAGGTTTCCTTGAAGCGGCGAATGCGGATGTCGGACATTCGCACATGCACGCGATCCGTGACGCCGGTGATATCGCGGCGGATCTTCTGCCAGGGCGCGGCGGCGCGCAGCGTAGCGACCAGATCGACACGCGCATTGCCGCCCATCCGGCCCGCACGCGGAGGCAGCGGCCGCCCCCGCCGATTGCCGGTCTTCGTCGCACCCGAGCCGCTTGCCTGCGCAGACCGCGCGGCCTTGCCAGCGGCCAATCGTGCCAGAAGATCCGGCGGCAGCATCGCGCGCGCGGCCTCCAACAGGATCTCGGCGGGGGGCAGGTCCAGCTGTTCTTCAGTGTCACCTTCGGGCGCATCCAGGGTGTCGTCGTCAGGCGGGGGTGGGGGGTCGTCCTGCATATCCTCTGGCGTTTCCGGCATGCGCGTTGCTCGAGGGGCGAGGACGAGTTCCACGGCGGTCAAAAGATCGGGCTCTTCGATCGTGTCAGCACCAGAGAGTGCGGCGGAAGCGCGGGCAACGGCCAGCGCCTGCAACGGCGCGCGCAGTGACAGGATACCCAGACGCGCGGCCACCTCGGCCAGTTCACGGATGGCGCTGTCGGGCGTCTCGATCAGAGGCAGGCGCTGCCTCGCTTCGTCCAAAGCGTCTAGGTCAATGGCCAGGTCTGGCGCATCGGACAGGGCGTGGCAGGTCAGGTCGACATGGATAGCAAGGCGGTCCAGAAGTGCGTCGGGCGCCCGTTCGCCTGGCTCTGCGCCCTCATCAAGCGCGATGATCGACAGGCCCCGCCCGGTATCCAGCGCGCCGGCCAAACGACCAGCAAGGCCGGACTCCACCCGTTCCGCCATTGGCAGAAACAGCACGCCGGCATCGGTCAAGAGCCCCTTGGTTTGGGTCAATACGCCCGTATCAAGGGTTGCAGCCAGATCAATGCCGCCAAAAAGCGCCTCATCGGGCATCGTTGGCGCGATGCGCCGCACCGAAAGACCCTGTAAAGCGGTTTTGAGACCCTTTTCCAGCCGATCGCGCACCGGCCCCACTCGGGCTCGAATCCAGAAGCCACCCATGGCAGCAGGGTCTAGCGCCAGACACGCGACCGCAAGGTTGATCCCTTGCCAGCGTGCCTCTGCGTCGCTCATCCCAGAACTTCTTCCACGACCCGCTCCACCCGTGTGGTGGAACCCGCGTCGTCCAGCGGATCACGCCGCAGTCGGTGGCGCAACGCGCTTGGCGCGACGGCTTTCAGATGCGCGCGCATGACGGAGGGCTCACTCTCGAACGCGGCCAAAGCGCGGGCGGCGCGCAGCAGCGTTAACTCACCGCGCAATCCGTCAGAACCCAAGGCGACGCACAACGCAGCGCAATCGCGCAGGATCTCGTCGCTGGCCTCAACCGTTGCCAGACGCGCCCGCGCATCCACGATCTGCGCGCGCAGATCAGCGTCGGAACTGGCCCAAGACGCGCCGAAGGCCACCGGGTCGCGGTCATAGGCGTCGCGACGGCGGATCACATCGATGCGCACGTCGATATCCGTAGGGCTGGAAACCTCGACCGACAGGCCGAAACGATCCAGCAACTGCGGCCGCAATTCCCCCTCTTCGGGATTGCCAGAGCCGACCAGAACGAACTTCGCCGAATGTCGGATCGACAGCCCCTCTCGTTCCACCACGTTCTTGCCCGATTGCGCTACGTCCAACAAAAGGTCCACCAGGTGATCGTCCAGCAGGTTCACCTCGTCGATATAAAGATATCCCCGGTTGGCGCGCGCCAGTAGCCCCGGTTCAAACGCCTTTTCGCCCTTGGTCAGGGCCTTCTCGATATCCAATGCGCCGACAACGCGATCCTCGGTTGCGCCAAGCGGCAAGTCGATCACTGGCGTGGGCTTCATCGCCAACACATCGTCCTTCAAAACGACCCAATCCGGCACATCAGATACGTATCTGGAATTCACCGGGCAGCCAGAGACAGCCTCGATTGGGGGTAACAATGCCGCCAACCCGCGCACGGCGGTCGACTTGCCGGTGCCACGGTCGCCAAAGACCAGAACACCGCCGATGCCCCCATCGATCGCGGTCATGATCATGGCGCGCTTCATCTCTTCCTGGCCGACAATGGCTGAAAACGGGAAAGGGCCTGGTTCCATGACATCTTTCATTCTGCTGCTATCCCTATTTTTTCTTGGGGCCTTTTGTCGTCAGCGGGCGGCGCGGCGAAATCCGGTGTCGCGCCCTCCCACCTGCCTTCAACCGCATCAACGTTGAAGCGGGCGTAAAGCTCTTCCCGGAACCACCCTTCCTCCCGCACAGCGCGAATCGCCTGTGCGTGGGGGCCATTCTTGCGCGCGAAATGCGCCATGGAGGCCGCATCGGGCCAGATCGAAAAGGTGACCTGATGCAAAAGCGGAACCTCACCGATGCCGATCTTGAACATCACGTTGGGATCTTCACCGACCACGGCGGAAATTCCCGGAACCCGGCCCCAGAACCGCGCTGCGACGCGCGGCTTCACGGTTGCGCGTGTGAGCGCCGCAATCGGACCGTGACCTTCGCTGCCCACCTCAAATGGTTGCTCTCCGGCCCACGTGCCACGGGCTGTCGTGGGCGTGAGGAACAGCGTCATACGCTCGGATGATATCGCGGCATAGCGCCGGAAAACGCCTGCGCCAAACAGGGCGCGGCGCGCGGTGTCGTGGTCTGGCCAAGTCGCGAGGATCGCATAGACGGCCGTGTTGGGTAGGGGGGTAAACCCTTCTCCGGTGCCAGATCCGCACAGCTTCCAGGTGCCGATGTCACGGACATCGTGCATCGCCCACCGGGCCAGGCCCATCTGTGCGAACGCCCAAAGGCGCGCAGGTATGGAGCCGAAACGATAAAGGCTCAAAGTCGTCGATTGCATGGTGTGGTCGCTCCATGTGTCAACTTATTCTGACACAATGGTCGCACTTAGGGAAGTCAAATCACCTTTGCAAAAATAAGCAATTCGCCATACTGTCAACTTTAATAGACAGATCTAGCCCGGAGTGGCGATTGATATGAAGAATTCCAACCCCTCAAGGGCGATTGTGATTGGGGCAGGCCTTGGCGGTCTTTCTGCGGCCATGCGCCTTGGGGCGAAGGGCTATCGTGTGACGGTGCTGGACCGTCTTGACCGTGCCGGGGGGCGGGGCTCTTCGATCACGCAAAACGGCCACCGATTCGATTTGGGGCCGACGATTGTCACCGTTCCGCAGGTGTTCGAACAGCTTTGGGCCGATTGCGGCCGCGATTTCCGCGCCGAGGTCGATCTGTGGCCTGTCGACCCGTATTATGAGATCAGGTGGCGCGACGGATCCACCTTCCGGGTGAACGGTGACGATACCGCGATGGAGGCAGAGGTGGCCAGGCTGTCGCCTGCCGACGTGCCCGGTTACCGCAAGTTTCTTCGCGATAGTGAAACCCGCTATCAGTTCGGGTTCGAGGGCCTTGGCCGGCGCCCGATGAACAAGCTGATGGATCTGGTGAAGGAGCTTCCGGGCTTCGTGAAACTGCGCGCGGACAAGTCCGTCTACGCCCACGCGGCATCGCGGGTGAAGGACGAACGCCTGCGCATGGCTCTTTCGTTTCATCCGCTGTTCATCGGTGGTGATCCGACACGTGTGACGTCGATGTATATCCTTGTCTCGCACCTCGAAAAAGAATTCGGCGTCCATTATGCGATGGGCGGTGTGCAGGCGATGGCCGACGCCATGGTCCGCGTGATCGAAGATCAGGGTGGGGAGGTTCGACTGAACGAAGATGTGGCCGAAATCACCGTTAAACAGGGTCGAACTACCGGTGTTGTAACTGAAGAAGGCGAGGCGTTGACCTCGGATATCGTCGTCTCCAACGCCGATCCGGGCACGACCTACGAGCACCTTCTGTCGAAACAGACCAAGAAGCGGTGGACCCCGAAGCGGCTGAACAAGTCGCGTTGGTCCATGGGGCTTTTTGTTTGGTACTTCGGCACCAAGGGCACGCGGGATCAATGGGCCGATGTGGGTCACCACACGATCCTGAACGGCCCGCGCTACAACGGCCTGCTGGATGATATCTTCATTCGCCGCAAGTTAGCGGACGATATGTCGATCTACCTGCACCGTCCCTCTGTCACCGATCCCACCGCAGCGCCCGAGGGCGACGACACCTTTTATGCCCTGTCGCCTGTGCCCAACCTTCACGGAAAAAGCGTGGACTGGGCCGAAATGACAGAGACATATCGCGCCAACATGGCGAAGGTCTTGAATGATCAGATGTTGCCGGGGTTCGAAGATCACCTCTCTGCCTCCCACATTTTCACGCCGCAGACCTTCGTGGATCGCTACCGCTCTCCATTCGGGGCCGGTTTCTCGTTGGAGCCGAGGATTTTTCAATCCGCCTGGTTCCGCCCCCACAATGTCTCGGAGGAAATCGCAGGCCTCTATCTGGTTGGCGCGGGCACCCATCCGGGCGCGGGCATCCCCTCGGTCGTGACCTCGTCGGAGGTGCTTAACAAGCTGGTGCCTGAAGCCAGAAACCCGGTGATACCCCCGGTTCAACGGCTTGCGGCGGAATGACCATGATCGACCCGAAAGATCTGGAACACTGTCGTGACGCGATCCGCGAGGGGTCTTATTCCTTCCATGCGGCGTCCAAGCTGCTGCCGTCGAAGGTCCGCGACCCCGCCCTTGCGCTTTATGCGTTCTGTCGCCTGGCCGATGATGAGGTGGATTTCGGGCACGACAAGCCTGCTGCCGTTCTGGCACTATCTGAACGGCTCGAACATGCCTATCAGGGTCGTCCCAGAAATCATCCGACAGACCGTGCGTTCACCGCGATGATCGAAGAATTCGACATGCCGCGCGCCTTGCCCGAAGCCCTTCTTGAAGGTCTTGCCTGGGACGGGATGGAACGGCGTTATGCAACCCTTTCGGATCTGCGCGGCTATTCCGCCCGTGTCGCTTCTGCCGTTGGTGCGATGATGTGCGTCTTGATGCGGGTGCGGGATGAGCAGGCCTTGGCCCGCGCCTGTGACCTTGGCGTTGCCATGCAGCTGACCAATATCGCCCGAGATGTCGGCGAGGATGCACGCGAGCGACGCCTCTATCTGCCAACTGATTGGTTGGAGGAAGAGGGGATCGATATCGACCGCCTTTTTGCCGCCCCCACAGCCTCTCCGCGCCTCAAGAAATTGACCAAGCGACTGCTGGCCGAGGCCAACAAGCTGTATCTGAAGTCCGAGCCCGGCATCAGTCGGCTTCCCGTGTCAGCGCGCCCCGGCATCTTCGCCGCGCGGCATTGCTACGACGCTATCGGCCGAAACCTTGCACGCAATGGTTTCGACAATATCAATCACCGTGCGACCACGACGGGCGGCCATAAGATGCGAATTCTGGGCCTGTCGATAGTCCGTGCGGGCCTTGCCAGCGTGCTGCCCGAAAGCCCGGTGATCTTTGCGCGTCCCCTGCCTGAAACGGCGTTTCTGGTGAAGGCCGCCGCCCATCCCGCGCCCAACAAGGACGCCTGGAGTGACCCTTTGCTTTCCGTCCTCAGCCAGTTGAAGGCGCAAGATCATCCGCAACCGGCAGAGTAATCAACTCTCTGCCACCACACGGGCCCGCCACAGCGTGAACAACCCCGCGCAAATCACGATGCCCGCGCCGATGATGACGTTTGGTGCCAGTGTTTCGCCAAACACCACCAACCCCAGAGACGACGCGAAGACCAGTTGCAGGTAGGCGAAGGGCTGCACCGCCGAGGCTTCGGCCACCTCGTAGGTCTTGATCAGCAGGTAATGCCCCGTCGCGCCGGTCACGCAAAGCGTGGCCATCCACGCCCAATCGGTGCTGCTCATCGGCTCCCAGAACCAGATGCCAATGCAGGTGGTCACGACCGCGCCCACCGTGCCGGTCCAAAAGAAGCTGGTTGCGGCGCGGTCTTTTGCGGCGACGTAGCGGGTCAGCAGATTGTAAAGCGCGAACATGAAGGCCGAGGCCAGCGGTACAAGCGCGTAGACCGAAAAGACGCCGATCCCAGGTTGCAGGATTACCAGCACGCCGACGAAGCCGATGCCGATCGCCGTCCATCGCCGCCAGCCGACTTTTTCGCCCAGGACCGGCCCGGAAAGGGCGGCGACCAGAAGAGGGTAACAGGTGAAGATTGCATGCGCCTCGACCAGCCCCAAAAGGACGAATGCGCCGACCATGACGCATATTTCGGCGGCCAGAAGTGCGCCTCGGAAGGCTTGCACGACGGGCTGCTCCGTTTTCGCTGCCGCCCGGATGCCGCCAGCCTGGCGCGCGGCGATGGTGATGACGAAGGCCGCGAAGAACCAGTAGCGGATCATTACGACCATGAAGACGTTGTATTCCCCGGCCAGATGGCGGCTGATCCCGTCCTGCATGGCAAAGACGAATGTGGTGGCGATCATCAGGTAAATGCCAAGGCGGGGATTGCTGTTCATGGCATCCGCCCCCGCGTCATATGGGGTTTGGCGTTGAAGCCCTTCGTGCGCTCCACATCGAAGCCGGCGGCGGCCAAGGTTCGCCTGATCCTTCCCACGGCGGTGTAGGTGGCAAAGGTGCCGCCGGGCGCGGTGTGAAGGGCGACGGCGTGAAGCAGGTCATCTTCCCAAAGCTCGGGATTAAGGGCCGGCGCGAAGCCATCAAGAAACCAGGCATCGGCTCTAACGCGCAAGTTAGGCACTGTTGCTCGGGCATCGCCGTATATGACTTCAAGCGTGAAATCAGATCCGCTGACAGGTTGGCTCAGGTCGTGATCCAACAAAGCTTCCACCGGCAAATCGGGGAAGGAAGCCAAAGCGCGGGCGCGATCTTTTGGTGTCATCGGGTGCTCTTCGAATGAAGTGAAGTGCAGCTTGCCAACCACGCCCGCCGCGCGAAACGCCTGAAGGGTAGCAAGGAAATTAAGCCCCGTCCCGAACCCCAGTTCGACCACGTGAAACCCGTCCCGAAATCGCGCAGGCAGGTCGTTTCCATCCAGAAACACGTACCGCGTTTCCGCCAGACCATCCTTGAGAGAGTAAAACGGGTCGCCAAACTGCACCGAAATCGGGACATCGCCGCGCCATTCGATCTTATGCTGGTCCTTGCCCATCTTGCGCCCTATCCCATGATGCGCGGACGTTCTGCCAAGACCTGTGGAGTTGCAATGACTGATATCACGATCCGAGGCGCCGGGATTATCGGCCTGATGTGCGCCTGGATGCTGGTGACGCGCGGCGCGAAGGTGCGGGTGATCGACCCGAAGGGTGTGGGCGCAGGGGCGTCTGGTGGGATCGTTGGCGCCTTGGCACCCCATGTGCCAGAGAATTGGAATGCGAAGAAAGCGATGCAGTTCAAGGCCCTGCACGAGGCGGAGGCGCTTTGGATGGACGTGGCGAAGATCGGCGGCAAAAACCCCGGCTACGCCCGCACCGGACGCGTTCAACCCCTCACCGATGAGGCCGCCGTGGCTTTGGCCCATCAGCGTTCTGAGACGGCCAAAGACCTTTGGGAGGGGCGCTATACGTGGCAGGTAATATCAAAGACGGACATCCCGTCGCCCACGGGCATTGTGATCCATGATACTCTCACAGCGCGCATTCATCCGCGCCAAGCCTGCGTTGCCTTGGCTGCGGCGTTGGTTTCATCAGGGGTGCAGATCCTTCCGACGGGCGCGAAAAGCGGGATTGAGGTTTGGGCGACAGGCGCCGACGACCTGATGCGCATTTCCGATGCACGAGGCAAGTTGGTGGGGGCGCCGATCAAGGGGCAGGCGGCGCTGTTGCGGGCGGACCTGCGCGATGCGTCGCAAGTGTTTGTCGATGGCCTCCACATTGTGCCGCATGGTGATGGAACGGTGGCGATTGGCTCCACCACAGAGCGGGAATTCGACGATCCGACCGCCACCGACGGACAACTTGATCTGCTGATCGAGAAGGCGCGCGCTGCGGTGCCGTTCCTGCGGGACGCGCCGGTGATCGAACGGTGGGCGGGGCTGCGGCCGCGGGCGAAAAGCCGCGCGCCGATGGTCGGGCCGCATCCGCTGCACCAAGGGGCCTATATCGCCAATGGGGGCTTCAAGATCGGCCTCGCCATGGCACCGGTGATGGCGCAGATGTTGGCGGATCTGATCGTTGATGGGACCGACACGATTCCCGATGATTTCCGCCCGGAGGCAAGCTTCTAGAGGCCTGCCGCCGACCGAAGCTCGGCCATCAGCCCTTCAATCGCCTTGCGGTTGATCTCGTTCGACACCTTGCCATCCTCAAACGACTGGCTTGCGCTGCCGACCAGGACGGCGGGACCCAGAACCATGTGCGGGCGGAAGCCTGCCATGCACTCTCGCATGCTTGATTGCGTCCGCTCCCCGCCGGACCGACCGGCTGTTGCAGACAGGATCGCTGTGGGTTTGTGCAGCCACGGGTTGCCCTCTGTGCGGCTGATCCAATCCAAAGCGTTCTTCAACACGCCGGAAATGGCCTTGTTGTATTCTGGCCCCACGATCAACACGGCGTCTGCCGCGTCGATTTGATCCGCCAGTGTTTGGACGGCGGCGGGAATACCCTCGGCCTCTTCCAGGTCCCCGTCATAGAGGGGGAAGCGGATATCCCCTTCAATGAACGTCTGGGCGTCAAAGGTCGTTGCCGCCTCACGCATCAACATCGCGTTGAACGACGCCGCCCTGAGCGAGCCGCATATTCCCAATAGTCTTCCGCTGGACATCGCAGCCACTCCTGTTCACACATTCTTCAAGACGATAACTCCGGAGCGCTCCATGACAAACCAACACGGCGGAAAAATTCTTGCGGATCGGTTGGCGATGCATGGCGTGGGGCGGGTGTTCTCGGTCCCCGGAGAGAGTTTTCTGGCCGCGCTGGACGGACTTTACGACCACGACATTCCCAACATCGTCTGCCGTCAGGAAGGCGGCGCAGCCATGATGGCGGAAGCCCATGGCAAGATGACCGGCACGCCGGGGGTGCTGTTTGTGACGCGTGGGCCGGGGGCGACAAATGCCTCCGCCGGGCTGCATATCGCGATGCATGACGCGACGCCCCTGGTGTGTTTCGTGGGGCAGGTGCCCCTGAAGCACCGGGATCGCGGTGTGTTTCAAGAGGTTGATTACAGGGCATTCTTCGGGCCGTTGGTAAAGTGGGTGGCCGAGGTGGAGCGCACCGACCGTTTGGCCGAATATATCGATCGCGCCTTTGCCGTGGCGATGGCCGGACGCCCCGGTCCGGTTGTTCTGGCGCTGCCCGAAGATATCCTTTCCGCCATGGCGGAGCCGCCGAAACAGCGCCCCGGCGCGCGGGCGATGGCCAGCGTTCACGGCGATGACATCACGCCGATGGTGGAAGCGTTGAAGCTGGCGGAGCGGCCCTTGATCCTGTGTGGTGGCCCGCATTGGAGCGAGACCGACAAGAAAAGTGCCCAAGCGCTGGCTGAAAAGACAGGCGCACCGATTGCCGTCACCTTCCGACGGCAAGACTACATCGACAACGACCACCCGAATTACGCCGGAGACCTTGGGGTCGGCGCGAACCCCGCGCTGCAAAAGCGCCTGAGCGCGGCGGATTGCATCTTGCTGCTGGGGGCCGAGCTGAACGACATCACGACCGCTGATTTCACCCTGATCGATCCCGCCGATCCGCCGCCGATCCTTCAGGTCAACGCGGCGCCGGAGGCCGCAAGCAGGACCTACCCCGCGACCTTCGCTGTGACGGGCACACCTATATCAATGGTATATCAATTGCTCGAGCAGGTCCGGCAAAGCCCGGACCGAGGGGCGGCGCAGGCCCGCGCCGAATACGAGGCGTGGCAAATCCCGCAGCCCACCCCCGGCAAAGTGCAGATGGAGCAGGTGATCTGCTGGCTGCGTGACAACGCGAGCCCGGACACGATCATCACCAACGGCGCGGGAAACTACGCGGCGTTCCTGCATCGCTACTACCGGTTCCGGAAGTTCGGGACGCAGATCGCGCCGACCTCGGGCTCCATGGGGTATGGCTTGCCTGCCGCCGTCTCGGCCAAGCTGCAAAACCCCGGTCAGCCCGTGATCTGCCTCGCCGGGGACGGCTGCCTGCAGATGACGATCCAAGAGCTGTCCACCGCGCGGCAGCATGGCGCGGATATCATCGTGATCGTCGCCAACAACGGGCGGTATGGTACCATTCGGATGCATCAGGAAAAGAATTATCCGGGGCGGGTGTCCGGCACGGATTTGTTCAATCCCGACTACGCGGCCTTGGCGGGGGCCTATGGTGGAACCGGGCATCTGGTGACCGAGAATGCGCAATTCGCACAGGCTTACACCGAGGCGCTGAAAGGCGGCTTGCACATCATCGAACTGGCGTTGGACCCCAGAATGCTGGCCACCACGAAAAGTCTCTAACCCGCCTTGTCGTCCAGCATTCTGACTTCGCGCTGCGGGAAAGGTATCGAGATATTGTGGTCGTGAAACGTGTCCCATAGGGCCAGGTAGACGTTGCCACGGATATTGGTCAGGCCGCCCGTCGGGTCCTTGATCCAGAAGCGCAGGATGTAATCTACAGAGGAATCCCCGAACCCCACGATATGGCAGACGGGTGCGCGGTGGGTCAGGACACGCTCCACGCCTTTTGCGGCCTCAGTCGCCAGTTTTCGCACGATGTGGGGATCGTCGCCGTAAGAAGTGCCGAAATAGATATCCAGGCGGACGAACTCGTTGGAATGAGACCAGTTGACCACTTGGTTGGTGATCAGGTCCTCGTTCGGAATCAGGTATTCCTTGCCGTCCCGCGTGACCACGCTGACGTACCGCGCGCCAAGCGAATTGATCCAGCCGAAGGTTTCCCCCAGTGAAATCACGTCACCGGGTTTGATCGACTTGTCTAGCAGGATGATGATGCCGGAAACGAGGTTCGACACCACTTTTTGAAGGCCGAAGCCAAGGCCCACACCGATGGCACCGGACAGCACCGCCAGGCCGGTCAGGTCGATCCCAGTCAGGCGTAGGCCCATGTAGATGGCGACGCCGTAGAAGACCACTTGCAGAAACTTCACCGCCAGCACCTGCATGGAGGGCGAGATTTCCTCGTTCTTCTGAATGCGGCCGGTGGCGGTACTGGTCAGGAAACGCGCAATCACAACGAGGGTGGTGACGACCAGGATCCCCTGGACCAGCGTCAACAGCGACAGGCGGGCATCGCCCAGGTTGAAGCCCACGGAATCCAGAAGCGTTGCGGCCTCATCCGTCAGATTCAGGATCGCCAGCGTCACGAAGGTCCATGCGCCATAGCGCACGATGCCGCGCAGAAAGGCCGAGCGGATCAGGCGGGTGGCGAAGACCACAAACAGCCAGGCTGAGGAAAGCTCGGCCACGATGGTGAGAAGAAAGGACCGTGAAGGCCACGTGACCTCGCGCATCAAAAGGACGGTGATCCAGATCAGGATCACGAAAAAGATGATGAACAAGCGTCGATGAACGATGGCAAGGATGCGCATCCGCCACGTGGGCCAGCCCTCGCGGGAGGCCATCCAGGACCGGATGCGCGGGCCCAAGACCCGTTTCATCAGCCACGCGACAGCCAGAAGGGCGATGATTATGCCGACCTGATAGGCATTCCAGGGACGCAGGAGCGAGGTCAAGAATGTCTCTACTTGGCCGATCAGACCCGATATCTCACCAATAGCCGCGTCCAACGCCTCGGCTTCGGTGTCGGGAATCTCTGCTGGGATGTCTTCAGGGTCCATTCGGGTCCTCGGCTGCCTATTGTCAGCCTAGCCGCGCAGACGGGAGGGGAGCAAGCGCTGCCACTTGGCAAGACCTGCGCACGCGTGTAATTCCAGCGCAATGATCCGCTTTTTCGATATCGGCGACTGTGCGCGCCTGCCTTGGCGCTTTTTCGGCGCGCAGACGCTTTGCCTTGGTGGGCTATGAGCGCGCGCCTGACGATATCGACCAGAACTATTCCCATTTGCTGACAGGACACAGCCATGACTGGCAAAACACTCTACGATAAAATCTGGGACGCACATTTGGCCCACGAGGCCGAGGACGGCACCTGCCTTCTGTATATCGACCGCCACCTGGTCCACGAAGTGACCAGCCCGCAGGCGTTCGAGGGGCTGCGCATGGCGGGCCGCAAGGTCCACGCGCCCGACAAGACCATCGCCGTGCCGGACCACAACGTTCCCACCACGGAAGGCCGCGACGATCCCAAGAACATGACCGAGGACAGCGCCATTCAGGTCGCGGCATTGGACAAGAACGCCAAGGATTTCGGGATTCACTACTACCCTGTGTCCGACGTGCGCCAAGGCATCGTGCACATCGTCGGGCCCGAGCAGGGCTGGACCCTGCCCGGCATGACCGTGGTCTGTGGCGACAGCCACACCGCCACCCATGGCGCGTTCGGGGCCCTGGCCCACGGGATTGGCACCAGTGAGGTGGAACACGTTCTGGCGACGCAGACGCTGATCCAGAAGAAGTCCAAGAACATGAAGGTGGAGATCACGGGCAAGCTTGCCCCCGGTGTGACCGCCAAGGACATCACCCTTACCGTCATTGGTGAGACCGGGACGGCGGGCGGCACTGGCTACGTCATCGAATACTGCGGTGAGGCGATCCGCGATCTGTCCATGGAAGGGCGCATGACCGTCTGCAACATGGCGATCGAAGGTGGCGCGCGCGCAGGCATCATCGCGCCGGACGAGAAGACGTTCGAGTATTGCATGGGCCGCCCCCACGCGCCCAAGGGCGCCCAGTGGGAGGCCGCGCTGGCGTGGTGGAAGACGCTCTACAGCGATGATGACGCCCATTGGGACAAGGTCATCACGATCCGGGGCGAGGATATCGCGCCGGTGGTGACGTGGGGGACGTCGCCCGAGGATGTGCTGCCGATTACGGCTGTGGTCCCCGCAGCCGACAGCTTCGAGGGCGGAAAAGTCGGGGCGGCGCAGCGGTCGTTGGACTACATGGGCCTGACCGCTGGCACGCCGCTGAATGAGATCGAGATCGACACGGTCTTCATCGGCTCCTGCACCAACGGGCGGATCGAGGACCTGCGTGCCGCCGCAGAGATCCTGAAGGGCAAGAAAGTTGCCGTGAAGCGCGCGATGATCGTGCCGGGCTCGGGCCTCGTGCGGGCGCAGGCGGAAGAGGAAGGCCTGGCCGATATCTTCAAGGAGGCGGGCTTTGAATGGCGCCTTGCGGGGTGTTCCATGTGCCTGGCGATGAACCCGGACCAATTGGCACCGGGTGAGCGCTGCGCGGCGACGTCCAACCGTAACTTCGAGGGCCGCCAAGGCCGCGGCGGTCGCACCCACTTGATGTCGCCTGCCATGGCGGCGGCAGCGGCAATCACGGGCCGTCTGACCGACGTGCGAGACCTGATGTAGAACCGCGCGGCCGCCACGCGCAGCCAAACTCTTGCAAGAGTTTGTGCAGAGCCTTGCAAGGCTCTGTCTGCGGAGTGTGGGGTCGGGCGGGACGCAATCCCTTGCAAGGGATTGCACAGAGCCTTGCAAGGCTCTGGTTACGCCTCGAGCGGTTCGGGCACGAACCGGCGGGCGGTGCGGTCTCGGCCGAGGCTGAGGCAGAGAAGCACGACGGGCAAAAGCCCGACGCCCGCGATCAGGAGGGAGGGGCCGGCGGCTTCTCCCAGTCTTTCGTCCGCCGCAAGGCGGTGGGCTTGCACGGCCAGCGTGTCGAAGTTGAACGGGCGCATGATCAGCGTCGCGGGAAGCTCTTTCATCACATCGACGAAGACAATCAGAAGACCTGTCAGGATCGACGGCCGCAGGATCGGCAGATGCACGCCGGACAACATCCGGCGCGGATTGCGGCCAAGGGTGCGGGCGACGGCGTCGACGTTGGGGTTGATCGTGCTGAGGCCCGCATCATAGGCACTCAGGGCGGCGGCCATGAAGCGGACGCCGTAAGCGGCGATCAGCAGCCATATGGAACCGGTGATCAGAAGGCCGGTATCGAGGCCGAAGCGCGCCTCCATGAAGGCATCCAGCGCATTGTCGAACGCCGCGAACGGCACGATGAGACCAACGGCAATGACGCCGCCCGGAACCGCGTAGCCAAGGCCCGCAACGCGGATCGCGGCTTTCGCGGCACGGGTCGGATGCAGGCGTGCATTGAAGCCAAGCACCACGGCTGCGGCGACGGTGACAACGGCGGCGATTGAGGCGAGGATCAGCGAGTTGCGCAGGAAACGCAGGTAGCGGTCGGTGAGCATGTTGTCGAAGCTGTCCCAGCCAAGGGAAAGCAAAAGACCAACCGGAAGGGCGAATCCTAGAACGACGGGCAGCGCGCAGAAGGCAACCGCCCCGGTCGCGCGCCAGCCTTTGAGGGTGATCGCTTGCATCGCCTCGAACCGTCGACCCGCGCCGTGTTGGCGCTGATCGCGGCGCTGGCGACGCTCCAGCGCTGCGATGACAAGGGCGACGATCAGAAGGCAAAGGGCGAGTTGCGCCGCGCCGCCCCGGTCGAAGAAGGAATACCAGGCCTGGTAGATGCCCGTCGCAAAGGTCTGCACGCCGAAATACGACACGGTGCCGAAATCCGCGAGTGTCTCCATCAGGGCAAGAAGCACACCGCCCGCGATGGCGGGCCGCGCGATGGGGAGGGACACGCGAAAAAACGCGGCTGTCGGGCCCGCGCCGAGTGTGCGGGCCGCGATATAGGCGGTGGCGCTTTGTTGCAGGAACGCGGCGCGGGTCAGCAGGTAGACGTAGGGATATAGCACCAGCGTCAGCATGAGGGCCGCGCCGCCAATCGACCGGATCTCGGGGAACCAATAGTCGCGCGGGCCCCAGCCTGTGAAGTCGCGCAGGCTGGTTTGCACCCAGCCCGGGTGATCGAGGAAATCGGTATAGGCATAGGCAAGGACGTATGCCGGGAAGGCCAGCGGCAGGGCGAGGGCGATCTCGAGGATACGGCGGCCCGGGAAGCGAGTGGCGGTGACCAGCCATGCGCTTCCCGTGCCGATGATCGCTGTACCGGTGCCCACAAGAACGATGAGGAGGGCAGTGGTGCCGGCGTAGCGCGGCAAGACGGTGGCGGCGAGGCGCGAGAACGTCTCGGTGCCGCCGGTCAGCGCCGCGATGGCGACGGCGGCCATGGGCAGGAGGCATGTCGCGGCGGCCAGCCACGCGAGCGTGCCAAGCCGAATGGGAGAGGGGATGCGAAAACGCTGCGCCATAGTCTGGGTGTTTTTGTCGGGATTGGCGCGGATTGCAAGCGCCGCATGCACGGGGGGGTCCTTCCGCGCCCTCCCGTGCGCTGCCAACAGCTTTACGGACGGGTGAAGATCGTGGGGAACCAGTCTTCGCGGAGCTTGTCGCCTGCGGTCATCCCGTGGCCGGGGAATGGGGGTGACGTGGGGCCGGGCCGCGTGACGTAACGGGCGTCATCTCCGAGGAAACGGACGGAAAACGCCCGCCTGCGTTCTGCGGCCTCGTTGCCGCGCGCGCCGTGCAGGATCCAGTAGTTGAAGGCAACGGCATCGCCCGGCTCCAGCGGCCATTCGACCACTTCCATGCCCTCTGCGTCTGGGTCGGGAACCGGGATGTAGGCGTCACTGTCGGGGTAGAAATTATCCTCGTTCAGCCAGCGGGTCGGCACGACGGGCTTCTCCCACAAATGAGACCCTGCAACGCAGCGTAGCGACGCATTTGTGACTGGATCAACGGGCGCCCAGAAGCTGACGTTCTGCTGGCCGCCGACGAAGTAATACGGGCCGTCCTGATGCCATGGCGTGGGCTTGGAGGTGCCGGGTTCCTTGACCAGCACGTGGTCATGGAACAACTGTGTGGTACGCGACCCCATGAGGTCGGCGGCAACCTCGGCGGCGGGTGAATGGCGAATGACATCCTCGAATTCCGGGATGCGCTGCCAATTGCAGTAATCATCGAAAAAGCGGCCGGTGTCGCCTTCCTTCAGGTTCTCGGCGGCATAGGGGCCGGGGTGTTCCATGTTGTGCGCGATGCCCGCGCGGAGTGCGTCGACGTGGCCTGCGAAGAGGCCACGGATCACAGTGACGCCTTTGGTCTGGAACTCGGTGATGGTGTCGGCAGTCAAGAGGGGATGCATGGTTAACTCCGGTTGCGCAGAATGTGAACGTCGAGCGCATCGTCCCCATCGTCAAGGCCCCAGCGCCCAAAGACCAGGCGCAATTCGGGGAGGCAGAGCATCAGCGTCCTTCACGCGGTGATCTGCCCTGACTAGACAGAGACGCCGCCGATGAGACGCCGCAGGACGCTTGATCGGTCAGAGGATCGCGGCCACGGTAGAGGCCATCTATTTCAACGAAAGAGATTTGCCATGTCCACGACCGCCCCGACGCCGCAACCCGGCGCGCAGCAGAACCCGATGTTGAGCCTTAGCATGTTGGACCGTGACGTAACGGTCACCGGATGGCCGCTTCTTCCCGCAAAGGAGGCGCAGAACTTCATCGCGAATGCGCAAGCCTACGTCCTGCCCAAGGGTGAAACGCTTTACCGGGTCTATGGCGGCACGGCGGGGGACAAGGGGGCCTATTGGTCGCCAGCGCCCCCGGCCCCCGGTTCGACCGAGGCAGAGTGGCGCCGCACCAACGCCATCGAATACAGCTGGAACACCGGCGAATTCGTCGTGTCCTATACGGCGGAAGCGGACATTCCCTTGTGGAAGGGCGGTGTCGAATCGAAGCCTGCCCAGGACATGCAAAAACAGATGCTGCCGGATTACTGGCTTGTGGGCGGGGGGACGCAGTTCTTCTTTGCCAATTGGCTGATCCCCGGTTTCAAGCCTGTGCCCGAAGGCAAGACGCCCTGGGCAGGTACGACGCAAGCGGGGGCCGTCGCACCCGAGCCGCTGGCCGCCACACCCACCGATTTCGATCCGTCCGATGCGCTTGCCGCGCAGGCGTTCCGGCTCTCGGCGCTGGCCGACGCGTTGCGCGCATCCGCCGAGGCCTTGCGTGCCACTCCGACAGGGTCCGAGGCCGACGCGGCGGCATTGGAGGGGGCGTCGGCGAACTTGATCAGTTCAGCCAATACGATCCTCAACAACATCGGCAAAGACCCGAAGATGGTCAGCGCGGCGGTGCAGTCGCAACTGGGATTGGCACGGAATGTCGGCCTTGGTGCGGGCATCGGCGCCAGTGAGACGGTCGATCGGCAAGTCACCGAGATCGTCCGGGGCGCCGCCGTGCTGAGCGGGCGGGCCAAAGGCTCGTGATCAGGAAAAACTGGTCGGGCTGAGAGGATTCGAACCTCCGACCCCCTGCTCCCGAAGCAGGTGCGCTACCAGGCTGCGCCACAGCCCGACCGTGAGGGCGGGATAGCTGGGGCGGGCAGGCTTGGCAAGTGGGATCAGCCCGGAGGCTTCGGGCCACGGCGGTCGGACGACAGGAACGGAGCGATCCGCAGGCCGCTGGGGGTGCCGACACGGGTGCGGGTGCGCAGGACCGGCGTGGTGGAGGACCGGCCGCCGCGATCTTCGCGCAGGACGATGTAGATGCCCGACGCGATGATGATGGCCGAGCCGATGATGGTCGGCATCTCCAGCCCCTCATCGAACAGCAGGACACCGTAGACCGTGGCCCACAGGATCTGGCTGTATTGCATCGGTGCGACCATGATCGCGGGCGCGGTCCGGTAGGCGACGATCAGAAGCGCGCTGGCGGCCAGTGCCATGGCCGCGACGACGGCCAGCGCGCCAAGGTCCTGGCCCGGCATCGGCACATAGACGAAGGGCATCGCCAGCCCCATGACGATGAAATTGGCCACCATTGGATAGAGCAGCATCACCACCGAGCGTTCCGCGCGCCCGACCTTTCGCACGATCAGGGACGCCAACGCCCCGCTGAACGCGGCCGTCAGGGCCGCGGCGTGGCCCAACGACAGGTCGGTTCGGCCCGGTTGCAGCACGAACAGCACACCGCAGAGGCCCACGACGACCGCCAGCCCCCGGCGCCAGCCCACGGTTTCTCCCAGCATCGGAATCGCCAGAACGGTGATCAGAAGCGGGGCGGCGAAGAGGATCGCGTATGTCTGCGCCAAGGGCAGCACGGTGAAGGCGTAGAAGGCACAAAAGCCGGTGATGACCGAGGCCGCCGTGCGCGCCGCGATCCACCAGGGGTGGTTGGGCCGCAGGTTCGCCTCCTTCGCATCGCGCAGCAGCAGGAACGACACGATGGGAAAGCCGAACAGGACCGAGAAGAACACGATCTGGAACGGCGCATAGGTGCCGCCGAGGTATTTGACGATCACATCGTGGGTGGCGAAGATCCCGAAGGCCAGGAGGCCTGCGAGCGCGCCGCGCAGGTTCGAGGTCACGAGGGGCGTTCCTTCCTGTCACTCAGGGGCAGAGGTTCGTTTGCCAGGTGACGGTGTTATTGCCGCGCCGACACCGGTAATCCGTACGCTGGTAGATCAGCACCCAGACGCCGTCCTGCTGTTCCAGCACATATTGATTGCGCTCCCCTGCCACGGAATCGTCTGGCAGGCCAGAGTTGGCGACAAGGATGGTGAGTTTTCCGAAGAAATCCAGACTGACGTCGACTTCGATCCGGGGGCGGCCCTCTTCGTCCATGGGAAAGAAGGCGACGGCTTCCTGGGCGATCTGCATGGGGTCTTCGAACGTGTCGCCGACTGCGTAGCCGTTGGCATGGGCGGTGCCGGTCAGAAGGGCGAGAATAAGGGTCAAACGGGCGAGCATGGCAATCTCCTTTGGGGCAATGGAAAGGAAGATGCCACGGGTTTCGCGGAAAGGCGAGGACCCGAGCCTTGGCCCGGGTCCCCGATGTTGCCGTCCCGGACCAAGGCCCGGTTTGCGACGTGTTTCTCAGGCCGCCAGTTTGGCCACGATGGCGTCGCCCATTTCCGTCGTGCTCATCGGCGTGCCGCCCTCGGGGCCCATCAGGTCGGCGGTGCGGGCACCGTCCGCCAGCACGCTTTCGACGGCGCGCTCCAGAAGCGTCGCCTCGTCGCCCAGATCGAAGGAATAGCGCAACGCCATGGCGAAGCTGAGGATACAGGCGATGGGGTTGGCGAGGCCTTTGCCCGTGATGTCGGGGGCCGAGCCGTGGACGGGCTCGTACATCGCCTTGGGGCGGCCATTTTCCATCGGCGCACCGAGGGAGGCAGAGGGCAGCATCCCGAGGGACCCGGTCAGCATCGCAGCGCAATCGGACAGGATATCGCCAAAGAGGTTATCGGTCAGGATCACGTCAAACTGCTTGGGCGCGCGGACCAGCTGCATCGCGCCGTTGTCGGCATACATGTGGGACAGTTCCACATCGCCGTATTCCGCGGCGTGGATTTCGTTGACGACATCGCGCCAGAGGATGCCGGACTCCATCACGTTGGCCTTCTCCATCGAGCAGACCTTGTTGTTGCGGCGGCGGGCCAGTTCAAAGGCCGACCGCGCGGCGCGGGCGATCTCGCCTTCGGTGTAGCGCTGGGTGTTGATGCCGACGCGCTCGTTACCTTCCATGTGGATCCCGCGCGGCTCGCCAAAATAGACGCCAGACGTCAGCTCCCGCAGGATCATGATGTCGAGGCCCGAGACGATCTCGCGCTTGAGGGACGAGAAATCCGCCAGCGCGTCAAAGCACTGCGCCGGGCGCAGGTTGGCGTAAAGGTCCATCTCCTTGCGCAGGCGCAAAAGGCCGCGTTCGGGCTTCACGGAGAAATCCAGATCGTCATAGGCGGGGCCGCCGACGGCGCCCAGAAGAACGGCATCGACGCTTTGCGCCTTTTCCATCGTTTCATCGGTCAGCGGTGTACCATGGGCGTCGTATGCCGCGCCGCCCACTAGATCCTCGGACACTTCAAAGGTGATGCCCCGCGCCGTGCCGAACCAATTGATGACCTTACGCACCTCGGCCATCACCTCGGGGCCGATCCCGTCGCCGGGAAGGATAAGCAAAGAGCGGTCGGTCATGGGTCTGTTCCTTGTGAGAATTTGTTGTGCCTGCGGTAGCGCGGCCTTTTGGGGCCGTCAAGAAAGCAGCGGAGAAATTGCCTGATCCAGCGCGGTCCAGACGGCGGCCACGCGCGGTTGATGGCGCAGGGACGGATGCGCCGTCAGCCAGACGGGCAGCGGGGGGATCGTAAGGTCGGACAGGATGCGCCGCACGCCGGGGGTCCGTTCGGCGACCACCGTTTGCCCGATGCCGATGCCACAGCCCGCCGCGACGAATTTCCAATAGGCGACCTGATCGTCGGTGCAGACGGTGAACCAATCGCGCGTCACCTCCATCCCCATCGCGCGCATCCCGCGCAGGATCAAATCGCTGCGGTCATAGCCGACCATCTGGTGCGCGTGCAGGTCGTCCATGTCCCGTAGCAGGCCATGGCGCGCGATATAGCGCTCGGACGCATAGAGCCCCAGCGACAAGTCGCCCAGATGCTTGGTGATCATGTCGAGTTGCGTGGGCCGATACATGCGCAGGGCGATGTCGGCCTCGTGAAACAGCAGGTTCTCGGTCGCATCAGACGCCACAACATCGAGGGCGATGTTCGGATGATCCTCACGGATGGTGGCAAGGATGTCGGGCAGGACGTGGCTGGTCACGAAGACCGAGGCTGTCAGCCGCACCCGCCCGGAGGTGTCCGGCGATTGCCCGGCGGCAAGGACCGAAACGGCCTGCGCCGCGTCGCGCATCCGTCTGGCAGCGGGAAGCAGGCTGTCGCAGAACGGCGTGGGCGTCAGGCCGCGGGCGTGGCGGGTGAACAGTGGCTGCCCCAACGCCTGCTCTGCTGCCTTGATCTGTCGCCCAAGCGTGGGTTGCGTCAGCGACAGCTCTGTCGCCGCGCCCGAGAGCGATCCCGTTTCCGCCACGGCAAGCACGGCACGCAGAAGGGTCCAATCAAGATCCATGCGTTTTTGTATGTCACAGGTACGAACTTTGGCAATATGAATACGCTGACGCATGGGTGAAGCTTTGGGCAGGATAACAAAGGAGACTCCGCCATGACCCGCACTGCCCTGATCCTCGGCGCTAATGGCCGCTTTGGCCGCAACATTGCCGAGGCGCTTGCCCGCCACGGCTGGAACATCCGCCGCTTTGACCGTAGCAAGGACCGCCTGACCGAGGCGGCGATGGGCGCGGAGGTGATCGTGAACGCGTGGAACCCCGCCTATCCCGATTGGGCGGCGCAGGTGCCCGTCCTGACACGGCAGGTCATCGCCGCTGCCAAAGCCTCAAGCGCCGCAGTGCTGATCCCCGGCAACATCTATGTTTATGGAGAGGACCTGCCGCCGGTTCTGTCCCCTGACACGCCCCACAAGGCCACGCATCCCCTGGGGTTGATCCGCCGCCGGATGGAGGCCGCGTACCGGGATGCGGGCGTGAAGACGATCATTCTGCGCTCTGGCGACTATCTGGATACCGAGGCCTCTGGCAATTGGTTCGACAAGATCATCGCGGCCAAGATCGGGAAAGGGCGGCTCAGCTATCCCGGACCGCTGGATCACGAGCACGCCTGGGCGTTCCTGCCGGACGTGGCAGAGGCCGGAGCGCAGCTGTTGGACGATCTCGTGGATCTGCCTCCGTTTTCCGAGTTCACGTTCGAGGGCTACACTCTGACCGGCGCAGAGATGGGTCAGGCGTTGGAGGCTGCCTTGGGCAGGCCTGTGCGCGCGGCAGAGATGAGCTGGCTGCCCCTCTACCTTGCGCGGCCTTTATGGAAACTGGCGAAGCCGCTGATCGAAATGCGGTATCTTTGGCAACGGCCCCACCGTGTTGACGGCAAGGCGCTGGCGGCGCGCGTGCCGGGGTTTACGGCGACGCCCTTGCATGACGCATTGCGTCAAGCGACGGGCCCGCTGTGTCAGAACCGGACGTCGACCCAAACCAGCCGATGGTCGGAGGCTTCCTCGACCGCGTCCAGCAGCGGGCCGTCCTGAGGCCATAAAACGCCTGCATCCTCTACGGTCAGGCTCCGCGAAGGCAGAAGGTAGTCGACGCGTAAATCGCCGGGCGTGGGGTCATCCCAGTCAGCGGTAGGGCCGTCCGGCACGGGGTCCTGTACGGCAGGATGAGAGAGGAGGTCGATCAGCGGCCCCCGAAGGCCTTCGCCGCGCTGGGGATCCACATTGAGTGTCCCCATATAGACGAAAGATTCTGGCGCGGTATCGGTTATGTACTGGTGCCAGAACCGTATCTCATCGGCGTTGCGCAGGCCGTTGCGATCCTCGGGGCCGTCGAAGACGGGCGTGGTGGCGTGGGACATGAGGATGTGGAGGGGACCGCTTGGCGTCAGCACCTCAACATCCCATGCGCCGACGGTGTGCAGGCGCAGGACAGGCAAAGCCTCGGTCGCCGTAACCTCGGCGGCGGCGTTCTCGGGCAGGTCCTGCCACAGCATGGCCGAGAAATCCTGCACCGCGCCCAAGGGATAGTGCGACAGTAGCGCCATGCCGCCCTGACCGTTGAAGCGCCCATAGCCATGGGCGTCACGGGGGCCGTCCGTGCGCCCGTCCCCATCCAGATCGAACCCGGTGAGACGCCCGGTATTGGGACGCAGGGCAAGGTAATGGGCAAAGCCTAGCGCTTCGGCCAGCGCAGCAATGGCAAGCTGGTTGCCGTCATAGTCCATGTCTTGCAGGGCAAGGATATCGGGATTGGCGGCCTCGATGACGGCAATCGTGGCGGCGACTTCATCCTCCTGACGCAGGATATCGCGCAGGATCAGGCCGGGGCCACGGCCCGACAGGCCGGTGTGATAGGTGGCAAGGCGAAGGGTGGCTGCTTGCGCGCCGCTTGTAATCAGGCAGCCGAGGACGACAGCGCCGTACGGGGTCCATCGACCTCGATCCCGGCGACAAGGCGCGCGCGACGGGCGCGGATCATCCGCGCGATCCGCAGCATGGCCTGACCCCGCATGATCAGGCTGAGGGGAAGGAGCATCCATATCGTCACCGCCCATACCATTGTCTGCGGTGACCCAAGCACGGGCACCTGCAATTGATTGGCGCTCATGACAGACACCACCGGGATCACAAATGGCGCAAAAATTCCAAAGATAACGTTAACGCGGCCGTCGCGGTTTAACCTTTTCACAACATCTCCGCCCGCGGTGGGGTCAAAAGTGGGCAGGTTGATCCAGACGTTGAAGGCGGAGCCTCGGTGGGGCCAATGCTCTAGCCGGACCAAGGCGGCGAAAAGGAACAGCGACAGCAGCGTGATCAGCACGCTAAGGCCAGCCATCGCCTGAATTTGCGCAGCTGTAGTCGCGTCAACACCTTCGGGCAGATGATCCAGGATCAAACGCAGGGGGCTGTACGGGAAATCCAGAGCGTGGCCCACAAGGAACCCAAGCGCAAAGATCACCACGGTCAGGGTGGAGCCATCTTGATCACTGACGCTGATCACGCTGAGCCCGAACAGCATCAGGAACAGCGAAATGATCCGGATGCGGTTGAAGGGCGGGGCATCTCGAAACTCGATCAGGCCGGGGAATTTGGCGCCATATTCGAACATGACAACCATCGCGAAGGCCAAGGCCACCAGCGTCAGCATCTTTGCGCCTTCCGCGCCGGTCCCTGGAATCAACAGGGATGGCGTCAAAATGACGACGACGATCATTATCGCCCGCACAAGCGCGCCGACCAATCTGGTGAACACTACAATCTACCTCAAAATGGTGTCAGTTCGTGCCAACACCTTTATTTTGCCTTCTGTCCCGCTTCGTGACGTGAATGGTCCAATTTCGTGTGAATTGGATCAATCGCCCCCATTGCGAGCACTATTTTGACACATTTGTGCCCAATTTGGCCGAGGGGGGCAACGAAAAACGGCGCCCTCGTAGATGAAGGACGCCGTTTAAGGGGCTGACATGTCACAGTTTTGCATCACAGCATCTGAGGTCAAACCCCCTGCTAGACCCAGGGGCGCGCCTGTGCGGCTTCGGCCTCAAACGCCTTGATCGACGGGGCCTTTTCCATCGTCAGGCCGATGTCGTCGAGGCCATTCATCAGGCAATGCTTGCGGAAAGCGTCGACTTCAAAGCTGATCGAACCGCCATCGGGGCCCGTGATCGTCTGACTCTCCAGGTCGACGGTGACAACGGCATTGGCGCCGCGCTCGGCGTCGTCCATCAGCATATCGACCTGCTCTTGCGGCAGAACGATGGGCAGGATGCCGTTCTTGAAGCAGTTGTTGTAGAAAATATCCGCAAACGACGGTGCGATCACACAGCGGATGCCGAAATCCAACAGCGCCCACGGGGCGTGCTCGCGCGACGAGCCACATCCGAAGTTGTCACCCGCGACAAGGATCTGAGCGTCACGGTAGGCGGGCTTGTTGAGAACGAAATCGGGGATCTCGTCTCCATTGTCGTCGAAGCGCATTTCGTCGAACAGATTCACGCCAAGCCCAGAGCGTTTGATCGTCTTGAGGAACTGCTTTGGAATGATCATGTCGGTGTCGACGTTGATCAGGGGCATCGGCGCGGCGATACCGGTCAGAGTGGTGAACTTGTCCATGGGCGCTCTCCCTTGAATGGATACGGGCGTGTTCGCGCAGGGAGTAGCGCCAAAGGGATGGAACGTCCAGTTACTCCGCCGCCAATCGCGCCGCCCCCAGCTATTCCACCCCCAGCTACTCTGCGGTCGAGAACGTCATGTTCGCCCAATGCGTCACCCAGATCGCGTCGCCCTCTGACGCGGGCTCTACCGCCTCAAGGAAAACTGCGTCGGCCATGTAGGTCATGCCGGGCACGACGGGCAGCAGCACGACACCTTCGGAATCCGTGCGGTGGTAGGTGATTGTCACCTCCCCCTCTGCATCTTCGGCAAACAACTCTACCTGGTAGTCGGGCTGAAGGGCGTTGTCGTACCAAAGCTGCATCGGGATGCCGCCTTCGGTGACATCGGTGTAGGGATTCGACAGCGCCACCAGTTCGGCGCGCAGCCCCACGCGGACGTCATCGCCTGCGCCGTCGCCCACGGCGACAAGGGATTTGGCATAGCGGATGTAATCCTCGGTCACGTCCTCCTGGCTGAGGTTGCGGGCTTCGTGCATTGCGGTGACGTCGCCCAGGTCCTTGTGGATGGCGAAGTTGAGGAAACGCTCCCACTCGGACCAGGTAAGCTGATTGGCGGTGGTCTGATGCACGATGACCGCAAGGCCATCGTTCAGGCCGCCCATGTTCAATGCCGGGATATCGCCAAAACGGCCCTCAACCGCGATCACGGCGCCGCCGTTTATCACGGTGAAGGTGTCGAAGTTACGGGGCAGATAGCTCATCGCGGCGCCTGAAAACTCTTGCCCGACGCGCAGATCGGCAAGAAGTGCGTCACCCACTTCAACGGTGAAATCCTGCGGGTCGATCCAGAATTCATGGGCGGTGGCCTTGTCAGTCACAGCCAGAGCCGCGATTACTAGCGCCAGATACACGGATTTCATCAGAGGGGTCCTTTTCAATGGTTGTCCTAACCATGCTGCGGCGCTTGGCACTGTCAATGGCGCTGGTCTTCACGGTTCTGCCAGCTTGGGCCCATGAAGTGCGCCCCACGATCGCCGATGTCGAGGTTGGGCAAGACCAAGTCACCCTGTCGATGCGGGCGACGCTGGAGGCGCTGATCTCTGGCATTGATCTGAGTGCTGTAAACAACACCAACGACGCGCCCGAGTCCGTCATCTATGACCGTTTGCGCGCGATGCAGCCCGCCGAGCTGGAGGCCGAGTTGCGCGCCGCCTGGAGCCGTATCGCGCGCGGCGTCATCATCGAGGTGGACGGAGAGCGACTGACGCCCGAGATCATCTCGGTCCAGATCCCCGGTGTGGGCGACCCCGAGTTGCCACGCGATTCCCTGCTGACCGTCGGCGCGACCCTGCCCGAGGGGGACGCAGGCGTGCAGGTGGGCCTGTCCGCGCAATTCGGGACATTTGTCCCCCGTCAGATCGGGGCCGGCGACGAGGCTTACGAAGGCTTCCTGAACGGAGGCCAACTGACGCCGGTGCTCCCCCGTGCACAACCCGAGGGCCTGTTTCAGCGGCTTCTGGGCGCCATCGGTCTGGGCGGCGAGTGAAGTCACCTGGGGATCTTGCTGTGGTCGGTCAATCGGGCGGCCGATCAGGTGGTCAATCGGGCGGCATGTCAAACCCATGAGCGGCGTGTCCTTCCTTCGCGAAAACGCACGCTGGCTTGCCACCGGGCTTCTGCTTGGGCTTGGCTCCTCTTTCGGGCAAACCTATTTCATCGCGCTCTTCGCCGGTGAAATCCGCGAGGCTTACGGACTGACGGATGGCCAATGGGGCGGGATCTACACAATCGCCACCGTCTCTTCGGCGTGCCTTCTGATTCTGTTCGGCGGGCGCGCGGACACCGTGCCCCTGTCGCGCCTTGCTGTCATCGTCACCGGCGTCTTCGCACTCGCCTGTGTGCTGATGGCAGTCAGCTCGTCGATCTGGGTGTTGCTGGTGTCTGTGTTCCTGCTGCGATTCTGTGGGCAGGGCATGATGACCCACATGAAAGCCACCGCCATGGCCCGCTGGTTTGTGGCGACGCGGGGCCGCGCCATGGCGATCACCAACCTCGGCTACCCGGTGGGCGAGGCGCTTTTGCCGCTTGTCACCATCCTGATCATCGCCACCGTGGGGTGGCGGGCCACATGGGGCGTCGCGGCGGCGGTCATCGCCTTTGTCCTGATCCCCCTGCTGATATGGTTGCTCGCCCAGGACCGATCGCCCAAGGGATCGAACGGTGGCCAAGGCGCGCCGGGCCTTTTTGGGAAACACTGGACGCGGGGCGAAGTCCTGGCCCACCCGCTGTTTTACGCCTTCGTGCCGTTGCTGCTGACGCCGGGTTTCATCGGCACTGTGGTCTTCTTCCACGCCGTCCACGTGGCAGAGGTGAAGGGCTGGACCCTGACCGCGATGGCCCCCAGCTACATGACCTATGCGACGGCCAGCGTGACCATGGGCCTCGTCGCCGGGTGGGCCGCGGACCGCTTTGGCCCGGCCCGCTTGATGCCCTTCGTATTGATCCCCATGGGCCTTGGCATGTTCCTGATCGGCCCTGCCGAGACGCCCTTGGGATGGGCTGTGGCGCTGACTTTGGTGGGGGTGACGCAAGGCATGGCGGCGGCGCTGGCGGGAACGCTCTTGCCGACGCTGTTCGGGACCAACCATCTGGGCTCTGTCCGGTCGATTGCCACCGCGATCATGGTGTTCGCCACGGCCATCGGACCGGGGATCACCGGGTGGTTCATCGACCAAGGCGTCACCTACCCCGATCAAGGGGTGGCGCAGGGGATCTGGTGTATCGCGCTGTCCCTGGCGCTGCTTCCAGTGATGTTTTGGACCGTACGCCTTCAAACGCAAAAGGCGCCCGGTTAGGGGCGCCTTTTCGGGATGATTATCCTGTAGTTATTCCGTCACTACCAAGGCCACGATAAAGCCGCTGGGATTATTCCCACCCGACGTCGTTGAAGATCTGCTGCGCCAGCGGAAGGTTCGCTGCCACAGCGGCCAGGCTGACATCGTCGGCCTCGAATTCGCCCAACTCCATCGCGGAGGGCGCAATCGCCACGCCTTCGACGACGGGGTATTCATCGTTGCCCGCGCTGAAGTATTCCTGCGCCTGCTCCGAGGCGAGGTACTCCATGAAGGCCACCGCCGCTTCCATGTTCGGCGCATGGGCCGCGATGCCGCCGCCCGACAAGTTCACGTGGGCGCCGTTGCCGCCCTGGTCCGGGAACACCCAGCCGATGGTAGCGCGGTCCTCGGCGCTCAACGCTTCCACGTCGCGACGGATCGCGCGGGCCATGTAATAGGTGTTGGAGACCGAGATATCGCATTCGCCCGAGACCAGCCCGCGCAGCTGGTCGGTGTCACCGCCCTGGGGATCACGCGCCATGTTGGCGACGATGCCAGCGGCCCATTCGCGCGCGGCTTCCTCACCGTGGTTCTCGATCATCGCAGCCAGCAGTGTCTGGTTGTAGGTGTTGGTGGAGGACCGGATGCAGATCATGCCTTCATAGGCCGGGTCGGCAAGCTCCAGGTAGGTTTGAGGTGGGTTTGCCACACGCTCGGTGTCGTAGAAAATGATCCGTGCGCGCTGTGAGAAGCCGAACCACATGCCATCGTCATCGCGCAGGTTGGCGGGGATACGCTCTTCCAGTAGCGCGTTCTCCAGTGGTTGCAGCACGCCCATGTCAGCGGCGCGTTGCAGGCGCGAGGTATCGACGGTCAGGAACACATCGGCAGGCGAATTCGCGCCCTCGGCACCCATCCGCGCGATCAGCTCATCGGCGTTGCCCTCGATCCGGTTGATGGTGATGCCAGTCAGATCGGTGAAATCCGAGTACAGACGCTCATCCGTCTCGTAGTGGCGCGAGGAATACAGGTTCAGTTCCTGCGCCTGTGCCGCGGTGGCGGCGGAAAGGGCCACCGTCGTGCCCAGAAGCAGAGAGATCGTGCGGGTCATGGAAAGCTCCGTTTTGTTCCTGACTAAAATACTCAGGCGATCTTTGACTGCAACCTCCGGGCTTCGTCAAGACTATTCCGACAAAAACACTCTGATAAAAGATGTCGCACCAGACAAGCAGGCCTTCATCGTCGCTACAGAACTTCGCGGTTGTCCCTGCGAGGAGGGAGCTTAGGCTCCCGAGGAGGGGCTGTTTGAAACGGAGGGCCACCATGCGAATCGGCCTGACCTTCCTGATCGCGGCCTACTGCCTAAGCCAGTTCTTCCGCGCGTTCCTCGCGGTGCTGGCCCCGGTCCTGACAACGGACCTTGGCGCTACCACCATAGACCTTGCCACCGCGTCGGGCCTTTGGTTCGCCACCTTCGCCTTGATGCAGCTGCCCGTTGGGTGGGCGCTCGACACGCTTGGCCCGCGCCGCACGGCATCGGCGCTGTTCATCCTTGGCGCGGTTGGCGGCTGCGCGACCTTCGCCCTGGCGCAGGGTCCGGGCGGCATTATCCTTGCCATGGCGTTGATCGGCATCGGGTGCTCTCCGATCCTGATGGCGACCTACTACATCTTCGCGCGGACGTTCTCGGCGGCGGTCTTCGGAACCCTCGCGGGCGTCACCGTTGGGGTCAGCTCGCTGGGGAATATCCTGTCCGCCGCGCCGCTGGCGTGGGTGGTGGATAGTTTCGGCTGGCGCGAAACCCTGTGGGCCACGACCGGCTTCACGCTGGTTGTCGCCCTCGGCATCCTTCTTTTCCTGCGGGACCCCCCAAAGCCAGAGGGCGAGGCGCGCGGCAGCTTTGTGGAGCTACTGCGCATCAGGGCGCTTTGGCCGATCTACGTCGGCATGTTCATCTGTTACGCCCCCACGGCGGGAATTCGGGGCCTTTGGATCAGCCCCTATGTCAGTGAGGTCTTTGACGCGACCCTGCAACAGGTGGGTTTCGCAACCCTTGCGATGGGCCTGGCCATGGTCGCGGGCAACTTCCTTTACGGCGTGGCCGACAGGTTCGGCAGCCGCAAGGGGGGCATACTACTGGGCAACGCCCTTGTTGCGGTTCTTTGCCTGGCGTTCTTCGTCGTGCCGCCTGCGACCTTCGGGATTGCCGTTGCGATGTTCGTCGCGATCGGGACGTTCGGCGCGTCCTACCCGGCTGTCATGGCCCATGGGCGCGGCTTCTTGCCGTCGCATCTGACGGGGCGCGGGGTGAGCCTGATGAACCTGTTCGGAATGGGCGGCGCGGGGGTGATGCAGTTTGCCTCGGGGCCCACCCACGGCGCGTTAAGCGGGTCCTTGGGCCCGATCGCCGCCTATGGCGCGCTTTTCGCGATCTTTGGCGTGGCGATCCTTTTGGGGCTTGCCGTCTATGCAATGGCAAAAGAGCGGCCCGCTTGAGGCCGCCCTTTCATTGTATGTTGAGTCAGGCCGCTTTGCTACGACGCGGACGGCGCGGTTTGCGCGCCTTGCCACCTGGGCCATTGGCGCCTTGAGGCTTGCGCCCGGCCCCACCGCCACCGCCGCCACCGGGGCGACCACCGCCCCCGCCGCCACGACGACGCCCGCCGCCCCCGCGCTGGGGCTTGTCAGCCTTCACCGCCTCGGGCCGTGTGCCAGAGCCCACGGGGATGGACATCTTCATGACCTTCTCGATCTGAACCAACAGATCCACTTCCTCGGCAGAGCAAAAGGCAATCGCCTCCCCCTCACGACCGGCGCGCGCGGTCCGGCCGATGCGGTGCACGTAGTTGTCGGGCGTGTCGGGCAATTCATAGTTGATGACATAAGCCACGCCTGGAATGTCGATACCGCGCGCGGCGACGTCGGTCGCCACGAGGATCTTCACTTGCCCGTCACGGAACGCCTTGATCGCGCGGTCGCGCTGACCCTGCGATTTGTTGCCGTGGATGGAGGCCGCGTTGAACCCATCGGCCACAAGGCCCTTCATCAGCTTTTCACAGCCATGCTTCGTGCGCCCGAACACCAGCGCCAGCGCCTCTGGGTCGGTGCTAAGGACTTTGCGCAGCGCGGCCGGTTTCGCGGGCTTGGGCATGAAATGCACCTCCTGCGTGACCTTGTCGGCGGCTTTTCCGGGGGGCGAGACCTGCACCTTCTTGGGGTTGGTCAGGTAGGCCCCTGCCAGTTCTTCCATCTGCTTCGGCATCGTGGCCGAGAACAGCATCGTCTGGCGCGGCGTCCCCAGTGCGGGCGCAATTTTGCGCAGGGCATGGATGAAGCCCATGTCGAGCATTTGGTCGGCTTCATCCAGCACAAGGTGCTTCACGGTCGACAGGTCAATCGCGCGCCGGTCCATCAAGTCCATCAGGCGGCCCGGCGTCGCAACAAGGATATCGGTGCCCCGCGACAGGACGCTGATCTGACGGCCAATGCTTTGGCCGCCGACAACGGTGGTGATCTTCACCGGCGTGGAATTGGAGAATACCCGCAGGTTATCGGCGATCTGGTTCACCAGCTCACGCGTAGGGGCAAGGATCAGGGCGCGGGCGGTCTTCGGCTCGGGCTTGCCATGGAGCGATAGCAGATGCTCCATCAGTGGCAGACCAAAGGCCAGCGTCTTGCCGGTGCCGGTCTGGGCCAGACCCATGATGTCGTGGCCGTCGAGTGCGAGGGGAATCGCCTGATTCTGGATCGGGGTGGGTTCAGTGAACCCGGCTTCTTTCAGGGTCTTGGCAAGAATCGGCTTCAGGCCGAGCATATCGAAATCGAACAAATCGTATCCTTTACGACGCACGCCAAAAGGCGCACGGGACCGCACGGGTTGTGCGGTTTGGCTAGGGTGCGACCGGGCGGCTCATCCGCCGATCGTCAGAGCCCTGCGTGATGGGGGTCTTGGGAATATCTTATCGCGCTGTGGGCCAGACCCGTCAGGGGCAAAAGGCGACTGCTCACGCGGCAGTGCAGCATCGATAGGGGTCAGATGGGGCAACGGGCCACACAAGTCAAGCGTTGTGGCGATCAGCGGCCCTTATGGCACCGTTCAGAAAACTTCACGCATCGGCCTCTTTCCTTGGCCTAGCCCTTCCATTATGTGCCGCAACATCCAACCAAAGGATTAACGCTATGGGTTATAAAGTCGTCGTCGTCGGCGCCACCGGGAACGTGGGCCGCGAAATGTTGAACATTCTGGACGAGCGCCAGTTTCCGATCGATGCAATCGAGGCGCTGGCCTCGCGCAAGTCGCTGGGGACCGAGTGCAGCTTCGGCGACAAGACCCTGAAGACGAAAGACCTGGATACGTTCGATTTCACGGGCTGGGATATCGCCCTGTTTGCCGTCGGCTCGGAGGCGACGAAGAAATACGCCCCGCAAGCCGCGAAGGCGGGCTGCATCGTGATCGATAACTCGTCGCTTTATCGCTACGATCCCGACGTGCCGCTGATCGTTCCGGAAGTGAACCCCGAGGCGATCCACGGCTACGCGAAGAAGAACATCATCGCGAACCCCAACTGTTCGACCGCGCAGATGGTTGTGGCGCTCAAGCCGCTGCATGACCGCGCGAAGATCAAGCGTGTTGTCGTGTCGACCTACCAGTCCGTGTCCGGCGCCGGCAAAGAGGGCATGGACGAGCTGTGGAACCAGACCAAGTCGATCTACAATCCGACCGACGACAAGCCTGCCAACAAGTTCACCAAGCAGATCGCGTTCAACGTGATCCCGCATATCGATGTGTTCATGGACAGCGGCGACACCAAGGAAGAGTGGAAGATGGTGGCCGAGACGAAGAAGATCGTCGATCCCGCCATCAAGGTCACGGCGACCTGCGTGCGGGTGCCCGTGTTCGTGGGCCACTCGGAATCGATCAACATCGAGTTCGAGGACTTTCTGGATGAGGACGAAGCCCGCGATATCCTGCGCGAGGCGCCAGGCCTGATGGTTGTCGATAAGCGCGAGGACGGGGGCTACATCACGCCCGTGGAATGCGCCGGAGACTTCGCCACGTTCGTCAGCCGCATCCGTCAGGATGTTACGATCGAGAACGGGCTGAACATGTGGGTTGTCTCGGACAACCTGCGCAAGGGCGCGGCGCTGAATGCGGTGCAGATTGCCGAAACTCTTGGCAACCGGGTCCTGAAAAAGGGCTGAAGCAATTGTTGGGCAGGGGCGCAATGGCGTCTCTGCCCCAGCGGCGCACGGCGCGCGCGCCCGTCCCCCGGCGGTGGCACGATCCCAACGGACCGTGCGGTCGGCACATTACCGTAACTATTTCGCAAAGGTGGCCAAGGATCGCGCAGGCGCGTGCGTCCTATGATGTAGAGTTGACCGGATCCGGTCGGGATATCCGCCCTTGGCAGGCGGCATGTCCGGGCAGAGACTGGCGGCAATCCACGTTGATCAGGACGTTTTCCATGTCCTATCGCTTCGCTACATGAGGACTTATTTCGATGAAACGTTTTCTTTTGACCACGGCGCTTTGTGCCAGCTTTCCAGTCGCCGCCCAGGCCGATGATTTTCTGATCCGCGCAGATCTGGCCGAGGCCTTGGTTTTCGCCAATGGGGCCGAGATGACGCGCGCGGGTTCTGTTGAATTGCCCACCGGGTGGCACCGTCTGATCGTCGCCATGCCGGATCTTTACGACGCGCGGCTGCCACAGATGACCGGGCCGGACGGGACCCGTCTGGGTGTCCCGCAGGATTTGGTGAACCATCCAATTGCGGAAGGCGCGCTGGATACGCCCGCTCAGGCAGAGGCGCGCGCGGCTGTTGAGGCCGCAGAAGACGCCCTGTTGTCCGCGCAAGACGCGCTGACAGAGGCCGACGCGACAATCCGGTCCATCGAGACACAGCAAACCTACGTTGCCGCCATTCTGCGGGGGGGTGAGAATGGCGTCGCGATGCCCGGCGACCCGACACTGGTGCCACAGTTCCTAGCAACTCTGGGGGCCGAGACCGCGCGATTGGCGCAGGAACGCCAGGCCGCTTTGGTGGCCCGCCGCGATCAGGCAGAGGCTGTGACCGAGGCGCAGACCGATTTGACGCTGGCCACGCAAGCGCTGCGCGAGTTGCGCCCCCTGGGCACGCAGATCACCGCCTATGCCGTTAATGTCGAGGTGGCCGAGGCCGGAGTGTTGGCGTTTGAACTGGAATACCTCACCCATGCCGCCGGGTGGTCCCCGGCCTATGAGTTGGAGTTGGACTCGGACACTGGCGTCCTGGAGATGGAACGCTTCGTGGTGATGCGCACGGGTGGAGAGGCGGTGTGGAACGATGTGTCCGTCACCTTCTCCACCGCGACGCCGGATCGCGAGCGGCGGCCATCTGAATTGGCCTCGATCCCCGCGCGGATCATGGACCCGGCCGAGGCGGTTCCAGGCGGCGGTTCTGGCCTAATGCCCATGGGCGATACAGAAAGCCGGATCGGCGTTGTCCCGCAGTCGCTGATCGCGGGGGCTGCTATGGCACCGATGGTGGAGCCCGTCGTTGTCGTGGAAGACACCGGGTCGCTTGGGGCAGAATTTGCAGGGCTTTCGATCACCTATCCCTACGGTGAGCGGATCAGCGTGGGCCCGTCTGGCGAGGTGATCCTGCCGTTCGACACGGTTGAGCTGGAAACGGAAATGGAGAACCGTGCGGTGCCCCGCCATGACGCCACCGCGTTCCTGGTCGCGCAGGTGGAGAACACCCTGGGCGAGCCGATCCTGCCCGGTGAGGCGGTGTTCTTTCGCGATGGCGCGCTGATGGGCGACGGCTACCTGCCCTTGATCGCGGCCGGTGCCGATGTGGAAATGGGCTTTGGTCCGCTGGATCATCTGCAACTGCGCTGGATCGACAGGTCGCTGGCGGAGGGCGACCGGGGGTTGTTCACGACGTCGACCACGCAAGTACGCGCCTTGGCCTTCGGGGTGACGAACTCCGGGACGGAGGCCGCAGAGGTGCGTGTCCTTTACGCGACGCCCTTTGCCGAGCAGGAGGATCTGGAGTTGGACCTGACGCTTAGCCCGCGCCCGTCCGAGGAAGACGTGGACGAAGCGCGCGGCGTCCATGCTTGGAACCTGGAGGTCGATCCCGGCGAGGAGCAGATCATCGAAATGACGGTCGAGTTCGAGTTCCCCGAAGGCCAGGTGCTGGATTGGCGGCCCTGATCATTCATCTTCGAACAGGATGATGTCTTCGTCCTCCATGTCGGGAAACAAGCTGGGGTGTGTCCCGGGATCGGCCCGTCGCACCATGCGGCGGGCCAGATCCAACTGCGCATGGCCCGGGAACGGGGCGCCGAAGCGGCGCATCAGATCCGCATAGGACCACCCCAGGTCCGAGGCTTTGCAAGTGCGCGCCGCCGTGGCGGTGCAATAAAGCGCCAACCCGCCGCCGCGTTCGCGGAACGTGTAGCCATGGGCCGCCAGTCGTTCCTGCAAATCGGTCCAGCCATGGGCCACAGATAGGTCAACTGCGAGGAGGGCCCGAAGGCGCCCGAGGAGGGGAGCCTGCCCCCCCTCATCCGCCCTGGCGGGCGTCTTCGCAGCCGTTCCGCCCGCGCCCAAGGCCTGCAAAAGCAGCAAATGTGCCAGGGTTGCGGGTGACATGCCTTTGGCCTGGGCCTGTTTGCGCAGGGTGGCCATGGCGCCTGGTGGCAAATTGATGAAAACGGGGGCCGACATATCCATGCCCACCACCCAACGCGATTCTGGTTAAGGGTCCGTTACCCTTCGACGATGGCTTGCAACCGTCCCAGTCCGCGCTCGTAATCCGCGCCCACCCAGCCGTCCATCATCAAGCCGAACCAGCGCCCCACCGGGCCGCTTCCCATGTCGGCCGTCAGGCCCCAGACAACGCGGGTGCCGTCGCCCTCGGGTGTCAAGCGCCACCAGGCTTCTGCCGTGCCCATATCCCCGAAATCCAGCGCGGTTCGCACGCTCTCATTCTCCACCGCCTCAAGGATTTCCTGCCGACCGTTGCCGACATTCGGGTGCTCGGACGTCCATTCCATCACATTGCCGACGCCCTCCTCGGGACCGGAATAGGTTACCGCCATATCGGGATCGAGGTCGCCCCAGGGCGACCATTCCGAGAACGCCTGCAGGGAGGCGACATGGGGAAAGACCGCTTCGGGCGCCGCATCGATCACAACGTCCCGCTCGACCGAGACATAGCGGGGCAAAAACATGCCGACGAGGGCGGCCACGGCCACAAGGGCCACAAGGCCAATCAGGATATTTCGGATCTGTCGCATGATGCCCCCCAAAGATTGATTGGAAGACATCCTACCATGAATTGCGCTGCAAACGGTGGAAAAGACGCTTTCTCAGAAGCGCTCGGCCCGCAGAACCTCGCAATCGGTGATGGAGACCACGCCGATATGACGCTCTACCACGGCAAAGGCGGCATCCAGCAAATCGTCCAGCTTCTCCTCGCGGATGATGCAGACGACGCAGACCATGCCGCCCGCGCGGCTCACCTGCCCCTCCCGGCTCCACTGGCCCGACCGGCCCGAGCCACCAAGGACGGGCAGCACCGTGAACCCGGTCACGCCTGCCCCGATCAGCGCTTTGGTCAGGCGGCCTTCCATGACCGACTCGATGGTAATCTCTACGCGTTTGGCTTGGTGGGTTTGCATGGGTCTAGCCTCCGGTCACGAGGGTGGCGATCGCCAGGTAAAGCGGGATGCCGACGGTCAGGTTGAAGGGAAACGTCACCCCAAGCGACAGGGTGAGGTAGATGGAGGGGTTCGCCTCGGGCAGGGCCACGCGCATCGCGGCGGGCACGGCGATATAGGAGGCCGACGCTGACAGCGTCATGAACAACACCACGCCGCCGGGGCTGAGGCCCAGAAGCACGCCCGTCGCCAGGCCGAACATGCTGCCAACCAACGGCATCACCATGCCGAAAAGGAACAGGCCCGGTTTCAGCACGCCGCGCGCCTCGCGCAGGCCCCGGCCTGCCACTAGCCCCATGTCCAGAAGGAACAGGCACAAAACCCCCTGGAACGGGGTCACGATGAAGGGCGCAATCAGGTCCAGGCCTTCTGTTCCGGTGATCACGCCAATGATGAAGGAGCCCACCAGCAACACGATGGAGCCGTTCAGCAGGATTTCCCGCATCAGACCCGCCTCCATCTCGGCCGCGCCTTTGTCATAACGCGCGATCAGCCACAGGGCCGACAGGATCGCGGGAGCCTCCATCACGGCGGCCACGGCGACCATGTAGCCTTCCGAGTCGAGCCCGCTTGAGGTGATCACCGAGGTTGCCGCGACGAAGGTCACGATGGAGATGGAGCCATAGTGCCCCGCCACCGCCGCCGCGTCCGTGACGGACAGCCCGGTCATCACCCGCAACAGCGCGAAAGCCACCATCGGGATCAGGAAAGACAGCACCACACCGGCAATCAGCGAGGCGATCAGGGTGCCGTCGATGCCGTTATCGGCCACCGCCGCGCCGCCTTTGAAACCGATGGCGAACAGCAGATAGATCGACATGCCCTTGGCAATCGCTTCGGGGATCGACAGATCAGACCGGGCGAAGGCCGCCAACAACCCCAAGGCGAAGAACAGAATGATCGGGGACAACAGATTGTCCGCGGCCAGCGCCAGCATTCCGTCCATGGTCTTCCCCTGCGTAACTGCCGTTTGGCGTGCGTGTATGAGGGCGGCCCGCCCCGCGCAAGTTCAAGTGGGCGCAAAATGCCGGATGCGCCCGTCGAAGGTCTCCAGATCCATGTCGGCGATGTCCGCCCACAGACCGTGGAGGCTAAGCGTTTCGGCATCGACAGCAGCCTTCACGAAGGGATAGCCCAGAAGATTCTCCAGGCTCACGTGAATACCCTCTTTCTCCAGGGCGGTCTGACGGTCCTGCGGGTTTTTGATATCCGCCACGGTCGCAAATCCTGGGCGCAGCACGTCAAGCCAACGGCCAATCAGGCTTTCGTCTTCGTCAAACTCGGGGGCGTGGCCTTCGCACATCGAAATGCACCCCGCCACTCCACCGCAGTTGGAATGGCCCATCACCAAAATATGCTCAACTTTCAGATGTTTGACCGCAAATTCCACCGCTGCACCCGTGCCGTGGTGATTGCCGTCTGGCGTATAGGGGGGCACCAGATTGGCGATGTTGCGATGCACGAAAAGCTCGCCGGTGCGCTGCCCGAAGACCGAGTTGATCGCCACACGGCTGTCGCAACAGGCAATCACCATTGCCCTTGGGTGCTGCCCTTCATCGGCCAGCTTGCGGAACCAGTCACGGTTTTCGGGGAAGGTGGAGTCCTTCCAGTCCTTGTAGCGCTCCAGAAGGTAGCTTGGCAGAGAGTTTACGCGGTGCATGGGTCCACTTTCGTCGGGTCGTCTGCCCTTGTCATAACCTGCATTCGTCGCGAATTGGAGGTGCTTTCGCCCCTGCGATAAATCTCTTCTTCAGGACCTGCGCGCATACCCAAGGCCTAAATCCCAGTCTTGGGCGTCCTGTGGTGGGGGCGTATGAAGTGGAGTGAGACATGCTGCTGACAGCAAGGGCTGATCTGTGCCCATCGATAACACAGCTCGCACTCGATGAACCCGCGCGGTTCAATCCGGAGTGCTTGGAAGAACTGTGCGTGAAAATCGGAGAGGTCAGGGCCGAGGCTGAAGTCGCCCTTGCCCTGCACCGCTTAACTGAGCTTCTGCCAAAGCTGGAAGCGATGTTGCGCGATGACGGCGCAGGCTTCGCCGTCGCGGTGGAGCAGGTTTGCAGGGACGCCGACCTGATCGGCATGGCGACCCTGGCGCGCGTGGCGCAAAGCGTTCTGGACAGCTATGCCACGGGCAACCATGTGGCCCTGGCGGCAACACTGGCGCGTATGAACCGGGTGGGCGAACGATCCATCCATGCGGTCTGGGATCTGGAGGATCTTTCCGGCTAGGATTTCCATCGGATCAAGCCTTGCAGAGCAGGCACGGAACGCTAGGCTAGCGCCGATTAACAGCGGTGCACCCCCATGTCGATGACGTTTGCCCAGGCCAGCTCGGTCGCCCTTCCCATTGTCCTTGTCAGTCCCGAAGCCTGCAAGGACACATTGGCCACTTTATCAGAAACGCAGGCCCAATGGGCCGCGTTTCATGGATTCGACGGATCGTTGGGTCAGACGTTGGTGTTGCCCGGGGACGGGCTGGCTGGCGTGCTGATCGGCACCGGTACGGCCTCGGAAAGGGCGCGGAAAAGGTTTGCCATTGGCGCGGCCATCGCGGCGCTGCCGGACGCCACCTATGCGATCGATGCGCTTCCGCAAGGGCAGGAAGAGGAGATCGGTCTTGGCTACCTCCTGTCGCTCTATCGCTTTGATCGCTATCGCACGCAATCTGCCGCCAAGGCGCGGCTGGTCGCGCCAGAGGGCATTGACGCGCAACGTTTGGAGCGGATCGCCGCGGCCGAGGCGCTGGCCCGCGATTTGATCAACACGCCTGCTGAAGACATGGGTCCCGACGCGCTGGAGGCCGCCGTGCGCAGCCTTGCCGGCGAATTCCGCGCACAGGTCATGGTTGTCGAAGGCGCGGACCTGCTGGCCCAGAACTTCCCCCTGATCCACACCGTTGGCCGCGCAAGCGCCAAGGCGCCCCGCCTGATCGAGATGATCTGGGGCGAAAGCGGCCCAAGCCTGACACTTGTGGGCAAGGGCGTGTGTTTCGACACCGGGGGCCTGAACCTGAAGCCCGGCGCGTCGATGGGGATCATGAAGAAAGACATGGGCGGGGCGGCCAATGTTCTGGGCCTTGCCCGGATGATCATGGCCAGTGGCATGGACGTGCAATTGCGCGTCCTGATCCCCGCCGTGGAGAACAACGTCGCGGGCAATTCCTTCCGTCCCGGCGATATCTTCACGGCCCGAAGTGGCCTGACGGTCGAGATCAACAACACCGACGCCGAAGGGCGGCTGGTCTTGGCCGATGCCCTCGCGCTGGCCTCGGAAACCCCACCGGATCTGTTGATCTGCATGGCGACGCTGACAGGTGCCGCCCGCGTCGCCGTCGGGCCTGATATCGCGCCGTTCTTCACTGATGATGAGGCGCTGGCGCAGGCGCTGGGACGTTCGGCCAATGAGGTCGCGGACCCGGTCTGGCGTCTGCCGTTCCACGACGCCTACGAGCCGATGATCGAGCCCGGTATCGCTGACCTCGACAACGCCCCTTCGGGCGGCATGGCCGGGTCGATCACCGCCGCGCTCTTCCTGCGACGCTTCGCGCTCGTGCCCCGGTTCGCGCATTTTGACATCTACGGATGGCAGCGTACCAATGCGCCGGCGCGTCCCAAGGGCGGTGTCGGCCAAGGCATCCGTGCGCTGTTCAACGCATTGCCCGAGGTGCTGACCAAATGCCAGAAATGAACGACCCCCGCACGACAGCCTCCAACGGGCGCGTCGCCCATGCCTCCCTCAACGGCGTGGTAGAGGCCGAGCGCTACACCGAGGGGCGTTGGATGATGGTGCAACAGCCCATCGCCAACCTGACAGACAAACCGCGTGGCGCCCGCACATCGCAGCTGATGTTCGGAGAGCGGTTCCTTGTGCTTGATACCGAAGACGGTTTCGCGTTTGGGCAGGCCGAGCGGGACGGCTATGTCGGCTACATCCTGTCGGGCGCCCTGACCGGGGCGGAACCGGCGACCCATTGGGTCATCTCGCCCGCGACGCACCTCTACCCGAAGGCTGATCTGAAGGTGTCACCCGATGTGTGCCTATACTTCGGCAGCCAGGTGAAGGTGACGGGCGAAAGCGGTGACTACAAACGCATCCACACCGGCCACTTCATGCCCACGCAGCACCTGATGCCGATGAAGGCACGCTTCTCTGACCCCGTTGGGATCGCGGACCTGTTCCTTGGCACGCCGTATCTGTGGGGGGGCACCAGCCGTTGGGGCATTGATTGCAGCGGTTTGGTGCAGGCCTGCCTGATCGCCTGCGGTATCGACTGCCCGCGCGACAGTGACCAGCAAGAGGCCGAGGTGGGAGAGAAAATTGGATCGGATGAGGCGCTCAAGCGCGGCGACCTGATCTTCTGGAAAGGCCACGTTGGGCTGATGGCCAGTGACCGGATGCTGCTGCACGCGAACGCGCATCACATGTCGACGGCCTATGAGCCCCTGAAAGACGCCGCCGCGCGGATCGAGGCGAAGGAGTATGGCCCGATCACGTCACGCAAGCGGATTGCTCTGGGGTAGCCGCGTCGTTTCTGGCGGCCTCGCGTGAGGCGGCGTTAGGATTGAGTTGTATTTGGCAAGATGAAGGGGGGAGCGGCGCGCTAGTCGACGACCCGGATCATCTTGCGTTCAAGGACGCGGAGGACGGTTTTCAGGTCATGGCCGCGCTTCAGAATGCGCCCGTCCATGCCGATCACCGCGTATTGCCCCTGCTTGTCGCGCAGTTTTGGGCGTTTCTCGATCCGATAAATCGGATTCTCGGCGGTGCGCTTGAAGATGGAGAAAACGGCGACGTCGCTCAGATGGCTGATGCCGTAGTCGCGCCATTCCCCCGCCGCAACCATGCGCCCGTAGAGGCCGAGTATCGGCCCGAGTTCCGTGCGGTGGAACGCGACTTGGGTATGGGTGGTAATGCCCCCGGTGGGCTGGAACTGGATTGCCATGGGGGGATGGTGGGGTTTGGGGATGCGGGGGTCAAGCCGTAACGCGCCCGTGAAGAGTTGCGTGGCGCGGGCCTATTGCTGCGTCGCGGGTTCCGAAAGGACGGCGTCGACGGCACCGATGAAGATCGCCAGCAGGACCACAGGCTCTGTCCCGGCATTATGGCCGTTGTGGGGCCAGTTCTCCGCCTCCAGCATCACATCACCAGCGTTATATGTCCGCAACCCACGCGAGCCGTAATCCACTGTCAGCGTTCCGCTTTCGATGCGCGCAAAGAGCGGGACGGTATGCATATGCCAGCCGGTCTCTGCGCCGGGATCGACCACAATGCGCTCTACCGTAATTTCTGGCGTGCCGTCGGGGTAAGACAGAAGCTGGCCCGTAACGTCTTGCGTGCTGCGAAGAAGCGTGTCCGCATGGATTGCGGGTGCTGTGTCGGGGACGACGGCGAGGGCCTGCGCGTTTACGCCAGTTGCCAGGATGGACAGGGCGGCGGCGGCGAGAAGAGGGCGAAACATCATTTACCTTCCGAGTTGCTGTTGTGCCTCCCCCGGGCATTATTCGGGGATGGTCTGCTCATTGCGACATGCCGCGAGAAATCATGCGATCTGTCAATGCAAAAGGGCGCCCACCGACAAGCTGGACGCCCTGTTGTGTCATTGGAGACTCGGTCCTTGGGCCTACGCCCGCACCAAAGCCTCATAGCTTTCCGCGATATCCCGCGTCAGCGCGCCGACCTCGAAGTTATAGTCAGCGATCTGACCCACGGGCGTGACCTCGGCCGCCGTGCCGGTCAGCCAGCACTGCTCGAAGCTTTCCAGCTCCTCCGGCATGATGTGGCGCTCATGGACCTTCACTTGCTTCTCTTTCAGCATCCCGATGACCGTCTGGCGGGTGATGCCGTTCAGGAAGACGTCGGCTGTTGGCGTATGCACCTCTCCGTCCTTGACGAAGAAGATGTTGGCACCCGTCGCCTCAGCCACGTAGTTACGGTAGTCCATGAACAGCGCGTCCGAGCAGCCCTTGGCCTCTGCCGCGTGCTTCGATGTCGTGCAGATCATGTAGAGGCCAGCGGCCTTGGCGTGGACCGGGATCGTCTCGGGCGAGGGGCGCTTCCACTTGGAGACGTCCAGCTTCGCGCCCTTCATTTTGGCGTCGCCATAGTAGCTGCCCCATTCCCACGCCGCGATGGCCAGGCGGACGGGGTTGCGCGCCGAGCTGACGCCCATGTCCTCGCCCGCGCCGCGCCAGGCGACCGCGCGGATGTAGGCGTCGGTCAAGCCATTGGCCTTCATCACCTCGTATTTCGCGGCCTCGATCTCATCTACCGTGAAGGGGATCTCGAAGTCGATGCAAGAGGCGGAGTAGTGCAACCGCTCGGAATGGCGGCGGCTCTCGAAGATCTTGCCGTTGTAGGCGCGCTCCCCCTCGAACACCGAAGAGGCGTAGTGCATTGCGTGCGACAGAATGTGGACGTTGGCCGCGCGCCAGTCGACGAGCTTGCCGTCCATCCAGATCATGCCGTCCCTGTCATCGTATCCTGCCATTGTCGTCATCCTCGTCCAAAGCTCCGCTTCCACACGGGCAGTGATTTTTCCAAAAGTTGCGCAAGATACGTCCGCTTCGGACATAATATTACGCAAAGCGCCCATTCAGCTAGCAATTGATTCTTGGAAAGTCAACAAGGCTGACATAAACTGACCCAAACGGGAGGGACACCAGATGGCAGAACGCGCCGCAGCAATGGGCCGGGGGGATACGTTGCTTTTCCTGACGGATGAGCAATTGCGCCGCGGGATTGAGGCGATGTTTTTCGCCTACCGCGGCTTCACCGCTGACCCTGATTTGATCCTGGCGGAACGTGGCTATGGCCGGGCCCACCACCGCGCCGTGCACTTCATCAGCCGCACGCCGGGGACGACGGTCAACAACCTTCTGTCGATCCTTGGGGTGACGAAGCAATCGCTGAACCGCGTGCTGCGGACTTTGGTGGAGGACGGTCTTGTCGAAGCCCGTGTTGGCACCCGTGACAAGCGCGAGCGGCATCTGCACCTGACCCATGACGGCGAGGTGCTGGAGCGCGCCCTGAGTGAGGCACAGCGCAACCGTATGCGCACCGCGTTCCGTAACGCAGGCCCTGAGGCGGTGTCAGGTTTTCGCGCCGTGCTGGAAGAGATGATGGACCCGGATATGCGCCGTCACTACCTTGAAGGTGTGGAGCGCGAGCAATGAACTTGGACATCGATCCAGAGGGGCGTTTTTGATGGACATCGGTGCCCATCTATTGATCGTCGATGACGATGAACGCATTCGCACCCTTCTTCAGAAGTTTCTGATGCGGAACGGTTTCATGGCGACGGGCGCGCGGGACGCGGCCCATGCGCGGGTGCTGCTGGACGGACTCAGCTTCGATATGATCGTGCTTGACGTGATGATGCCCGGCGAGGATGGCCTGAGCCTGTGCCGTGACATCCGCAAAACCGCCACCACGCCGATCCTGCTGCTGACGGCCAAGGGCGAGGCCGATGATCGGATCGAGGGGTTGGAGGCCGGTGCCGATGACTACCTCTCCAAACCGTTCGAGCCGAAGGAACTGCTGTTGCGGATCAACGCCATCCTGCGCCGCATGCCCGCGCCGCCCGAGGATGCGACGGTGCCGCAAGTCCTTCACCTTGGTCCCGTGCGCTACGACATCGAACGCGGAGAGATGTGGCAAGGCCAGGACCCCGTGCGCCTGACCGCGACAGAGGCCGCGTTGATGCGGATCTTCGCGCACCAGCCCGCCGAGGCCCTGTCGCGGGGGGAGCTTGTCAGCCTTCTCAATCGCGACAAGGTGGGGGGCGAGCCAGTGCAGGAGCGGGCCGTGGACGTGCAGATCACGCGGCTCAGACGGAAGATCGAGATGAACCCGAAACAGCCCCGCTACCTTCAGACTGTGCGCGGGGCGGGGTATATGCTGGCCCCGGATTAAGGGGGTGCTCAAGCTTGAGCATTTCTGTAACCAATTGAAACGCAGAGACAATCCAAATCTGTTAACTTTTCGTTCACCACCCTTTCCGCCCTGCGGACTGTCTTACTTCCACCGGAGCCTCGCCCCATGCTGATCATCAACAACCCCAGTGGCCTGCGGCATGAAATGCCCGAAGGCCACCCCGAACGCATCGCCCGGCTGGAAACGGTCTTTGCCGTGCTCGCAGATGTGGACGCCGAGCGGACAGAGGCCCCTCTGGCCACCGAGGCGGACGTCGCCCTGTGCCATCCGCAGGGCTACATCGACGCGATGCGCGCGGCGCAGCCGACCGAAGGGCTGGTGCAGATCGATGCCGATACGAGCGCTTCGCCGGGGACGTGGGAGGCCGCGATGCGCGGCGTTGGCGGGTGTCTTCTGGGTGTGGACCGTGTGCTTTCCGGTGCCCACAAACGCGCCTTTGTCGCCACACGCCCCCCCGGCCATCACGCCGAGAAAACCCGTGCGATGGGCTTCTGCCTGTTCGGCTCTATCGCCATCGCCGCCCGTCATGCCTTGGAACGCCATGGCCTGTCCCGTGTCGCCGTTGTCGATTTCGACGTCCACCACGGCAACGGCACGCAAGACCTGCTGTGGGATGAGCCGCGCGCGCTTTTCGTCTCCAGCCACCAAATGCCCCTCTACCCCGGTTCTGGCGCGGTCCATGAACGCGGCGGGTCCGACAATGTCCTGAACCTGCCCCTGCCGCCCGGATCCGATGGGCAGGCGATGCGGTCGCGCTATACCTCCCACGTTTTTCCGCGCCTTCGTGACTGGAAGCCGGACCTGATCCTGATCTCTGCCGGGTTCGATGCCCATACCCGTGACCCCCTGGCCAATCTGCTTTGGGAGGCCGAGGATTTTGCCTGGGTCACGCGCGGGCTGGTGGCGGTCGCCGAAGAGGTCTGCGAGGGGCGCATCGTCTCGACTCTTGAGGGCGGGTATGATCTTCAGGGGCTCGGCGATGGCGTGCTGGCCCATGTGACGGAACTGGAGGATCGAGATGCCTGACTCGAAAAATGACAAGCCCTTGGACGAGATGAGCTTCGAGGACGCGATCCGCGAACTGGAGCAGGTCGTCACCCAGTTGGACCGCGGCGACGTGGCGCTGGAAGACTCGATCAAGCTTTATGAACGCGGGGCGGCCCTGAAGGCGCGCTGTGAAGCGAAGCTGAAAGAGGCCGAGGAAAAAGTGGCTCAGATCACCTTGGACGCGGGCGGCAACGCGACGGGCGCAACCCCGGTCGAAGGCCTGTAAGACGTGTTCAAGACGGCGATGACCGATGCGCAAGCGCAGATCGGTGACTTTCTTTCCCGACAGATGGCGCAATTCGGCGACGATACGATCGCCGCTGGCATGCGCTACGCGACCCAGGGCGGCAAACGTTTGCGCGGGTTTCTGGCCCTGGAAAGCGCCGCGCTGTTTGACGTTCCCCGCGACCGGGCGCTTTACGCGGCGGGGGCGGTTGAATGCCTGCACGCCTATTCCCTTGTCCATGATGATCTGCCCTGCATGGACGACGACGATCTGCGCCGCGGCCAGCCCACGGTGCACGTCAAATGGGACGAGGCGACTGCCGTTCTGGTGGGCGACGCCTTGCAGACCTTCGCGTTCGAATTGTTAAGCTGCGAGGACGCAGGCACTGCGGAGGAGGGGTTGGCCCTGGTCGCGAGCCTTGCGAAAGCGAGCGGCGCGCAGGGCATGGTTCTGGGCCAGGCCCAGGATATCGCGGCCGAGACGGCAGGCCGCCCGCTGACGCTGGATGAAATCACCGATCTGCAAGCCAACAAGACCGGGCGTCTTATCGAATGGCCGGCCCAAGCGGGCGCCATTCTGGGTGGTGCGGATCCCGCGCCGTTGAGGGCCTATGCGAAAGCCATCGGCCTCGCCTTCCAGATCGCCGATGACATCCTGGATGTGGAGGGTGATGCGGCCACCGCAGGCAAGGCGCTGCGCAAGGATGCCGACGCCGGGAAGGCGACCTTCGTGTCCCTCCTCGGTTTGCCTGCCGCGAAATCGCGTGCGGCAAACCTCCTCGCAGAGGCCACTGAGGCACTTCAGCCCTATGGCGATAGGGCGCAGACGCTTCGCGATCTGGCGCACTATATAGTGCACCGTGACAAGTAACTGAAAAGGCTAGCCCCTATGAGCGAGCGCCCGACGACACCGCTGTTGGACAAGGTCCACTCCCCCAACGATCTCAAGGGGTTGAGCGACTTTGACCTGAAGCGCCTGGCCGACGAATTGCGGGCCGAGATGATCTGGACGGTCAGTCAGACCGGCGGCCACTTCGGCGCAGGTCTGGGGGTGGTGGAACTTACGGTCGCCTTGCATTCCGTCTTCGACACCCCGCGCGACAAGCTGGTTTGGGACGTCTCGCACCAGTGCTACCCCCACAAGATCCTGACCGGACGGCGCGAGCAGATGTTGACGATCCGTCAGAAAGACGGGCTGTCGGGCTTCACCAAACGCAGCGAGTCGCCCTACGACCCGTTTGGCGCGGCGCATTCGTCGACCTCCATTTCCGCGGCCCTTGGCTTTGCCGTCGCGCGGGATCTGAACGGCGACAGTGACACCGGCCACGGGGATGCGATCGCGGTGATCGGGGATGGGGCCATGTCCGGCGGCATGGCGTTCGAGGCGATGAACAACGCGGGCCACATGGGCAAGCGGTTGATTGTGATCCTGAATGATAACGAGATGTCGATTGCGCCACCCACCGGTGCCATGTCCTCTTACTTATCAAGGCTTTACGCGGGCGCTCCGTTTCAGGAATTCAAGGCCGCAGCCAAAGGCGCGGTGTCGCTGTTGCCGCCCCCGTTCCAGGAAGGCGCCCGTCGCGCGAAAGAGTTGCTGAAGTCTGCCACCGTGGGCGGCACCCTGTTTGAAGAGCTGGGGTTTTCCTACGTTGGGCCGATTGATGGGCATGATATGGAAAGTCTCCTGTCCGTCCTGCGTACCGTGAAAGCGCGTGCCGACGGCCCGATCCTGATTCACGCGATCACTCAGAAGGGCAAGGGATACTCGGAACATCGCGCCGACCGGGGCCATGCGACGGCCAAGTTCAACATCGCCACAGGCGAGCAGGTGAAGGCGCCGTCCAACGCGCCAAGCTACACCAAGGTCTTCGCACAATCCCTGATTGCCGAGGCCGAGGATGATCCCAAAGTGGTCGCCGTTACGGCGGCGATGCCAGATGGGACCGGCCTTGACCTGTTCGCGGAGCGCTTCCCAAGCCGTTGTTTTGATGTCGGAATTGCCGAACAACACGGCGTCACCTTCGCCGCTGGCATGGCGGCCGGGGGCTTGAAGCCGTTCTGCGCGATTTATTCGACGTTTCTGCAACGGGGCTATGATCAGATCGTCCACGACGTTGCCATCCAGCGCCTGCCCGTACGCTTCGCCATTGACCGCGCGGGGCTTGTCGGCGCGGACGGTTGCACGCACGCGGGCAGCTACGACATCAGCTATATGACCAACCTGCCCGGCATGGTCGTGATGGCCGCCGCCGACGAGGCCGAGCTGCGCCATATGGTGCGCACCGCGCTGGAAATCGATGACCGGCCCTCCGCCTTCCGCTTCCCGCGCGGTGAGGGTGTGGGCGTGGAGCTGCCCGAGCGCGGGAAAGCGCTGGAGATTGGGAAAGGCCGCATGATTTCGGAAGGGAACCGCGTGGCGATCCTCAACTTCGGCACCCGGCTGAAAGAGGTACAGGAAGCGGCGGAAACCCTGACCGCCCGAGGCATCACGCCCACCATCGCCGATGCCCGTTTCGCCAAACCGCTGGATGAAGACCTGATCCTGCAACTCGCCCGCCACCATGAGGCGCTGATTACCGTGGAGGAAGGCGCCGTGGGGGGCTTTGGGTCCCACGTGGCGCATCTGCTGGCGGAAAAAGGGGTGTTCGACACCGGGATCAAATACCGGTCGATGGTGCTGCCGGATATCTTCATCGACCAGGCCAGCCCGCGTGACATGTACGCCGTGGCCGGGATGAACGCCGAGGATATCGTGGCGAAAGTGCTGACGACCTTGGGCGTTGAAGTGCTGACCAAGCGCGCTTGACGCCTGCGCGGGTATATCAACCGCGTTTGTCGAGCCGTTCTTCAATGGCCTGCAACTTCTCCAGCACTTCATCGCGGTAGGCATCCGTGGCGGCGTTGCTTTCCTCGGCGTGGGCGTCTTGCATGGAGTTCACCACGAGACCGACGATCAGGTTCACGACCGCAAACGTCGTCACCATGATGAAGGGTACGAAGAACATCCAGGCGTAGGGGAAGACCTCCAGGACCGGGCGGACGATGCCCATGGACCACGACTCGAGCGTCATGATCTGGAACAGCGTGTAAAGCGACAGGCCGATGGTGCCGAACCAGTCGGGGAAGGCATCCCCAAACAGCTTCGTGGCCATGACTGCGCCGATGTAGAAGATGATCGACATCAGCAGGAACACAGAGCCCATGCCGGGCAGGGCCGTCAAAAGCCCTTCGACCACGCGGCGGAGCGACGGGACGGCAGAGACCACGCGCAACACCCGGAGGATCCGCAGCGCCCGCAACACGCTGAGCCCTTGCGCCGCAGGGACCAGGGCGATGCCGACGATCACGAAATCAAACAGGTTCCAGCCGCTGCGGAAAAAGCGCAGACCATGGGCCACCAGCTTCAGCATGATTTCCACCACGAAAATCGCGAGGCAAAGGGTGTCCAGCATCAGGATCAGCGGACCGAAGGACGCCATGATCCTGTCCGAGGTCTCGAGCCCCAGGATCACAGCGTTGAAGACAATCACGCCGACAATGAAATTTCCGACGATGGGGCGCGCCAGCCACTCGGCAAGGCGCGTGCGAAAGTCACTCATGGGGCTCTCCTGCGGATCAGCCGTTGATATGGGCAAGCGAGAAGCGTGCCGCAAGTTCCACATGGGGCGACCAGCGAAATTGATCGACAGGCTGCACCCAATCCAGCGTATATCCGGCATTTGTCAGGACGGCGGCATCGCGCGCGAAGGTCACGGGGTTGCAGGAGACGGCAGCAATGACGGGCACCTGCGCCTTTGCAAGCTCGATGGTTTGGGCCTCTGCGCCCGCGCGGGGTGGGTCGATGACCACGGCGTCGAATTTCGAAAGCTCGTCCGGCAAAAGGGGGCGGCGGAACAGATCGCGCTTTTCCATGGTGATCGGCTTGAGGCCGGTGGCAAAGCGCGTCGCGTGGTCGAGCGCGTCGATCATGTCTGGCGCGGCTTCGACCGCGTGGACCGGGGTCGTTTGCGCCAGAGGCAGGGCGAAGGTGCCGATGCCGCAGAAGAGATCCGCGATATGCTTTGCGCCTTGGGTCGCCTCGGCCACGGCGGCCTGCAAGGCGGCTTCGCCGTCGCGGGTGGCTTGCAGGAACGTCCCCGGCGGCGGCACGACACGGGCGGTGCCAAGGGTCAGACGCGGCGGCGTTTCGGTATAGACCGGTTCATCCCCCTCCGAATTGGACCAGGTGAGGCGCGAGAAACTGCCCTGGACCTGCGGCAAGGCAGCCCGAAGCGGCCCGTCGAGGGGTTTTGCGCCGGTCACATGCAGGTCGATGCCCGTCTCTGTCAGGGTCACTGAAAGGCCCAAAGTAGCCGAGCGCGAGGCGCCGATTTTCACGATCTGCTCCAACGCGGGGATCGTGTCCAACAGGGCCGGTTCCAGAAGAAAACAGTCTCTGATCGGCACGATAGTGCCTGACTTGCGGGCGTGAAAGCCGATCATCGCGCCCTTCTTGGTGCGGGTACCGGCCAGCGTGGCCCGGCGACGGGACCGGGGCGCAGACGTCACGATCGGGCGCAGGGGCGTGGGCAGGTCGTGGGCCTGCAAGGCTGTTGTGATCACACTTGTCTTCCACGCCGCCACGAAATCGTCGGAGGCGTGCATCAGGCTGCACCCGCCGCAGGATTTATAATGCGGGCAGGGCGCTTTCACCCGGTTGGGCGAGGGTGTGATCACGGAAGGTGCGGCGATGCGGTCGCCGTCGACCTCGCCGGAAATGACCTCTCCGGGGAGGGTGCGGGGGACGAAGATCGGGCGGCCAGTGGTGTCCGATGCGATGCCGTCGCCGTGGTGGCCGAGGCGGGTGATGGTGAGTTGGGTCATGGGATGTCTTTGCGGCAAATTTGGCCCCGGGCCAAGGCCCGGTCTACGGGTTATTCCGCCGCTGCCGCCTCGTCCAACCCGATGAAGCCGCCCGATTGGCGGTTCCAGTAGCGGGCGTAGAGGCCGTCTTGCGCCAGCAGTTCGGCATGGGTGCCGTCTTCGGCGATCTTGCCGTCATCGAGCACAATGATCCGGTCCATCTCGCTGAGCGTGGACAAGCGGTGGGCGATGGCGATGACGGTCTTGCCCTCCATCACCGAATGGAGGGTGTCCTGGATTGCTGCCTCGACCTCGGAATCGAGGGCGCTTGTCGCCTCGTCCAGCACCAACACCGGCGCGTCCTTCAGGAAGGCGCGGGCGAGGGCGACGCGCTGGCGCTGGCCGCCGGAAAGCTTCACGCCCCTCTCACCCAGAAACGCGTCATAGCCCGCGTTGTCGCGGTGGTCGCGCAGGCCGAGGATGAAATCATGGGCCTCGGCGCGCTTGGCGGCCTCGATCACCTCGGCCTCGGAGGCATCGGGGCGGCCATAAAGGATGTTGTCGCGGGCCGTCCGGTTGAACATCGCGGTGTCCTGCGTGACCATGGCGATCTGCTGGCGCAGGCTGTCCTGCGTCACGCCGCGCACGTCGATGCCGTCCACCAGAATACGACCCTGTTCGGCATCATAGAGCCGCATCAGAAGCGCCACGAGGGTGGATTTCCCGGCCCCGGAGGCGCCCACGACACCCAGTTTCTCGCCGGGGGCAACGATAAGGTCGATGGCGTCGATCCCGCCCGTCCGCTGACCGTAAGCGAAGGAGACGGAGTCAAAGGTGATCTCGCCCCGCACACGGGGCAGGGGCCGCGCGCCATCTGTATCGGTCAGCCCATGGGGTGGGGTGAGGGTGCGCATGCCGTCCTCAAGCTCGCCAAGGTTGGCGTAGATGCCCATCAGCGTGAACGACACCCAGCCGGTCATCTGGGAAATCCGCATGGAGATCGCCCCGATCGCGGCGATGTCGCCCGGCGTGGCCTGGCCGTTCTGCCACAGCACAATGCCGCTGAGAACAAGAACCACGGGCAGCAGTCCGGCGGTGGTCATAAGGGCGAACCGGAAGCCCGTCGACAGCGTGCCGAACCGCAAGGCGGCGGTGCGGTAGTCGTCCATGGCGTCGGTCGCGGCGGCATCCTCGTGATCGGTGTGGCCAAATAGCTTCACCGTCTTGATGTTGGTGATCGTATCGACGACCTGCCCCGTGACGTTGGCCCGTGTCGCCGCCCGCGCCTTGGAGCGGGCGCGGATACGCGGCAGGTACCAGCGGATCATCACCGTATAAAGCCCGCACCACACCACCAGCGCCAGGGCAATACGCCAGTCGATGGCCACCAGCAGGACGATGGTCCCGATCAACGTGATGATCGCATAGGCGGCGGCGTTGATGACCTCGGTCACGATGTTCACCATCGCGGTGGCGGCCTGCATCTGCTTCTGCGCGATGCGGCCCGCGAAATCGTTGTCGAAGAAGCTGATGTCGTGGCCAAGCGTCCAGCGGTGCAGGCGGGACTGTACCAGCGGCGCAATGTTGGGCGGCAAGACGATGCCGGTGAACGCGGCGGAGGCGCCGAAGAACAGCGGGCGGATCATCAGGTAGAAGGCGACGTAGGCCACGATCAGAAACGCGTTCTCCGCCAGATAGCCCGCGTTGGACCCGGTCGTCGTGTCGATAAGCGCCCCAAGGAACCAAGCGGCCGCAACCTCCATTAGGCCCGCGAGGCCTGACATCATGGCCGCGATGATCATGATCGGCCAAGCGCCCGACAAGCACCAGCGCATGAACGGCCATAGCGTGCGCGGCGGCGGGCCGTCAGCGGCCGCGAAAGCCGGAACCAGCCCTGCGAGCCAGTCCACGATGCGCATCACTGTTGTCATTCCGCGCCCTCATCCAATCCGATGAACCCGCCCGATTGACGCGCCCAGAAGCCTGCATATAGGCCGCCCTTTGCCAAAAGCGCGTCGTGGGTGCCGTCTTCGACGATATGACCGTCGTCCAGCACGATGATCCGGTCCATCCGCGCAATCGTGGACAGGCGGTGGGCGATGGCGATGACGGTTTTACCCTCCATCACGCCATAGAGCGTTTCCTGGATCTGCGCCTCGACCTCGCTGTCGAGGGCGGAAGTCGCCTCATCCAGCACCAGGATGGGCGCGTTCTTCAGGATGGCACGGGCCAGCGTGACCCGCTGCCGTTGGCCACCAGAAAGCTTCACCCCCCGTTCGCCGACATGGGCGTCATAGCCGCGCCGCCCTTGGGGGTCTTGCAGATCAAGGATGAACTCATGCGCTTCGGCGCGTTTGGCGGCTTCGATCATCGCCGCGTCCGAGGCATCGGGCGCCCCGTAAAGGATATTGTCCCGCACCGAGCGGTGCAGCAGAGACGAGTCCTGTTGCACCATGCCGATCACACGCCGCAAGCTATCTTGCTGCACCAGCGCAATATCCTGCCCGTCGATCAGAATGCGACCCTGTTCCGCATCGTAGAACCGTAACAACAGCTTCACGAGAGACGATTTCCCGGCCCCAGACCGCCCCACAAGGCCGATCTTTTCGCCCGGCTTGATGGTCAGCGAAATGTTGTCCAAGCCGCCTGCGCCGCGCCCGTAGTGATGGCTGAGGTTCTCCAGAACGACTTCGCCCTCCGTCAGGCGCAGGGGCTTGGCGTCGGCGGCATCGACCAGGTCAATCGGCTCGGTGATGGTCTCCATCCCCTCGGCCACCACGCCCAGGGCGCGAAAGAAGGTGGAGACGGCCCACATGATCCAGCCGGTCATGGCCGACAGGCGCAGGGCCAGCGCGGTGGCGGCGGCGACAACGCCCACAGACGCCGCGCCCTGGGACCACAGCAAGATCCCCCAGCCCACGACCGCCACGATCAGGAAGCCGTTCAACGTCACCAGCATCACGTCCATGGTGGTGAAAATCCGCATCTCTTTCGCGAAGGTCTGGCGGGTGAATTCGATCGCCTCCTTGGCGTAGGCAAGCTCTGTATCGTTATGGGCGAACAGCTTCACCGCATGGATGTTGGTGTAGCTGTCCACCACGCGCCCCGTCGTCATCGACCGCGCGTCGGACGCCGCCTTGGAGGCAGGTCCCACCCGCCGCATCGTCCAGCGGAGCAAAAGCGCGTAAAGCGTGAACCACACGACCAGCGGCAGCGCCAGCCGAGGGTCTGATCCCATCAGCAGAATCACCGCGCCCACCAGATAGGCCAGCGAGAAGGTGATCGCGTCGAACACCTGGAAGATCGCGTCCCCGGCACTGCCGGGCGTCTGCATGATCCGGTTGGCGATGCGACCCGCGAAGTCGTTTTCGAAGAAGCCCACGGATTGGCGCAGCACCTGTTTGTGGGCGCGCCAACGCACCAAAGCGCCGAACTGCGGCAGGATCGCGTTGTTCAAAAGCGCCACGTCGAGGCCTTGCAGAAGCGGCCGGATTGTGAGGATGAACACGGCGGCCAGCGTCAGCTCCAACCCGTAATCCGCCAGCACGGTCGCCGGATCGCCCGAGGACATCAGGTCAACGACCCGGCCCATGTACCAGATCAGCCCGATCTCGATCGCCGCCACGACCACCGACATGAAGGCGGTCAGCGCAAAGAGCCCTTTGAAGGGCTGCGAATAGTCCCAAAGGAACGGCCATAGACGGCGAGGGGGGCGATCCTGTTCGGCATGGGCCACATAGGGATCGACCAGATTTTCGAATTTTTTGAACATGACAACACCCCGTGTCAGGCGCGAGATATAGCGCGCCCGTGGGAGAATGACCATTACTGGCTGAGAAGCTGGTCCTTCGTCAGTGAGAAGCTGCTATTGATCCACGCGGTTTCCAACGCCTTGAGGCGATCCCCAAGCGCTTTGCCCTGCACCTGGGGCAGATCAGCGGCCTTCACTGGAAACACCGCGCGCGCGCCGTCTTCCACCGCACGCAACGCGTCTTCGCCCGAAGGCCGCTCAATCAGCGCGGCGCGCAGCGCCAGCACATCGCGGGCCGCATCCCGCCCGTGGCGATAGCCGAGGGCACCCGGAGGGCTCATGCCCGCCATCTCTTCGCGGTATAGCGCCAGGCGTCTGGCATCGGCTTTCGACAACCGCAGCCTTTCCGCCACATCCTCCCCCCCAAGGGCCGCGAGGCGGCGCACGGCATCAAGCGCAAGGCCATCCTCCAGCCCCGTCAGAACCGTCAACGCCCGCGACGAGGCCCCCGGCAAGACCGCCGCAAGGACGCCCGTCTGTTCCATCGCCGCGACAGCGGGCGCGGGATCGGGCGCGGAGAGGAGTTTGCAGATCTCGGCCCCCACCCGCTCGCGCGACAGGGATGCAAGTGCGTCGACACCCGCCGCGCAGGCGGCCAGCGCTTCGGCGTCCATGCCGCCAGCAGGGTCGGCGTACCACGCATGAAACCGGAAGAACCGCAGAATGCGCAGGTAGTCTTCCGCGATCCGTGCATCCGCATCGCCAATGAAGCGCACCCGCCGCGCTTCCAGGTCTGCCAAACCCTCTCCATTGGGGTCCAGAACCGCGCCATCACGGGTCGCATAGAGCGCGTTCATGGTGAAGTCGCGCCGCGCAGCATCTTCGGCCAGTTCACCGGTGAAGGCCACCGACGCGCGCCGACCATCCGTCTCTATATCGCGGCGTAGGGTCGTGATTTCATGGGGTCTGCCGTCGGCCACGAGCGTTACGGTTCCGTGGTCGATGCCCGTCGGCACGGCCCTCAGCCCCGCGACTGCGGCCAGTTCCATCACCTTCTCGGGCCGCACCTCGGTGCAGATATCGATATCCGCCACCTCCAGGCCCAACAGCCCGTTGCGCACGCAACCGCCCACGAACCAGGCGCCGTGCCCGGCCAGCGCATCAAAGACCGCTGTGGTGCCCGCATCCGTCAGCCATTCCGCCTGCAACCGCATCCCGCCACTCATGACGCAATCCTGTCCGCGAGCGATTTCAGCATCCGCGCCGTCGCGCCCCAGATGTAATAGGGCCCGTAGGGCACCACGAAGTATTCTCGCCGTATCCCGCGCCAGCGGCGGCCTTCGACGACGTAATTTGCGGGGTCCATCAGGAACGTCAGCGGTACGCGGAACACTTCTGCCACTTCACCGGGCTCCGGTGTGGCGGTGAACTCCATCTCGATCCGCGCAAGGAATGGCGTGACCGCGTAGCTTGTCACCGTCTCATGGGGGGGCAGTTCGGCCAGGATCGTGACGTTGGAGGGGTCGAGGCCGATTTCTTCACGCGCCTCCCGCAGGGCCGCTTCGGCCAGTGTCTCACCCGCATCCATCTTTCCGCCGGGAAAGGCGATCTGGCCGGGGTGGTGTTTCAGGGTCGAGGCGCGTTTGGTCAGGATCACGTCATCCCCCAAAACGCCAATCAGCACGGCAGCGGGGCGCAGCACGCGCCCTTCGGGCTGCACAACACCGGGGTTGAGGTCGTAATCCGAAGAAGGCCGCGCCGGAACGACATCCAGCGCGGCCTTCAAGGTTTGCAAATCAAACAGGCGACCCATCGGGGGCCTTTTCTGCCTCGAACCCCAACGTCAGCGGGTCGAAGTCATAGTGTTTGCCGCAGAACTGGCAATCTGCCGTCACGCGGCCCGCGTCCGTGGTCATATGCGCGATGTCCTTGGCCGAGTAGATCGACAAGGACTGGCGCACGCGATCCTCGGAACAGGTGCAGCCGAAGCCCACGGGTTGGGCATCGAAGACGCGGGGCTGTTCCTCGTGAAACAGGCGCACCAACAGTTCCGTCGGGGCGACATGGGGTCCGATCAGTTCCAACGCATCGGCCGTTTGCAGCAGAATGTTGGCGCGGTTCCAATCCTCGGCCTTGTCAGGCTCGATCAGATCCTCGGCCGACAGCAACCCATCCTCACCGGAGGGCGCGCCCTGTGCTTCCAGCGACGCCTCGGGCATGACCTGAAGCATCACGCCGCCCGCGCGCCAGCTTTCGGTCTGGCCGGGCTCTTGCGCGCGACCGTAGGAAAGCTTGAACGAGGTTGGCAACTGCTCGGACTGGGCAAAATATGCCTCTGCACAGGTGGACAGAGACCCACCTGCAATCGGTGTGATGCCCTGATAGGGTGTCATATCCGTCCCCTGATCGATCAGGATCGCGAAGTAACCCGCCCCGATCTGCTCAAACGCAGGTGCGGACGCCTCCAGCCGCTCGGCGTCATAGGACGCATAAGCGCGGATCTGCGCAGGTTCGCCCGGCGCTTTGGGTGCCACGAAATCCGTCGCGATCAGCCGGATCGGCCCATCGCCGCGCACCTGCAACGACAGTTTCCAGCGCAGCTTGATCGTTTGCCCGATCAGCGCCGTCAGCAGCGCCATCTCGGCCACCAGCGCCTCTACGGGAGCCGGATAATCGTGCTGCGACAGGATCCGGTCCAAAGCCGTATCCAGACGCGCCACGCGGCCGCGGATGTCCGAGCGGTCGAGTTGGAACGGCAATACCGTGTCGTCCCACGCAAGTTTTGTGGTCAAAGTCATGGGGTCATCCCCCCCTTTACCGAATTATTGGAAGTTCTGGTCCCATATAGGAGCGGTGTGGGCAACACCAAACCCCTCTCTTGCCGCAGTTCTGCCTTGCACCTGCCGCATGGGATTGGGACACCCGCCGTCAAACAAAGCCGAGTGTAGCGTTCCGATGAAAATTCTTTTCGTGCATCAAAACTTCCCCGGTCAGTACCGAGAGCTGTTCTCGTGGCTGCGCGCGCAGGGGGGCCATGAATTGGTGTTCCTGACTCAGCGCAAGGACGTGCCGGTCATGGAAGGCGCACGCATCGTGACCTATGCGACCCATCACAAGCCCGCCAAGGATGCCTACGCCCTGACCCAATACTGGGAGGAATGCGCCGGCAACGGCTTTGGCTGCGCGCAGGCCGCCGGCAAGCTGCGCAAGGACGGGTTCACGCCCGATATCATCCTGGGCCATGTGGGGTGGGGAGAGTTGACGTTCCTGAAAGAGATTTGGCCCGATGTCCCGATCATCGGCTACTTCGAGTATTATTTCCTCGCCAAGGGCGGCAGCGTCGGTTTCGACCCGGAATTTCCCGCCAGCCCCCATGCGCCCTTCACCATGCACGCGCGCAACGCGGTGAACTTCGCCAATATCCAGACGGTCGACAAGGGCCATTCTCCCACCCAATGGCAGTGCGACACCTTCCCGGCTGCCTTCAAGGAGAAGATCTACGTCAAGCACGACGGCATCCGCACCGACAAGCTGAAGCCCGACCCGGACGCGCAGGTTGCGCTTGGCCGTCTTGGGCGTCCCGTCACCAAGGATGATGAGATCTTCACCTACATGGCCCGCAACATGGAACCGACGCGCGGCTTCCATTCGTTCATGCGCGCGCTGCCCCATATCCTGGACGCGCGCCCCAATGCGCGGGCGCTGATCATTGGCGGGTCTGAGGTGAGTTACGGCAAGAAGTCAGGCTCGGAAGGGGGGTACAGAGCCGAAATGGAGAAGGAAGTCGGCGATGCCGTCGATTGGTCCCGGGTCCATTTCCTGGGGCGGGTGCCCTATGAGGATTACCAGAAGATCATCCAGGTCAGCCGCTGCCACATCTACCTGACGGTACCTTTCGTGCTGTCGTGGTCGTGTCTGGAGGCCATGTCGATGGGCGCCACGATCGTCGCGTCCGACGTGGCCCCGGTGCGCGAGGCGATCGAGCATGGCAAGACCGGGCTGCTGGTGGATTTCTTCGACCCCAAGGACATCGCCCGCAAGGTGGTGGATGTGCTGGAACGCCCCGGCACCTATGCTCATCTGGGACCGGCGGCGCGCAAGCATGTGGTGGCGCACTATGATTTCATGAAGGTGTGCCTGCCCGAGCACTTGCGCCAGATGAACGCGCTGGTTCCCAAGGCGAAACGGATCGAGGTTCCCGGGCTCAAGTAGGCTGCGTGGGGGTAGTGCAGTTTCCTGCGCTCAAGTAGCCCTAAGGGCGGTAGCGCATTTTCCCGCGCTCAAGTAGCCCGCAGGGCGGTAGCGCATTTTCCCGCGCTCAAGTAGCCCGCAGGGCGGTAGCGCAATTAAAGATTATTCGCTGCCCCAACCAGTCCGAAGGCAGACCCGATCAGGCCGAAGATCGTCTGCACACCAGTCACAGGGCTTTCCGTGACCAGCACCAGATCGCCGGGATAGATGCGGAAGTTGCGGGCCGAGAACAGGCCGTCCGCATTCGTCATATCCAGAGAAAACACCACGCGCGATTGAGTGGGGCCGCGCGTATCGGTGCGCACGGCTGACGTTGGATACTCGCGCAGGATCAGGATACCACCCGGATCACCCCGACGGCTTTCAACGCCGCCGATGATCGCCAGCGCATCCAGCGCGGTCACATGGTCCTGTGGGAACCCATGCTGGTTCTGTTGCCCTGCCGCGCCGAGCGACAGGAAATAGCGGCGATCGTCTTCTACAATGACCCGGTCCCCGCCGCGCAGCAGCGTATCAAGGCCCGGCTCTGCAAACAGGCGATCGATCGAGGTGCCGTAGATCGACCCTGCGCGGATCAGCCGGATCTGCGGGTTCTCCATCCCCGCCCTGACGCCGCCCGCATCCGCGATGGCGTTCAAGACGGTGTAGTTCCGATCCGGCATCGGAAGACGCCCGGGCGCGCCGACACCGCCGACCAGATCGATGGAGTTTGTGCGACCCTCTACCAGTTCCAGCTGGACCTGCGCAGAGGGCGCGATGATGTCGATCTCTTCCTGCAACCGCTCACGGGCCAGCTGCGTGGACATGCCCGACAGGCGGACATTGCCAACGTAGGGCACGAAGATCGTGCCATCGGGGCCCACGGTCAGGGCCTCGATCACGGCAGAGGCCTCACCATTGGTCAGCAGGCTGTCATCGGCGCTGTCCCAGACCGTCAATCGCAACTGGTCGCCCGAGGCGATGACCTGCGTGCGCGCCCCGCCCGAGGTGGGGATCCAGGTCAGGTGACGCTCTCCGGTGGCGGGCCATTCGGCAAGGATGCCAAGGAAATCACGGGTCACGGGGTAGACGGCGAAATCGGCAACCTCGCCGCTGGCAGCCTCGGTCACCTCACGCTCGACCGGTGCGCCACGGGGCAGCGCATCGCAAGCCACAAGGACCAGCGACATCATGGCGAACGCCATAACCGAAGAAAACCGCAATCGGGCCATGGGCGTCAGAGATCCCCCCAAATTAGGTGACAAACCTTTGATTAGAGATGACGTTTACAGGGCCGCCGCGTGCCGTCAACGGCGCGACGCGCATTCCGGTGGGGGCGATGCATAATTATCCTAGACGATGAAACATGCCCTAGGCCTTTGACGGCAGGGGCTGTTCCGTGGCAATCGGGTCGCAACACGAAGACGGCAGGTCGGGCAAGGCACACCGCGGATGGCAGAACATATTCTTTTGACGGGTGGTGCCGGGTACATCGGCTCTCATACCTATGTGGCCTTGATCGAGGCCGGGTATGAGGTGACGATTCTCGACAATTTCCAGAACGCCAACAGGTCCGTCGTGGAGAGGCTGGAGGCCTTGACGGGCAAGCCGGTGAACGTGGCCGAAGCCGATGTGCGCGACGCCACGACGCTGGGTGGGCTGTTCTCGGAACACCAATTCGACGCGGTGGTGCATTTCGCGGCCCTGAAGGCGGTCAGTGAGTCCGTCGACAGGCCGTTGGACTACTTCGACGTCAACATCAGCGGTTTGATCAACCTGCTGCGGGTGATGGATGCGGCGGGGTGCCGGAAGATCGTGTTCTCGTCGTCCGCCACCGTCTACGGCGTCCCCGACGAGACGCCGACGCCGGAAACCGCCGAGTTTCGCGCGATGAACCCCTACGGCCAGACCAAGATTTCCGGCGAACAGATCCTGGGCCAACTGGCCGCCGCTGATGACCGCTGGAACATCGGTATCCTGCGCTACTTCAACCCCGCCGGAGCCCATTCCAGTCATATGATCGGCGAGGACCCGCGCGACATTCCCAACAACCTGATGCCCTATATCGCCAAGGTCGCCGCTGGCGAATTGGATGAGCTTCAGGTTTTTGGCGATGACTACGACACTCCCGACGGCACCGGCGTGCGGGATTATATCCACGTCGAAGACCTTGCGCGCGGGCACGTCCTTTCACTTGCCGCCCTCTTGGGGGACAGTAAAAACCACCTCGTGAACCTTGGCACCGGGATCGGCAATTCGGTGATGGAAGTTGTGGCCGCCTACAAGCGCGCCTCCAATCGTGACATCCCCAGCCGCATCGTCGAGCGTCGCGCAGGCGACGTGCCGATCTATGTGGCGAAGGCCGACAAGGCAGAGGAAGTTCTGGGCTTCCGTACGGAAAAGAGCCTTGATGAAATGTGCGCTTCCAGTTGGGCGTGGATCGTCGGGCCCCACAGCCAGGAGGAGCCCGAGCAATGAGAACGGCCCTTGTCACAGGTTCCGCCGGGTTCATCGGCTACCACCTTTGTGCGCGACTTCTGGCCGACGGCTGGAAGGTCGTCGGCATCGACGCGATGACCGATTATTACGAGGTTGCGCTGAAGGATGCGCGACTTGCGATGCTGATGGAGAGCGAGGCTTTCACGCCCGTTCAAGCCCGGATCGAGACGCCCGGCGTCCTGCATGATCTGTTCAAGGCGCATCGCCCGGAGGCGGTGATCCACCTCGCCGCGCAAGCGGGCGTGCGCTATTCGATCGAAAACCCCGAAAGCTACGTGGAAGCCAACCTGATCGGCACCTTCCGCCTGCTGGAGGCGATGCGCGCCTTCCCGCCCGCCCATTCGCTGCTGGCCAGCACCTCATCCGCCTACGGGGCGAACACTGAAATGCCCTACGTCGAGACGATGAAGACCGATCACCAGGTCTCGTTCTACGCGGCGACCAAGAAGGCCAACGAGTCGATGGCCCACAGCTACGCGCACCTTTATGACCTGCCCACGACGATGTTCCGCTTCTTCACCGTCTATGGCCCATGGGGCCGCCCCGACATGGCGCCGCACAAGTTCACCAAGGCGATCCTGGAAGGCCGCCCCATCGACGTCTACAACCACGGCGAGATGTCGCGCGACTTCACCTATGTGACCGATTTGGTCGACGGTATCGTGCGCTTGATCGAAGCGGTTCCCGGTGATGATCCGGTGGAGGGCGACAGCCTGAGCCCGGTCGCGCCCTACCGCGTGGTGAACATCGGCAATTCGGAATCCGTCCCGTTGATGGATTTCATCGGCGCAATCGAGACCGCCACCGGGATCACCGCCGAGAAGAACATGATGGAGATGCAACCCGGCGACGTTCATGCCACCTGGGCCGACGCCAGCCTGTTGCAGCACCTGACGCAATACAAACCCCGGACCCAAGTGCCCGAGGGTGTCGCCCATTTCGTCGCGTGGTATCGCGACTACTATATAATCTGAAGTCGCCCTCAAGTAGCGCGCAGCGCGGTAGGGCTAGAAAGGAATTCACCTTATGCGTATCACGATGATTGGTACTGGCTATGTTGGCCTTGTCTCTGGCGTCTGTTTCTCGGACTTTGGCCATGACGTGATCTGCGTCGACAAGGACCCCCGCAAGATCGAGATGCTGAACGCGGGCGACGTGCCGATCTACGAGCCCGGCCTTGATGCGCTGATGGCCAAGAACGTCGACGGGGGGCGGCTTTCCTTTACCACTGACCTGGCCTCTGCCGTGGACGGCGCCGATGCGGTGTTCATCGCGGTCGGCACGCCGACGCGCCGCGGCGATGGCCATGCGGACCTGACCTACGTGATGGCCGCGGCCGAGGAAGTCGCCCATGCGATGACCGGCTACGCCGTGATCGTCACCAAATCCACCGTTCCCGTCGGCACCAACCGCAAGGTCAAGCAGGTCGTCGCCAAGGCGCGCCCGGATCTGGAATTCGACGTCGCCTCCAACCCCGAATTCCTGCGTGAAGGTGCCGCGATTGATGATTTCATGCGGCCCGACCGGGTCGTCGTGGGCGTGCAGACCCCGCGCGCGTCCGAGGTAATGGACGAGATCTACCGCCCCCTGTTCCTGCGCGACTTCCCCGTCGTGACCACGGATCTGGAGTCCGCGGAGATGATCAAATACGCCGCCAACGCGTTCCTCGCCACGAAGATCACTTTCATCAACGAGATCGCAGCGCTCTGTGAAAAGGTCGGCGCGGATGTGAAGGAAGTCTCCAAGGGCATCGGCATGGACGGGCGCATCGGCAACAAGTTCCTGCACGCGGGCCCCGGCTATGGCGGCTCGTGCTTCCCGAAGGACACGTCAGCTTTGGCGCGGATCGGTCAGGATCACGCCGTGCCGCAAAGCATCGTGGAGACGGTCATCCGCGTGAACGACAGCGTGAAGCTGCGGATGATCGAGAAGCTGCGTGACCTCTGCGACGGGTCGTTCAACGGCAAGGTGATTTCTGTGCTGGGGGTGACCTTCAAGCCCAACACCGACGACATGCGCGACGCGCCGTCGCTGACCATCGTGCCCGCGCTGGTGGGCGGCGGGGCCAAGGTGCGTGTCGTGGACCCGCAGGGCTTCCGCGAGGGCGAGGCGCTTCTGCCCGGCGTGAATTGGGTGGAGGATCCCTACAAGTCGGCCCAGAATGCGGACCTTGTGGTGGTCCTGACGGAATGGAACGAGTTCCGGGCGCTGGACCTGAAGAAGTTGGCGAAAAAGATGGCGACCCCGCGCATGGCCGACCTGCGCAACGTCTACTCCGCCCACGACGCCAAACGCGCAGGCTTCGAGGCCTACGCAGGCGTCGGCCGGTAGGACGGGAGCCTGAATCGCGAAAAATTCTTGCGTTTTGCGGGCCCGATTTTTTCAATGGAATAAGGCGGTTCCAGAACTTTTCAGGGAACGTCCCTGATTTTATTGTTCTTTTTCGTGCAACCTTTTGGGGGGGCGGCGTGTTGTTCAACCAATGCAACACGAAAGGAAATTAACATGACCCGCTTTGCTCTTATCGCCGCCGCCACCGCTATCATGTCCGCCCCTACCTTCGCCCAAACGACGAACGAGACGGCCGAAGAAATCCTGAACGCCGATGCCGACACGCCGTCGGAAGTCCGCGAAGGCACCGTCATCTCGGGTGAGGAGGAATGTATGAACCCCACCGTCGAGATGGAGAACGAAAGCGAAGATATGGTTCTTGCGCGCGTAGACTGTGTGACCGGCGTGGACGGTGAGCCCGAGTTCGCCGGCGAGATCTTCGAAGAGCTGGAAGAAGCTGACGACGAAGGTGTCGGCTCCGACAGCTAACTGATCGACAAGTGACATCTGACTTTGACCCCCGGTGCGCACCCGCGTGCCGGGGGTCTTTGTTGGGCCGAGGCTGTTTGCCCTAATGCCCGAGGGATATTCACGGCGGTGTCACGCGGCAGGTGGATCTTTGACATCGCCGGATGAAATCAACGATTTTGGGGCCGTTTTCGACCCTATGCCAGGCCCGCGCGCAGAAGGTCGTGCAGGTGAATGATCCCAATGGGCCGTGCGTCCTTGTCCACCACGAACAATGCGGTGATCTTGTGGGCGGCCATCATACCCATCGCTTCGGCCGCGAGCGTTTCCGGCGCGATGGTGCGCGGTTGCTTCGTCGCGACCTCACCCGCCGTGTGGTCCGTCAAATGGGCGATGTTGCGCCGCAGATCGCCGTCCGAGATCACGCCGGTCAGCACGCCACGTTCCAGCACGCCTGCGATGCCGAAGCTCTTCGCGCTCATCACCACCAGCGTTTCCGCCATCGGCGTTGCGGCATCCACCAGCGGCAGGGCGTTGGATCCGTGCATCAGCTGCGCAACGGTGGATAGCTGCGCCCCCAGTTTGCCGCCGGGATGGAAGGTGCGGAACTGCTCGGGCAGGAAGCCACGGCTCTCCATCACCGCGACGGCCAGCGCGTCGCCAAGTGCCAGCGCGAGGGTGGTGGAGGTGGTGGGCGCCATACCCAATGCGCAGGCCTCCTCCGCCGCTGGCAGGGTCAGGCGGTAATCGGCCGCGCGCATCAGCGTGCTGTCCGGCATCTTCGAGATCGCGATCAACGGGATCGAGAAGCGGGCGACGTGGGCGATGATGTCGCCCAATTCCGTCGTCTCGCCGGAGTTCGAGATTGCGATCACCAGATCGCCCGGCATCACCATGCCCAAATCGCCATGGCTGGCCTCGGCTGCATGAACAAAGGCCGAGGGCGTCCCGGTGGAGGCGAAGGTGGCGCTGATCTTGCGGCTGATATGGCCTGATTTGCCGATGCCGCACAGGATCACACGACCCTTGGTTGCCAGGATTGCCTCGGCCGCCGGGGCGAAATCATCGGGCAGGGCGTCGGCCAGCGCGCCGACGGCGCGGGCCTCGGTGTGCAATACGCGCGCCCCGGTGTCGCGCAGGGATTGGGGGGTATGACTGGACATATCCGCCCTTTAGCGGAGCCGCGCGCGCTTGGCGAGAGGCCCCTGACGAGAGGATTGCCTTTTCGCCCGTGCCTGCCCGTGCCAGAACATGCCCCATGAACAGACGTTTTGGACAATGGCCCGAACCGGGTCGCAAGTACCCCCCACGCCCCGGTGTCTACGCGATCATCCACGCGGGCGATGGTCTTCTGGCCAGCTTCCAGGAGGCGCCTTACCCGGAACTGCAACTGCCCGGCGGCGGCATCGACCCCGGAGAGCAGCCCCTTGCCGCGCTTCATCGCGAGGTGATGGAGGAAACCGGCCACCGCATCCATTCGCTGCGTCGGCTTGGCATGTGCCATCGCTATACCTTCATGCCCGATTATGGCCGCTACGCGCACAAGCAATGCCACATCTATGCGGCACGCCTTGGACGACGCTGGTCTGCCCCGACCGAGCCCGGGCACACGGCGGTGTTCCTGCCGTGGGACGTGGCGTTGGAAAAGCTTGCTGTTGCAGGCGACCGTCACTTTGTCGCGCGCTACCTGGCGGGTGCCTGACCGCGTCCATCGAAGCTGAGCAGCAGGGCCGAAAGGTCATCGGGGAATTCTTCGTGACCGGCGAAATCCACCAACCCGTTGCGCAGGGCCGTCAGGAAGGCGGGTCCATCCGTGTCGCGGTGCTGCCCCATCAAGGCGATCAACCCGTCGTCGTCCAGCATCTCCCCCGAGGGGTCCGGGCATTCGGTCAACCCGTCGGAATAAAGCAGCAGACGATCCCCGGGATGCAATTGCACCTCGAACGAGGTGAAAGGCATTTCAGGCAGCAGGCCCACGGGCGGGCCGCCATCGCCGATCATGTCCACGTGGCCGTCGGTGCGCAGGATCATGGGGTGCGGGTGCCCCGCCTGTACCATACGTACAACCCCAGTTTGCAGGTTCGCGAAAGCGATGCAGATGGTGAAATAACGATCGGTCTGTACCTCTTTCAACATCAGTTCATTCATCCGACCCGCCGCCACATCAGGCGGCAAATCGCAGAGCGTCCCGTCTATCGTCCGTATCAGCGAGATGTTCTGATCCGGCGACGCCTCTGACAGCATTCCGGCAATTCGCGCGGCCAGCATGGCCGAGGCCACCCCGTGCCCGGACACATCGATGCTGAACAGCCCGATGACATCCTGAGTCACGTTGAAATAGCCCACCATGTCGCCGCCAACATGGCCGCTTGCCTCCAGAAGCAAAGACACCCGCGCGCCGTTGAAGGGGCGATGGGCATCTTGCAACAGCGCCATTTGCAGGCGCCGCGCCTCGTCCAGATCGCGGTCGATCGCAGTGTAGAGCAGTTGCAGTTCGTCCAGCGTTGTTTCCAGTAGCCCGTTCTTCTTGCGCAACTCCTGTTGCATGGCGACGATCCGGGCGCCGGCGTTCATGCGCGCTTGCAGTTCGGGCGGGCGCACGGGTTTGTTGAGGAAATCATCTGCCCCCGCCGCAAGCCCTTCGGCCACGGCGCTGCGTTCGTTGTTGGAGGTCAGCAGCATGACATAGGGGTAGGTTTCGGTCACTTCCGCGCGCAGGCAACGGCAAAATTCGGGCCCTGTCATCTCGGGCATCATCCAGTCACACAGAATCAGCGATATCGCAGGGTCACGCGCAAGTGTCAGCGCCTTCACCGGGTCGCCGGTAGAGATCGCCGTGTGCCCCCAACGCCGCAGCAGTGCGCAGACCATGTTGCGTTGCGCCGGGCTGTCATCCAGCACAAGGACCGTCAGGGCATCGGGATGTGGATCCGTGGTCTCGATGGGAAATGCTGCCCCCATGGTTTTCCTCAGTCTGATTCGTCGTCACCATGGGCCTTTCTCTTTAACGGGCCGTGAATGGAACAATTAGAACGGACTTCCCGACGCACCCCACCGAATTGTTAAGAATTGCAGAGCTACCTTTGGCGGGATGGATAAACGGAGGTTAAGCATGGATCACGTGGATTGGGATCGCTTGAACGAATTGCGGACGGACATCGGCGAAGAGGATTTCGCCGACGTGGCGATGCTGTTCGTGGCCGAACTTCAGGAAACGCTGGAGAAACTTTCTCCGGACACGGCGACCTCGGCGGATTTCCATTTCCTGCGCGGTTCTGCGGCCAACCTTGGCTTCGTGACACTGGTTGCGGCCTGCGCCACTGCGGAAGAGGCATGCAATGCCAGCAACGTCCCCGATGTCGCCGCGGTCAGCGCCGCTTTCATGGCCGCCCTGGATGAGGTTGCGCCCCGTGTGCCGGAACTGGCGGCCTAGATCAGGAAATCGGCCAAAATCTGATCATCAGTGATATCGCGGAAGCCAAAGCCGCGTGACGCGACACGTTCTTCCAACTGCGGAAAGTTGTCTGCCCGGTGCGATTCGATCCCGATCAGCACCGACCCGAAGTTGCGCGAATTCTTCTTGAGGTATTCGAACCGGGTGATGTTATCGTCTTCGCCCAACAGATCGAGGAAATCACGCAGCGCGCCGGGGCGTTGGGGCAGGCGGAGGATGAAGTACTTCTTCAACCCTTGCCACTTCTGGGCCCTTTCCTTCACCTCAGGCAGACGTTCGAAGTCGAAGTTCCCGCCCGATGTCACGCAGACCACGGTCTTGCCCGCGATCTGATCGCGAATGTCATCCAGCGCAGTGATCGACAGCGCCCCCGCAGGCTCCAATACGATCCCTTCAAGGTTCAGCATCTCCTGGATTGTCACGCAAATGCGGTTCTCGGGGATGATCCGCACGTCACGCGCGCTGACGTTGCGCAGAATCTCGAAGTTGCGGTCGCCGATGCGGGCGACAGCCGCGCCATCCACGAAGGTATCGGTAATCTCGATCGTCTGCGGCGCGCCGATCTTCAACGACGCGGTCAGGCTGGGGCCGCCCGCAGGTTCCACCAGCGTCACGTGGGTGGTGGCGCCGACCTCTCGCAGATACGAGAGCATGCCGGATGACAACCCGCCGCCGCCCACCGGCAGCACCAGATGATCCGGCGCCCGGCCAAGCTGGTCCAGCATCTCCACCGCGACGGAAGCTTGCCCCTCGATCACGTCGGGATCATCGAATGGCGACAGGAAATGCGCGCCGACCTCAGCACAATAGGCCTTTGCAGCGGCTTGCGTTTCATCAAAGAAGTCGCCTTCCAGCACGATCTCGACCGCGTCTCCACCAAAGGTCCGCGTCTTCAGGATCTTCTGATCGGGCGTCGTCACCGGCATGTAGATGCGCCCGCGCACGCCGAAATGGGCACAGACGAAGGCCACGCCCTGGGCGTGATTGCCGGCCGATGCGCAGACGAAATCCATCTGATCGGGCTTCTCTGCGCGGACCTTGCGCATGGCGTTGAACGCGCCGCGCAGCTTGTACGAGCGAACCGGCGACAGATCTTCCCGCTTGAGCCAGATATCGGCCCCGAAACGCTCGCTCAGGTAAGCGTTCTTGAGCAGCGGCGTCGCGGGAAACAGGTCGCGCAGGGCGGCGGTCGTGGCACGGGCGGCGGTGGCAAAATCAGTCATGGCACTGGATTGGCCGCTTGTGGCCCCTGAGTCCAGCCTCAGTTCAACTGACGTCCTTCAATCAGGTTGCCGTATAGCGTGGTCATCAACGCGAGGTTTACCAGCATCTGCACCCAACCCACGGCGATGCTAAGCACCACGCCCACCATCGACAGCGTCACCTGTTGCTGTGTCCCGAACGGAGTCTCGATCGGGATCGCCGTGCCAAACGCGGCGATGATGCCTTGGTTCAGAATGGTCGAGGCCAGGGCAATGACGATGATCGGCAGGACGATCTGCCCCGACACGGGTGCCGTGGCCCGCCAGCTTTCGCCGATGCCCAAGGTCTCGCCGATCGCCGCCGCGGGAAGGATCAAGCCAATCCGCGTGGCGATCCAGGAGAGGCCGAAGATCAGGCCGACGCCTAGGGCGATGGCCACCGCCGGACTTTGAAGTACCGCCACGATGATCCCGATCACGATCGCAATGCCGAAGCCCGCGCCGGACATGATCAAACCGATCAGGATCGCATTGCCGAAGTAGTTGGCGATGTTGGACCCGCGCCAGTTCGGAAACAGGCCAGAGGGGTATTCCTCCAGCAGTACGAACCGATGCCAAGCGACCGCCGCCCATAACCAACACACGAGGCCCGCAATCAGCCCAAGGACAAGCCCCCAGACCCCAAGGACCGAAAAGCTTGCCTGACCCGTTTCCGCGTCAATCAGGAAGGAGTCGCCCGTCAGCAAGCCGGGGTTTGTGACCAGTACGATCACCAGCGGCACCGCCAATAGCACCAGCGTAATGCGGGCTGCCGGGCCCAGATTGCCGAAGACCTGTATGACCACGTGTCTGAGCAGTTGGTATCCGTAGTCCATGGGCCGCTCCACTTGCTTGCTAGCCCCTTGAAAACCCGGTATCGCGGCGGCGGTCAACCACTCACCACGGAGTTTCCCCCATGTCTGCCCCAAAGAAGGTTGTGCTCGCGTATTCCGGCGGCCTCGATACCTCGATCATCCTGAAATGGCTGCAGACGGAGTACGGCTGCGAGGTTGTGACCTTCACCGCCGATCTGGGCCAGGGGGAAGAGCTGGAGCCAGCGCGCAAGAAGGCCGAGATGATGGGTGCTTCAGACATCTACATCGAGGACCTGCGCGAGGAATTCGTGCGTGACTTTGTTTTCCCGATGTTCCGCGCCAATGCGCTTTACGAGGGGCTGTACCTTCTGGGCACCTCGATTGCGCGGCCCCTGATCTCCAAGCGTCTGGTGGAGATTGCCGAGGAAACCGGCGCCGATGCCGTGTCACACGGCGCGACGGGCAAGGGCAACGATCAGGTCCGGTTCGAGTTGTGCGCCTATTCCCTGAACCCCGAGATCAAGGTGATCGCTCCGTGGCGGGAATGGGATCTGGGATCGCGCACCAAGCTGATCGAATTTGCCGAGATGCATCAGATCCCGATCGCCAAGGACAAGCGCGGTGAAGCGCCGTTCAGTGTTGACGCGAACCTTTTGCACACCTCTTCCGAGGGCAAGATGCTGGAGGATCCGGCCGAGGAAGCGCCCGATCACATCCTGCAACGCATCACCCGGCCGGAAGACGCGCCCGATACGCCCGAGATGGTGGAAATCACCTTCGAGAAGGGCGACGCGGTGGCGATCAACGGCGAAGCGATGAGCCCCGCCACGATCCTGACCGAGTTGAACCGTTTGGGCGGCAAGCACGGCATTGGCATCCTTGACCTGGTGGAGAACCGGTTTGTCGGCATGAAGTCCCGCGGCATCTACGAGACACCCGGCGGCACGATCCTTCTGGAGGCGCACCGCGGGATCGAGCAGATCACGCTGGACGGGGCGTCCGGCCACCTGAAAGACAGCATCATGCCGCGCTATGCAGAGCTGATCTACAACGGCTTCTGGTTCTCGCCCGAGCGCGAGATGATGCAAGCGTTGATTGACAAGAGCCAGGAACATGTGACGGGAACGGTGCGCCTGAAACTCTACAAGGGTGCCGCCCGCACGGTGGCCCGCTGGTCCGATCACTCGCTCTATTCCGAGGCGCATGTGACGTTCGAGGAAGACATGGGCGCCTACGATCAGACCGACGCCCAGGGTTTCATTCAATTGAATGCCCTGCGCCTGAAGCTGCTGGCCGCCCGCAACCGCAAGTTCAAGGCCTGACTTCTGCGATCTGATGTAAAGGAGCGCCCAAGGGCGCATTCTTTTCTTCTCACCTCCCCCTTATGGGGGAGGCTCGTGCGGGTGCCCGTGGCGGGCGTAGGGGATGCTTTTCGGATGCTTGGGCAGTGTGTTGGGCGCGGGTTTGCATTTTCAGGGAACAAAGATGCCCTTCACCTGCCATTAACCAAACAGAGTTAGGCTCGTCATGCGGAACAGCTAGGCATGGCGATGACCGTGAACGAAGATGGCGCATCCTCTGCTCGCGAAGCCCTATGGGATAGGAGCGGAGGATGACCCTCGCGCGGCTCCGACGGCATCTTTGTTCCAAGAACATGCCAGGGAAGAGCGCCTTCTGTGGAGGCGCCGACGTGGTTGGCCCTCTCGCATATGAAGACAGGAACGCGCCAACGGCGCTCCTTCGGAACAGAAATCCAGGGCGTCAGTCTTCGCCGGTATCGGCACAATGGCGGCGGAAAGCGCGTTTGAGCATCTCCAGCTCTTCCCGCAACAGCGTCAACTCGCCCCGGATGTCCTCATCCAGAGCGGTGCCCGCCATCAGTGTGACGCGGTCCAGAACGTCGCCCGTCGCAGTGGACCGCAGCCCGACCACTTGAACCCCATCGCTCAAGACATCGGCGGGCAAATCCAGCGTCACATTCATCGCACCGGGTTCATCGGGATGTTTCGTGACCTGCGCCACGCCGACGATGCGTCCTTTGTGCAGCGCCTCGATCTCGGTCTGTCCGGCCCCTGTCAGCACGCCTTCATAGCGGCCTGCCTGAAGTGTCGTGCGCACCAATGCTTCTGCCATCATCTATCCTTCAAAAATCCGCCCGGGGCGCACGGAGCACAACCATGTCCCAGAGCGCGATCCGGGTCATTTTCGGGCCTTCCAGAATCAGGTCCAGCCAAGCCTTTTCCAGCCGTTTTTCATTGATCTTGGTATAGGCGAGGTCGAATTCCGCTTGCCCCTTGGTGCCTTCAAAATCTACCTGCCGCACCATCTGTTCGACGTTGGGACCATGCTGGATGTTAAGTCGGGCATAGATTTCTACAGGTTGCTCGCGGTCCGCCACGAGGTTCACGGTGATGAAATGGTTGCGGGTCAGGCCCGCCAGCGCTTCGGGCGCAAGGTCCTGGACGAAGGATACGAAGGACCCGTCTGAGCGGTACACTTCAAGCACCAGCCCAAACTGTGCCCCTTGCACCCAGTGCGGCGCGGTTTCCTGGCGCAGGCTCATCTCGGTGTGATTGGCGTCGTGGAAAACAGTGGCACCGCCGGGCAGCGGTTGTGGAGAACTCAATCCCACCATACCACGTGGGCGCATCTCTTCGCGCCACGGGGCGGGGCGGGTGGCCCAATCGCATTGGTCAGGGCGGTCGATCCCATCGGACCCGGCCGAGCGCGCCAATAGGGCGGAACGCGATTGCGCAGCCATCGTATCCAGCCGGTCGCGCATGCTGCGGATGTCGCCGTTGATGCGTTTCAGGTCAGCCGAGGACAGGACTTCCGGGGCCCGCAACGCCCGTTGCCAGCGCTTCAGGGTCTGCCCGAGGCCAAACCCACCGAATATCCCAGGAAATTCCTGACCCATAATTGATGCCCTTCGCACTCGAACCGCGCCTTGGCACCCTTATAGCAGATGTCTCCTGGCAATCGGTTACTGGAATATCCGCTGAAACAGTCCGCCACGGAAGGGGGGTGTTAACGCTTCGTTAACGCCCTGTGGCAGGTCTGCCGCGCCTATGGCGGGATTGGCGCCCTGCACGGCGTTGGCAAACTGCGTCAGCGTGGCAAGTGCCGCTGCGTCACTGACCTGCGCGTCTTCCAGCGCCAGAACCGACAGGGTGGCCAGCCGCTGTCCGATATCCATGTAGGCACGCCAATAGTCACTGGCGACGCCGACCACCTCTCTGGCGCTGGTGTCGCGGGCGTGCAGCAGGAACATGCCCGATTGCGTGCGGGTATCGAGGATCTGGACGGACCCCGCATCGCCAGAGCGGCTTAACAGCGCGCGTCCGTTCTCGGACCGGAAGAAAGCGTCGAGGGCGTCGAGGTTTTCGGTCAGTCTCGCGCCCGCCGATGGCGCAGAGACCGCTGCCGTCAGCACCGCAGGCACATCGGGCTGCCCGGCCCGCGCCCGGCCCGAGATCGCGGCGCAGTTGCCAAGAAGCACGAAGCCCGTATCGTCCGAATTCCGGGTTGCCGTCGGGTCCACGCAGAACCCGGACGGCCCGGTGATCGTCACGGCGTCAGACGTCACCTGCACGCGGCGGGGCGCGTCGTCGCCGCCGCTCAACCCTCCGACACAGCCCGCCAGCGCCAATGCGACCAGCGGGCTGAGCAGCCTAGAGATCCGCATAGACGTGCTTTTCCTTCGCCGCACCCGGATGTGTCACTGCGCCATAGCGGGCATCGCCCACCAGTTGCGCGTATTTCCACAGCGCGCCCGAGGCGTAGATCGTCTCACGCGGGCCTTTCCAGTTGGCGCGGCGTGCCTCCAGTTCCTCGTCCGTCAAGGCGACGGACAGCTCTCCGGTAATCGCGTTGATGGTGATCATGTCGCCGTTCTCCAGCAGGCCGATCGGCCCGCCAACGGCCGCCTCTGGCCCCACGTGTCCCACGCAGAAGCCCCGTGTCGCGCCCGAGAAGCGGCCATCGGTGATCAGTGCCACTTTCTTGCCCATGCCCTGGCCGGACAGGGCGGCGGTTGTCGCCAGCATCTCGCGCATGCCGGGGCCGCCCTTGGGCCCTTCGTTGCGGATCACGATCACTTCGCCTTCCTCGTAGCCGCGCGCTTTGACGGCGGCAAAGGCGTCTTCTTCGCATTCGAACACGCGGGCGGGGCCGGTGAAGACCTGTTGCTCTGCGCTCATGCCTGCGACCTTCACGATGGCGCCCTCCACGGCGAGGTTGCCCTTCAGGCCCACGACGCCCCCGGTCTTGGTGATCGGGTTCTGGACAGTGTGGATCACGCGGCCATCGGGTTCGCCCTGGATCTTGTCGAGCGCTTCTTCCATCGTCTCACCGGAAGCGGTCAGCGCGTCGCCATGCAACAGGCCTTCTTTCAGAAGCTCCTTCATCACCACGGGCACACCACCGGCCTCATAGAGGTCCTTGGCCACGTACTGCCCGCCGGGCTTCATGTCGACGAAGTAGGGCGTGTCCTTGAAGATATCGCAGACGTCAAAGAGGTCGAAGTCGATCCCCGCCTCGTGCGCGATTGCGGGCAGGTGCAGGCCCGCGTTGGTCGACCCGCCGGTGCAGGCCACGACGCGCGCAGCGTTTTCCAGCGCCTTGCGGGTCACGACGTCACGCGCGCGGATGTTGTTGTTGAGCAGGTTCATCACGGCGTGGCCCGAGGCTTCCCCAAAGGCCTTGCGCCCCTCATAGGGTGCAGGCATGCCGGAGGAATTGAGCAGTGCCAGACCAATCGCCTCACTGACGCAGGCCATGGTGTTGGCGGTGAACTGGCCGCCGCAAGCCCCGGCGCTGGGGCAGGCGACGCGCTCAAGAATGGCCAAGGCCTCTTCGCTCAACTGGCCGGATTGGAACTTGCCGACGGCCTCGAACATGTCCTGCACGGTCAGATCGCGGTTGGCGAACTCGGCGGGAACATCCGCGCCTTCGGGGGCTTTGCCGGGCAGGATCGTGCCGCCATAAATGAAGACGGACGGCACGTTCAGGCGCACCATGGCCATCATCATGCCAGGCAGCGACTTGTCGCACCCCGCAAGGCCGACCAACGCGTCGTAACAGTGACCGCGCATCGTCAGTTCGACCGTGTCGGTGATCGCGTCGCGTGACGCGAGGCTGGACCGCATCCCCTCATGGCCCATCGCGATCCCGTCTGTCACGGTGATCGTCGTGAACTCGCGCGGGGTACCTGCGGCCTCTTTCACGCCGGTTTTCACCGACTGTGCCTGCCAGTTCAGGGCGATGTTACAGGGGGCTGCCTCGTTCCAGCAGGTGGCGACGCCCACGAAGGGTTGGTCGATTTGTTCCTGCGTCAGATCCATGGCGTAGAAATACGACCGGTGCGGCGCGCGCTCGGGCCCTTCGGTCACGTGACGGCTTGGCAATCTGGATTTGTCTGGACGGTTGGCGGTCATGGCGCGGCTCTCCCTGAAACGTATGTTGCGTTCGGGATAGTGCGCCCCGCCAAAAGGAGCAAGAGAGGCCGACACCGTAGCCCGGCGCGCCCCCCCGGATTACGCGACGGGCGCGCCGTCCGAGCCGAGGAAAGCAGGCGGCTACGGTGCGAACGGCGGCGGGCCGGGTCAATGTGGGGATCCCATAGGGTGTGGACACCCAACCCTTGGGCTGACACATGCGATTGAACGATCCAGTATACCACAGTAGGCTCGTGGAAATCGCCGAACGAACAAGGCACGCCGATGCAGTATTCCGCCCACGTCGAATTCGTGGCTCCCGCCCGTGCTCGCCCGCAGATCTGGCGCCTTTTAGTGGGGCTCATCGTGGCGATGCTGATCTATGCCTTCGGCATTGGTTTCGTCTTTGGCGGCATCTACCTGGTCGCGGGCTACGAGGGCATGCAGACGTGGGCGACCGAGATGGTCGAGGCCACAGGCCCGACAGGCACGCTTCTGATCCTTGCGACGTTCTTCGGCATGGCGCTTGGCCCGATGCTTGCGGTCGTCCTGCTGCATCGCCGCAGCGTAGGAAGTCTTTTCGGACCGTTCCCACGCATGGTCCGGCACTTTCTGGTGGCGATGGGCGTTTGCGTGTTGGCCTATGGCGTGTCGTTCCTTCTGCCCAGTGATCTGCGCATCGAACCCGCGATGGAACGGGCGCTTTGGCTGTCGTTCCTGCCCATGGCGCTGGTGGGGATCCTTTTGCAGACGGGCGCCGAGGAGGTCCTCTTTCGCGGCTATCTTCAGCAACAACTGGCGGCACGCTTCGCGTCACCGTTGATCTGGATGGTGCTGCCGTCGGCTCTGTTCGCCTCGCTGCATTACCAGCCCGAGCTGATGGGCGACAACGCGCTCTATGTCGTTGCGGCGACAGGACTTTTCGGCCTGCTGGCGGCAGATCTGACCGCCAGGACGGGCTCCATCGGGGCGGCTTGGGGCTTCCACTTCGCCAATAACGTTGTCGCGATCCTGATCGTGGCGCTGGATGGCCCGCTGTCAGGCTTGGCGCTTTACACCGCGCCCCTTTCCGCCGCGTCCGAGGAAATCCGCCCCCTGATCCTGCTCGATATGGGCACAACAGTGGTGACATGGGTGCTGATCCGCCTGGCGGTGACACGGGCTTAGGCCATCTGCGTTTGCAATTCCGGGTCGCGCACAATATCTGGGCGTTAGGCCAACAGACCGGATATCGCGCCCATGAACTGGATCTCCAACTACGTCCGTCCGCGGATCAACTCCATTTTCTCCCGTCGAGAGACGCCCGAGAACCTGTGGTCCAAGTGTCCTGAGTGCGGCACCATGCTGTTCCACCGGGAATTGACCGACAATCTCAACGTCTGCACCAACTGCGACCACCACATGGCCTTGACGCCCCGTGATCGCTTTGCCGCGCTGTTCGATAACGGGGTCTTCACCGAGATCAAGGTGCCCGAACCGCTGGCCGATCCGCTCAAGTTCCGCGACCAGAAGAAATATCCTGACCGCATGAAGGCCGCCCGCACCACGACGTCCGAGCACGAGGCCATGCTGGTCGCCGAAGGCGATATGGGCCGAACCCCCGTCATCGCGGCGGCACAGGACTTTTCCTTCATGGGCGGCTCCATGGGGATGTTCGTGGGCAACGCGATCATCGCCGCGGCCGAGCGGGCCGTGGCCACCGGCCGTCCGCTTATCCTGTTTTCCGCCGCCGGTGGTGCGCGGATGCAGGAAGGCATCCTGTCGCTGATGCAAATGCCCCGCACCACCGTTGCGATCCAGATGCTCAAGGAAGCGAACCTGCCTTATATCGTCGTGCTCACCCACCCCACGACGGGCGGCGTCACCGCCTCCTATGCCATGCTTGGCGACGTCCACATCGCGGAACCCAATGCGCTGATCTGTTTTGCCGGCCCGCGTGTGATCGAACAAACCATTCGCGAAAAACTTCCCGAAGGTTTCCAACGCGCCGAATACCTGCTGGACCACGGCATGCTGGACCGAGTCACCCACCGGGCGCAGCTGCGTGATGAGTTGATCACCATCACCCGCATGCTCATGGGCCAGCCGCCTGCCGTGGCGGGCGATCTGCCCGCGCCCGACCCGGTGGAAGAGGCGCCGGAGCCCCAGGCCTCCGAAGGGCCCCCCGTACCCGCGCCAGACAGCGATACCCCCGCCCAGAACTGACCGCGCCCAACCCTTCTTTGTTCCCCGTAAATGCCCGCCGGAGGCGTCCCACCCCCTCCGCGCGCGGCGTCGCTTGATGCAAAGGCACCGCCCGTGACGACAGCCCGCTCTGACGCCCTCCTCGACCGCATGATGGCGCTTCACCCCAAGATCATCGACCTGACGCTGGACCGCATGTTGCGGATCCTCGCGGCGCTCGATCACCCTGAAACCAAGATCCCCCCGGTCATCCATATCGCGGGCACCAATGGCAAAGGCTCCACCCAAGCGATGATCCGCGCGGGTCTGGAGGGCGCGGGCCTGACCACCCACGCCTATACCTCTCCCCACCTCGCGCGGTTTCATGAGCGGATCAGACTGCGGGGGGATTTGATCGACGAGGGGCTGCTTGGTGACATCCTTGATACGTGCCTTACCGCCAACGGTCCCGATCCGATTACCTACTTCGAGATCACTACCGTTGCCGCGCTTCTGGCATTCTCGCAAACGCCTGCCGACTATACCTTGTTGGAGGTCGGCCTTGGCGGTCGGCTTGACGCCACCAACGTCATAGACACGCCCGCGTTGACGATCATCACGCCGGTGGATCTGGACCACCAGCAGTACCTGGGCGGCACGCTTGCTGCCATTGCGGGCGAAAAGGCGGGCATCGTGAAGCGTGGCGTTCCGGTCATCGTCGGCCCGCAGCAAGATGAGGCGCTTGAGGTCATCGAGGCAAAAGCCGCCCGCCTTGGGGCGCCGGTCATTGCCCATGGTCAACACTGGCATGTCACGACCGAGCGGGAGCGCCTGATCTTTCAGGACGAAACCGGCTTGCTTGACCTGCCGCTTCCCGCGTTGGCGGGCCCGCACCAGATCCAGAACGCGGGGATCGCGCTGGCGGCTCTTCGGGCCCTTGGCAAGGGTGATGCCGATTCCGCCATGACCAACGTTACCTGGCCCGCGCGCATGCAACGTCTGCGCCACGGGCCTCTGACCGACGCCGCGCCGCAAGCCGAGCTATGGCTTGACGGGGGCCACAACCCCCATGCGGCCCGCGCCATCGCGGCGACGCTCGAAACCTTGCCCAAGCGCCCCACCTACCTGATCTGCGGTATGCTCAACACCAAGGACGTCACCGGCTACATGGCGCCGCTTGCCCCTTGGGCGAATAGCCTCACCGCCGTCTCCATTCCGGGTCAGGCGGCAACGCTCAGCGCCGGGGAAACGGCGAAGGCTGCCCAAGCCGCCGGGATCGAAGCGCGGATTGCACCGTCCGTGCAGGAGGCGCTGGCCACGATCACCGCTGCCGACCCCATAGCCCGCGTCCTCATCTGCGGCTCGCTCTATCTTGCGGGCGAGGTCCTCAAGTCCAACGGCTAGCGTGGCGGACTTCTCCCCGTTGACGCGCGGTGGCACAAGCCCCACCTTCGTCATATGAAATACGCTGTCGCCGCCCTTCTTCTGGTCACCCCTCCGGCTCAGGCCGCCCAGTTCCAATTCTGCTGGGTCGGCGCCAATGGCTACACGATGGAGGGACAAATCGGCTTTCCCGATGCGTTCCTCAACACCGGGATCATCACCGAAACCGACGTGATCAGTTTCCAGATCATCGGGCTGATCGACGGCGTGGCCATTGGCTCGTGGAACATGGCCGACGCCACACCTCAAACGTCATGGCTTCTGCGGTTCGACACCGACACCCTGCGCTTTCCCACAGGCGGCATCCGGTCCCAGAACTCGTACCAGGAATGGAATGCCAACGGGCAGGTCAACAACTGCGGCGCGGAAGACGGCTTCGGCTGGAACGGCGGCAATTACGCGCAGGATGTCTGCATCAACAATGTCTGGATCGAGGACAGTTCGATCGACCCCAACACGCCGCTTTTCGCACAGCCCATGGATGTGATGCTGAGCTGTGAAACGACCATCCCGGTCAGCTGATGGAGCATCTCGTCGACCTTGCCGCCTGGCCCCGCACGGCGCAGTTCCGCTTCTTCCGGACCTACCAACGCCCCCATTTCGCCGTCACCTCTCGCGTGGACGTGACCGACCTGATGACCCGCCTCAAGCCTTTGGGTACGTCTCCTTATCGCGCCAGCCTTTATGCCATTGGCGCAGGCATTCACGCGGTGCCTGAGCTTTGCATGCGATTTCGCGGCAATGAGGTGATCCGCCACGACGCGGTCGAGCTATCGATGACCGTCCCCAACAAAGCGGGCAGTTTTTCTTATGCCTACGTCCCCTACCACCCGGATTTCGCTACCTTTGATGCCACGGCCAAGACGCGGATCGCGGCAGCTGCCGACGGCGATCTGGCACCGAACGCGGGCGAGCGGGATGACCTCGCCTATCTTTCCTGCATGCCGTGGCTGGACTACACCGCGCTGACCAACGCCATGCCCGGCCCAGACGACTGCATCCCCCGCGTCGGCTGGGGCAAGATCACCGAAGCGGGGGACCGCTTCTCCATGCCGATGACTTTGGAGGTTCACCACGCATTGGCCGACGGCGCGCACGTCGGCGCCTACTTTACCGCGGCTCAGGAAGCGTTGAATAACCTATAGTGATAGCTGGAACGCGTTAGTCATTGGAAAAAGGCGGTTTTTTGCCCAATCAGTACAGATTTTCTTAACCAATCAATTACGCGCTACCCCAGTCTGCACCTCGCATTTCGCGCAAGCGGCTTGCGGTCCTCTCGAACTCGAACGCGCCGGCCCCTTCGACGTATAGCGCCTCTGGCTCCGCCTCGGCGCTGGCGATCAGGCGGACGTGGCCTTCATACAGCGTATCGACCAACGTGACGAAACGCTTCGCCTCATTGGCGTTGGCGGGCCCCATCTTGGGGATATCTTCCAGCACCAGAACGTTCGCCGCGCCCACCAGCGCCAGGTAATCCGCAGGCCCCAACGCGGTGCCGCAGAGCTGCGCGAATGAGGCGCGGGCCTGCCCCGCCCAGAACCGCGGAATAACGACGTTGCGGCCTTTCACCTCCAGCGTCATCGGCTCATCGCGGCCCCCCGTCAGGTCGCGCCAGATCAGGTCGATGGCACGCTTGGCATTGGCATCCGTGGGGCTGAACCAGACTTGCTCTCCGGCGAGGCGATCCTGCCTGTAGTCGGTCATTGCGTCCAGTTCATCCACCTCCATCCGCTCTTCCAGAAGATCGATAAAAGGCAGGAACAATGCGCGGTTGAGACCGTCCTTGTAGAGGTCCTTCGGGGGCCTGTTGGAGGTAGTGATGATCACGACGCCGGCCGCGAACAGCCGCTCGAACAGGCGGCCCACGATCATCGCATCGGCGATATCGGTGATCTGCATTTCGTCGAAACACAGCAGTTTCAGGTCGCGCGCGATATCTTCGGCCACGGGTTTGATCGCATCGTCGACCCCGGTTTTGCGAACCTCGTGGAGGGCAGCCTGCACTTCCTGCATGAACGCGTGGAAATGCACGCGCCGTTTTCCGGCAATGCCTGCGTGCTGGAAGAACATGTCCATCAGCATCGACTTGCCACGCCCGACGCCGCCCCAAAGGTAGAGCCCCTGCTTGGCCGTGGGTTCCGCCTTGCGAAACCGCGACAGAAAGCCCTTGGGTTGCGGGGTATCAAGGCTCTCGCGTACGGCCTCCAGCCGCTCCATCACGGCGCGCTGCGCCGGGTCGGGACGCAATAGCCCTTCCGAGACGCGGGTATCATAAAGCGAGGTCAGGCGTTGCGGCATAATCGGCTTTCTAACGGAAATCGCGTCCCTTTGCCCATGGAAATCAGCACGTTCACAGAAATTCACCACACTCGTCACAAGGACTGAATTGACGGCGTCGCGCAGAGGCGACACAGTCGCGCGACCGCCACCCGAAGGACATTCCGTGGACCGCAAAGACACCCTCATCACCCCCGTCCTGATCGGCGGCTGCGCGATTATCCTGATCAGCTTTTCGGTCCGCGCCAGCTTCGGCTTGTTCCAGATCCCCATTGCCGAGGAATTCGGCTGGCTGCGCGCTGAATTCAGCCTCGCCATCGCAATCCAGAACCTTGCATGGGGCATCGGCCAGCCGATCTTCGGGGCCTTGGCCGAGCGCTTCGGCGACCGCAAGGCGATCATGTTGGGCGTGGCGCTTTATATCATCGGGCTGGTCTTCTCGGCCTATGCGATTACGCCGGGCCAACATCAATTGCTTGAGGTTCTCGTCGGATTCGGCGTGGCGGGCACCGGGTTTGGCGTTGTCCTTGCGATGGTCGCCCGTGCCGCCTCGGATGAGAACCGGTCGATGACGCTTGGCATCGTGACGGCCATGGGTTCGGCTGGCCAGGTCGTGGGCCCGCCCCTGGCCGAGGCGTTGCTGGCCAACTTCCCCTGGCAGACCGTGTTCCTGATCTTCGCAGGCATCGTCTTCGCCTCGCTCCTGTTCCTGCCGCTCCTGCGTGCGCCCGAGCGTTCTTCCACGCCGCAGTTGGAAGAGACGATGTCCCAGATTGTCGGCAAAGCCCTCCGCGACCCGTCGTTCACCCTGATCTTCATCGGCTTCTTCTCTTGCGGCTACCAACTGGGCTTCATCACCGCCCACTTCCCGGCCTTCATAACCGAGTTCTGCGGCCCCATCGCGCCGGGTGGCGTTCTGCATTCCATGGGAGTGACCACAACCTCGGCCCTGGGCGCTGTGGCGATTTCGGTCATTGGCGCGGCCAATATCGGCGGTACGCTTTTCGCGGCGTATCTGGGCAAGACCTATTCCAAAAAGAACCTTCTGGCGGCGATCTACACTGGCCGCACCATCGCGGCGGCGGCCTTCATCTTGCTGCCGGTCACGCCCACGTCCGTGATCGTGTTCTCTGCCGTCATGGGGTCGCTCTGGCTTGCCACCGTTCCGCTGACCAGCGGGCTCGTCGGCTACATCTACGGATTGCGCTACATGGGCACGCTCTACGGGATCGTCTTCTTCAGCCACCAGTTGGGCAGCTTCATCGGCGTCTGGCTTGGCGGTGCGCTTTTTGATGCCACTGGCGACTACAATGCCGTCTGGTGGGTCGGCGTCGGGGTCGGCGCGCTCAGTGCGATCATCCACCTGCCGATCAAGGAAATCCCCTTGGGCAAGCGCACCCCATTGGCGGCCTGAGCCTCCTTCATCTTGCCCATACAACTCCGGGGGTCCGGGGGCAGCGCCCCCGGTTGGTCGCCCGTCAGGGCGAAATACCGGTCAGCCGACCCGTACTGCATCCAGAATGTAGCGCGCGACCATCAGGTCCAGATGTGCCCCACCACCGTTCTTGCACAGGGTGATCTCGGTCTCTGACGTCCGCCTCACCAGGTCCATGTCGTAGAAATCGGCCACCACATCGGATTCGAAGAACACCCCAGCCTCCAGCGGGATCTTCAGCTCTCCGATATGCGCTAGCGTCGTGGCCCGGCTGTCCACGAACACCCGTGACCTGCGCAACGTGTCGTCGTCCACCTCCCTCATGTCGGGCCGATAGGCGCCGATCAGGTCCAGGTGCGTGCCCGGTTGCAGCCATTTGCCCGCCAGGATCGGTTCCGTCGTCATGGTGCCGGTGCCAATGATGTCGGCCTCTCCCACGGCCGCCTCCAGATCGCGGGCGATCTGCATGCCGGGATAACGCGCCGCAAAGGCCGCCGCCTTGGCAAGGCTGCGACCCCAGATCGTGAACGTGGCGTCGGGAAAGGCCGCGGAATAGGCCTCGAAGAGGGAGCGCGCGACATTGCCCGAGCCGACAAGCAGGATGCGTTTCGCATCGGGACGCGCCAGTTTGCGCGCCGCCAGAAGGCTGTCGCCGGCGGTCTTCCACTTGGTCAGCAGGTGGAAATCGATGATCGCCTCCAACGTGCCGTCCCTGTCCGAGAACAGACAGACGCCGCCGTTGATCGCAGGCTTGCCCAGTGCCTTGTTGCCTGGAAAGATCGTGGCGGTCTTCACCAACTGCCCCAACCCGTCGATCCAGGCCGCGCGGCTCAGTAGCGTGTCGTCGCCGCGATAAAGGAACGTATCGCCAATCTCGGCGCGGGGCAGGCGGTGGCCTGCCTCGATCGCGTCGCTCAGCGCGATCCAGTCCAGTTTCTCTTCGGCCTCCGGGCCAATTATCACCGTCACAGCCCCGCCTCCTTTTCATCAAGCAGCCCCTCGGCCACCAGCTTTTCGGCCCATCCCCGCGGGCCTTCGAACAGGTGCGTCTGCCAGCCCCGGGCAGCCGCTGCGACGATATTATCAACGCGGTCATCGGTGAACAGCAGCCTCTCGGGCGCTAGGCCACAATCCGCTTCAACCCGCGCATAGATCTCGGCATCGGGTTTGATCACGCCCATATGCCCCGAGATATACGCGCGGTCGAACTCCGTCAGAAACGGATACTCCGGCTTGGCGATATCAAATGTCTCGATCCCGAAATTCGACAGGGCAAACACAGGGACGCTGCGACGACGCAAATGGCGGAGGAGGGACACGGAATGGGGAATGACGGGCGACGCCATGTGCAGCCAATCGTCGTGCCACAGCATGATGTCGGCGCGGAACGTGGGGTTCGCCTCGGCGCATTCGACAACCATGTCGCGGAAATTTTCACCCCGATCCACACGGTCATTCATAGCATGCAGATCGACGGCGGCGAACATCGCGCGCCGCCGGTCCTCACCGATCACCCGGTCATAGTGCCGCTCGGGCTGCCATTCGATCAGAACGTTGCCGATATCGAAGATGACGGCATCAACAGCCATCAGGCAGAGTAAAGCGCTTCGGCATGGAAGGTTACGTGGTCTTCCATGAAGCTGGATACGAAGAAATAGGAGTGGTCATAGCCGGGCTGCATCCGCAGTTGAAGTTCTTGCCGACGCAACGTCGCCGCATGGGCCAGCGCCTCGGTCTTCAACAAGTCTCCGAACTGGTCGTTGGTGCCGGTGTCGATCAGCATCGGCCCGTCAAAGCCCGCCGCGTGCATCAGCAGCGTGGCATCGTGGGGCGCCCAGTCCTCTTCATCTTCACCTAGATAAGCAGTCAGCTGTGTGCGGCCCCACTCGCTGTTGGTCGGGTTGCAGATCGGCGCGAAAGCCGAGACGGAAGTGAAACGATCCGGATGCCGCATCGCGATGGTCAACGCCCCATGCCCGCCCATCGAGTGCCCCATGATCGCCTGACGATCCTGATCCAGGGCGAAATTCTTGAACACCAGCGCGGGCAGGTCATCGACCACGTAATCCCACATGTTGAAATGCGGCGCCCAGGGGCTTTGCGTCGCGTTGACGTAGAAGCCCGCGCCCTGACCCATGTCATAGGCGGGATCATCGGCCACGCCTTCGCCGCGCGGCGAGGTGTCGGGGAAAATCACCGCGATGCCCTGCTCGGCGGCCCAGCCCTGGGCACCCGCCTTGCTCATCGCGTTCTCATGGGTGCAGGTCAGGCCCGACAGATACCACAAGATGGGCACCGGGCCATGAACGGCTTCGCCCGGCATGAACACACCGAATGTCATGTCACAGCCCGTGGCGTCGGACCTGTGCGTGTAGACGCCCTGTGTGCCGCCGAAGGCCTTGTTCTCGGAAATGGTTTCCATTGGCTCGATGCTCCCCAACCTGTTTTGTCATGGAGTAACGCGGCGCCGGGCCAGGGTGCAACGTTTACGTTCCCTTTGGGCAACGTTTACGCGCCAGATAGCGGCGCCAACCACGCAATCACGGCTGAAACCGTCAGGATCGACACAGCGGTCGAGATCAGGATCGCCGCCGAAACCCGCTGCGGTGCCACGCCGTAGTGTTGCGCCAGAATGTAGACATTGCCCGCCACCGGAAGGGAGGCCGCCGCGATCATGACCGCCGCGTCGTAGGAGGGCACATCGAAGATCAAAAGCGCCGCCACGGCCACCGCCGCCGGATGCAGGACCAGTTTGCAGAAGGTGAGCCAACCCGCCACGGACATCCGCTCGGCTGATTTTCCTGCCAGCGATGCGCCAATGGCGAAAAGCGCGCCGGGCGTGGCCGCCGCCCCCAGGATCGCGAGGAACTCGTTCACCGGGCCCGGCACGGCTAGGCCGGTGGTGGACCAGGCAAGGCCCAAGGTGATCGAGACGATCATCGGGTTCTTCAGCAACCCGATCCCGACCGTGCGCAACACTCCGAAAGACATCCGCCCATCGCGCGATCCTGTTACGATGATTACGATCAGGCTGGAGAACACGATCAAGTCCAGCGACAGCACCAACAGGATGGGGCCTGCGGCGGCCTCGCCCAGAAGCACCACAAGCATCGGAACGCCCAGAAAGCCCACGTTGCCGATCACGGCGCATTGGGCCTCGAACGCGGCTTCATCGACGGGGCGCTTGCGGATCATCGCGACGGCGGTGGCGATGAAATAGACGACGAAACACGCCGACAGATACGCCCCCACGAACTGCCAATCGAAGATCTCGGACAGCGACAGGTTCGCCGCAAAGCGGAACAGCATGGCCGACAGCGCGAAGTAGAAGACGAACTTAGTCAGGTAGGCCGCCGCCTCGGACGTGAAAAAGCCCGTGCGACAGGCTTGGAACCCCAGCGCGATCAAGGCGAAAAAAGGCAGCGTCTTCAGGAAGATTTCCAGCATGCTCCAGCGCTATGCCAAGCGCCCGCCGCTGTCCAGCAAGCGTGTTGCCCAAACGACCATCTTGCCGGAACTGAACTAAGTAGTTTACAATAGTCGTCAGGAGAGAGACGCCACTTCATGAACGCAGAGTTACAGATCAAGAAAGGTCGCAAATACGACCAGGTCATCGCCGGCGCGCGTGCTGTTTTCATGCGCGAAGGCTTTGAGGGCGCGTCAGTAGACGAGATCGCCCGCGATGCGGGTGTGTCGAAGGCAACGCTTTACAGCTACTTCCCCGACAAACAGCACCTGTTCCTTGAAGTGCTCAAGACCGAATGCGCCGCGCAGTCCGAGGTCGACGTGCTGTTCGAGCAGAAGGGCCTGAGCGTCGAGGAAAAGCTCGCCGTGATCTGCAAAAAGCTGATCACCTTCCTGCTCAGCGATTTCGGGCAGGACATGTTCCGTGTCTGCGTCGCGGAATCCAAGCGTTTCCCGGATCTGGGGACAGCTTTCTACGCCAGCGGCCCAAAGCACTGGGGCGAAAAGATCAGCAGTTTCCTGTGTAGTGACAAGGCCCGTGCCGTTCTGGATGTGGAAGACCCGGACCTTGCCGCGGATCAACTGGCGCAACTGTGCCGCACCGATCTGATGCTGAAAGTCATGTTCGGAATCGAGCAAGATCCCAAGGAAGAGGAAATCGACCGCATCGTCGATGAGGCCGTGCGCACGTTCCTTGCCCGCTATGTTCGCGCGGCCTAGGCTCTAGTGCGCCGTGAACCGATAATCGCGGGCGATGTCATCTTCCTTCATACGCAGATCTTGAACAGCCGCTTTGCGTAACGCCTTGGGCCAGAACGCAAGCCCCGCCCCATTCGACATCAGAACCGAGACCTCCCACCGCCCGGGGTGCCGCGCGAACAGCAACGGCAGGATCGCGACGCCAAGGCCTTGCTGCCTGTGGACGGGATCAACGCAGAACTCGGCCATCTCGAAGTCGAGGTCCGGCTCTTGCGGGATACGGACGAACGCAAAGCCTTGGGGCGCATCGTTTCCGAAGCGGTAAGGAAATCGCGCAGACGGCTCCTGCCAGTACCGCTCGAAGTAGGGATCGTCGGTGGTGGCGTCGCCGGGGCACAACTCGGCCATGTAGGCTGCATAGGAACGGGCAAGGGTTGGTTTCTCGGCCGCCTCTGCCAGCCAAAGTCGCATCAGTCCAGGCGCCGCACCAGCAGTTGGTTGCCCTGACCGCGCTTCACTTCCAGCATTTTCAGGCTTTCGACCAGATCGCTCAACTTGCGTTTGCCATAGGTCCGCGTGTCGAAATCGGGATTGGCGGCGGTCATGTATTGGCCAAGCTGCCCCAGTGAATACCAATCGTCGTCCTGTTCGATCGCCTCCATGGCGCGGAAGATCAGGTCGCGCGCCTCGTTCAGGGGGGCGGCTTCCGGTTTCGGGTCACGCTTGGCGGCGGGGGTGCCTTTGGGCTGATCCGGCAGAATGTTTTCAATGAAGATGAACCGCTTGCAGGCCTTCCGGAAGGCCTCGGGCGTTTTCTGTTGGCCGATGCCGTAAACGTCCAGGCCCTGTTCGCGGATGCGGCTGGCGAGCCGGGTGAAGTCGCTGTCGGAAGAGACCAGCACAAAGCCGTCGAACCGGCCCGAATGCAGGATGTCCATCGCATCGATCACCAGCGCGATATCGCTCGCGTTCTTGCCTACGGTGTTGGCGGGCTGGTGATGGGGTACGATGCCGTATTCCGCCTGCACCCCAGACCAGCCCTTCATGTGGGTCGAGCTGAAATCCCCGTAAATCCGCCGCACGGATGCCTCCCCAAACCGCGCGATCTCTTCAAAGATCGCCTGGGCGTGCTTGTGAGACGTGTTGTCGGCGTCGATCAGTACGGCAAGCAGCGGAGTATCATTGGCCATGAGTAGTTCCCCTTTTTGCCCTGTGTTGCACATCGCGAGGGCAAGGGAAACGCGCTACCCGCCGCAGGGAATGTCACCCCGGATGCGCGCGGCGATGTTTTCGGCCTCGGCCTTTTGAAAGCTGCCACTGATCTGTAGCTCTACGCCCGTTATGGCTTCCTGCACCGTCGGGTCTGTGATGACCTCGCCGCAGACAGAAAGCGCGATGCGCTCGCCCAGATGTTCCCCGGTCTCCGCGCCGAACCACAGGGCAAGCCCGGGCCCGAAGGTCAGGTTGATGACGTGTCCGCCGGTAAAGGGGGACACCGCGACGCGGGCTTCGATGATTTCTTCGGTCATCGCCTCGTAGGTGTCGGATGGGCTGGATATCGTCAGCCCGGATATGGGCGCTAGCGTCGCAGAGGGCGTTGGCAGCAAGTCCTCGATCGTGATGTCGTCGCCCGCGACCGCAAAGGTATCGCAGGTTGCGATTCCGGCCATGACATCCGCCGCGCGACGGGCCGTTTCCGCATCCCCCAAGGGGATGACCATCATGCCCGATCCCAGGTTTTCCAACGGCCTGAACGGCGCAAATACCTGGCCGCAAATCGAGATGCTGATGCCTTCCGACGGCGCGACGGCCGCGTATTCCATGACGACCGGCAGAAACTCTTGGTGTGCGAAAAGGACCAGGTTCTCTCCGTCGGTGTCCACGATCGTGAACGCGGATGGTTGGGCGAGGACGATGTCGCCGGGCACCCCAAGTTCCAGCGGAGCGCCAGCGCGTGGGTCAGCAACCGGCGCCACAACCGGCAAAGGGGCGCCAGCAGGGGCGGCAGCGCGCTCTGCAAGAAAATCCTCACACTCGATCTCGCCGCTCATCAGTTGCACGGCGGAATTGGCAAGTTCGGGACTGCCAAGGGGAATGATAACCTCACCTTGGGCCATGGTGGGATTGGGTTGGAACGGGGCAAACGCCAACCCGCAGAAGGCGACATTGATCCCGTCGGGCGTCCCTCTGGTCGCGTAGTCACGGGCAAAGTGGTGCCAGTCTTCAAGTACGGTCATGACGAAATTGCCGCCCTCAGCCTGCACCGAACTGTACGCCCAGGGTGCCCATTCCGAAAAGTCGCCCTGAAGGCCGAGTTCGAAACGGGGCAGGTCTTCATAGTCGATGCTTTGGGCGGTCGCGTGGGACGAGAGTGCCGCAAAAATCGCGGGGAGGAGGCAGAAAGAACGCAAAACTATATTCCCAAAGAAACCTTGGGCCGCCCCATTGCGGCGCGGCCCAAGGTGTAAGTATTGCGAGCTTACTTCGTGCCGCCGGGCGCAGGCACCGGCGTGGGCGCTGTGCCGCCGGGCACGCCGTTTCCGTCCACGACCTCATCCCAGATATCGCCAAGGCGATCGGCGATCGTCTCGCGGGCATCGCTGTCGTCGTCGACGTTGTAGACCACGAGGAACGGCGCCACGAGGCCGCTTTCGTCAGCGCAGATGAACAACCCATCCACCACTTCGCCACGCAGGTCATAGCCGCCGATGGTCCAGTTCGAGCGCCCGGTAAATCCGTCGCCGCCGAACCGCTGGCGGTAGGTATTGAACGTTGTTTCCGCGTAATTCATGCAGGTATCGCGGTCGGGTAGTGACGAAAAGTCCGTCACCGTCCAGCCCTCGGCCTGGGCGGCTCCGGAGGCGGCAAGGGACAAGGCGGCGGCAGTCAGAATACGTGTTGGTTTCATTTGGGGACCTTTCACAAAGTTCTCATGGGTAAATCTCGGGTCAGTAGACGACAACGGAGCGGATGGACTCGCCGCGGTGCATCAGGTCGAAACCTTCGTTGATGTTGTCGAGCGTCAGGGTGTGGGTGATCATCGGGTCGATCTCGATTTTCCCGTCCATGTACCAATCCACGATTTGCGGCACGTCGGTGCGCCCGCGCGCGCCGCCAAAGGCCGTGCCGCGCCAGCTGCGGCCGGTGACCAGTTGGAACGGGCGGGTGCTGATTTCGGCACCGGCCGGGGCCACGCCGATGATGATGCTCTCGCCCCAGCCCTTGTGGCAGGCCTCCAGCGCGGTGCGCATCACGTCCACGTTGCCGGTGGCATCGAACGTATAATCGGCCCCGCCACCCGTCAGTTCAACAAGGTGGCCCACCAGATCACCGGAGACCTCCTTGGGGTTCACAAAATCGGTCATGCCGAAGCGCTTGGCCATCTCGACCTTGCCGGGGTTGATGTCGACGCCCACGATCTGATCCGCGCCCGCAAGGCGCAGGCCCTGGATCACGTTGAGGCCGATACCGCCCAAGCCGAAGACAATCGCACGGCTGCCGATCTCCACCTTGGCCGTGTAGATCACCGCGCCGATGCCGGTGGTCACGCCGCAGCCGATGTAGCAGATCTTGTCGAACGGCGCGTCCTTGCGGACTTTCGCCAACGACACCTCGGGCACCACGGTGTGGTTCGCGAAGGTAGAACATCCCATGTAGTGCAGGATCGGCGTCCCATCGAGCATGGAGAATCGCGAAGATCCATCGGGCATCAGGCCCTGCCCCTGGGTCGCCCGCACCTTCTGGCAGAGGTTGGTCTTGGGGTTGAGGCAGTATTCACACTCCCGACACTCCGCCGTGTAAAGTGGGATCACGTGGTCTCCGGGCTGCAACGACGTCACGCCGGGGCCGACCTCCAGCACCACGCCGGCGCCTTCATGGCCAAGAATGGCAGGGAAAAGCCCCTCAGGGTCCGCGCCGGAGAGGGTGAATTCGTCCGTATGGCAAATGCCAGTGGCCTTGATTTCGACCAGCACCTCACCGGCGCGCGGGCCGTCAAGGTTCACTTCCATCACTTCCAATGGTTTGCCGGCCTCTAGGGCAACGGCGGCTCTCGTACGCATTTTTGCGTGTCCTCCCGTAGACTTGTGTTTGTGCAAGACTGTGACAATCTCGGATACAAAGCAACGGAGGATACCATGACCCGTTTCCCCTTGATCGTCGCCTTGATGATGGCTCCGGTGATGACCATGGCGCAAACGGCGGGGTCCGACCTCTGCGGCGCGGCGGGGTTGCAGGGGCTTGTGGGCCAACGTGCCGAGATTGCCGAGATGCTGGAGCTGGACCACCCCAAGCGCGTGATCAGGCCGGGCACCATCGTGACGCGGGACTACCGGGTTGAGAGGATCAACTTCGACGTGAACGACACCGACCGCATCACGCGGGTCTACTGCGGTTAACCTTACTAAGGGTTCCCTTAGGTGAAGAAGGCGGTCCGGTCTGGTAGGTAGGGCCCATATTCAACACCCTTCACCCTTCGGAGTTTTTCCAATGACTATTTCTACAAAAGCAATTTTCGCCGCTCTTGTTGTGGCACTAACCCCTGCTGTGGCTTCAGCCCAAAGCCATTCTGGCGTCATCTTCAGCCCCCTTCCGATTGCGGGCGGTGTCGCGCAAAACCCAACAGGCGGTACGCAGTGGAACCCGCAACCCTTGCCCGGCGGCCACACGGTGCCCGTGCAAGGTCATGATTGTGGGGCCGCCCATGCGTACTACTGGATCGGCCAAAACATCACCCATGCCCCAGTGCCCGCAAACGTGCGCGTGATCTGGCCTCATACCGTAGTGACGTACGACTATCGCCCGTATCGCCTCAATCTTGCGACGGACGATCGTGGCACCGTTCTGCGCGCCTATTGCGGCTAATCGCCTAGTGGGGAGGGCGGCCTTGCGCCGCCCCCTGATTCCCCCTATATCGACTTCAACAGCGGCGCCGACACTTCGGCACCACCGACACTTGCAGCGGGCCGCACGGCCCGCTTTTTCGTTTCTAGGACCCCTTAAGACCACAATGTCTGATCTGATCGCCAAGACCTCCATGGACCGCCGGATGGCGGAAATCGTCACGCCCTCGATCGAGGCGCTGGGGTTCGAGGTCGTGCGCATCCGCGTCATGGGCGGCAAGACCAACACGCTACAGATCATGGCCGAACGTCCCGAGGGCGGCATCGACGTGGATGAATGCGCCCAGATCTCCAATGCGATCTCCGTCCTGTTGGACGTGGAAGATCCGCTGGAAGACGCCTACGCGCTGGAGGTCTCCAGCCCCGGTATCGACCGGCCGCTTACGCGCCTGAAGGATTTCGAGACGTTCGAGGGCTATGAAGCAAAACTGGAAACCACCGAGATGATCGGCGGGCAGCGGCGCTTCAAGGGTATCCTTGCGGGAGTGGAAGACGGTGAAGTTCTGGTCAATCTGGATCAGGGCAATGAGACGGTCACCGTCGGCCTCAACTTCGAATGGCTCAGCGATGCAAAGCTGGTGCTGACCGAAGAGTTGATCAAGGAAATGCTGAAACAGCGCAAAGATGCGGGCCTCATCAACGAGGCCGATTTTGACGATATTGAAGAAGAGCCCACCGAGGCGGAGGACTAACGCACATGGCCATTACATCAGCCAACCAGCTGGAACTGCTGCAAACCGCCGAGGCGGTCGCCCGTGAAAAGATGATCGACCCCAATCTGGTGGTCGAGGCGATGGAAGAATCCCTCGCCCGTGCCGCCAAGTCCCGTTACGGCAGCGAGTTGGACATCCGCGTTGCCATCGACCGCAAGACGGGTCGCGCCACCTTCACCCGTGTGCGCACCGTGGCCGATGAGGACACGTTGGAAAACGACAAGGCCGAGATCCTGTTGAAAGACGGGATCGACACCGTGAAACACGCGCGCCCGAATGTGGTGGTCTTCAATGCCAAGTCCCACGTTTACGACGAAGAAGGCGAGGTCGTGGAAACCCGCGACGTGAAGCGCTTCGTGCTGCGCGCGCCGACGGAAAACGACAAGCTGCTGACCGAGGGTGTGGACCAGTCCGCCGACCCCGTCGTTGGTGACATGATCGCCGACGAAGTGCCGCCCGTGGAAATGGGCCGGATCGCCGCGCAGTCGGCCAAGCAGGTGATCCTGCAAAAAGTTCGCGAAGCCGAGCGTGACCGTCAGTACGAAGAGTTCAAGGACCGCGTGGGCGAGATCATCAACGGCGTCGTCAAGCGCGAGGAATACGGCAACGTCATCGTGGACGTGGGCTCGGGCGAAGCGCAGTTGCGCCGCAATGAAAAGATTGGCCGCGAAGCCTACCGCAACGGCGACCGCATCCGCTGCTACATCAAGGATGTGCGCCGCGAGAACCGGGGCCACCAGATCTTCCTGTCGCGCACCGCGCCCGAATTCATGCGTGAGTTGTTCAAGATGGAGGTGCCCGAGATTTATGACGGCATCATCGAGATCAAGGCCGTGGCCCGTGACCCCGGTTCCCGCGCCAAGATCGCCGTCATCTCCTACGACAACGGCATCGACCCCGTGGGTGCCTGCGTGGGTATGCGCGGTTCTCGCGTGCAGGCCGTCGTGAACGAGTTGCAGGGCGAAAAGATCGACATTATCCCGTGGAACGAAGACGCGCCCACGTTCCTGGTGAACGCGCTCCAGCCCGCCGAGGTCTCCAAGGTGGTTCTTGATGAGGACGCCGGCAAGATCGAAGTCGTGGTCCCCGATGAGCAACTGTCGCTGGCCATTGGCCGTCGTGGCCAAAACGTGCGGCTTGCGTCGCAGCTGACCGGCCTGGACATCGATATTCTGACGGAAGAGGAAGAATCCAAGCGCCGTCAGGCCGAGTTCGAAGAGCGCACGAAGCTGTTCATGGACAGCCTCGACCTGGACGAGTTCTTTGCGCAGCTTCTGGTTTCCGAAGGGTTCACCGCCCTGGAAGAAGTCGCCTACGTGGAAGCGGATGAACTGCTGGTCATCGACGGCGTCGATGAAGACACGGCCAAGGAATTGCAGGCCCGCGCCCGCGATTACCTGGAAGAGCAGAACAGACTGGCGCTGGAGAAGGCAAAAGAACTGGGCGTCGAAGACAGCCTTGTTGCATTCGAAGGCCTCACGCCCCAAATGTTGGTGGCACTTGGTGAAGATGGCGTGAAAACGCTGGAAGACTTCGCCACCTGCGCCGATTGGGAACTGGCCGGTGGCTGGACGACCGACGGCGGCGAGCGCATCAAGGACGATGGCTTGCTGGAACCCTTCGAAGTCTCTTTGGAAGAAGCACAGAACATGGTGATGACCGCACGCCTGCAATTGGGTTGGGTGACGATCGAGGAATTGGAAGCCGATGCGGCCGCCGAATCCGAGGCTAACGCACAGGAGTTGGCAGAGGGCTAACGCCCTTTGCCAGTACCCGCGAATGACGCGTGGTGGCCAACATAAGGACCGAAGTGACGGTCCCGAGCGGAAGTGCATTGCAACCGGAGAGATCGCGCCAAAGCGCGGTTTCATCCGGTTCGTTGTTGGTCCCGATGGGCAGGTTGTTGCCGACACGCTGGAGAAACTGCCCGGTCGTGGCATGTGGGTCAGCGCGGATCGTGCGGCGCTTGAGCTGGCGGTGAAGAAGAACCTTTTCTCACGCGCGGCGAAACAACAGGTGAGCGTGCCCGACGATCTGGTGGACCGGGTGGAAACCCAACTGGTGCGCCGGGTGACGGATCTGATCGCCCTGTGCCGCAAGGGCGGCAAGGCGGTCGCGGGCTTTGAGAAGGTGAAAGACTGGCTGGCGAATGAAAACGTCGGCGTGCTGCTACAGGCCTCTGACGGGTCGGAACGCGGCAAATCGAAACTATGGACCCCGCAAGGGGCAAGATACTTCGGCATCCTGACCGCCCAGGAATTGGGTTTGGCTTTCGGACGCCAAAGTGTGATACATGGCGCGCTTGCCGCTGGTGGACTCAGCCCTCGTGTTATAGAGGACGCCGTGAGACTCCAGGGACTGCGTGTAGCAGACGGTGGCCAGACCACCGAGAAGGACAGACAGAACGCATGAGCGATCAAGACGGAAAAAAACCACTTGGCCTATCTGGTGGCGCGCGGTCAGGCCGCGTGAACCAAAGCTTTTCTCGCGGGCGCACCAAATCTGTGGTGGTCGAGACGAAGCGCAAGCGCGTGATGGTGCCCAAACCCGGTGCACCCTCTGCTGCCATGCAAAATGCCGAAGGCGGCAAGCGCGACAAGTCGGTCCCCGACGCCGAGATGGAGCGGCGCCTGAAGGCGTTGCAGGCCGCCAAGGCCCGCGAAAGCCAGGAAGCCGAAGAGCGCGTGCGCGCAGAGCAAGAGCGTGAAGAAGAACGCAACCGCCGCCGCGCCGATGCCGAAGCCAAAGAGCGTGAAGAGCGCGAGCGCGAAGAGGCGCTGAAGGCCAAGGCCGAAGAAGACGAACGTCGCAAGGCCGAGGAAGAAGCGCGCCGCAACGCGCCCGCCGAAGCCGCGACCCCGGCCGCTGCCCCTGCCGATCCAACCGCCGCCCCATCCGGGTCGCGCGGTGGTGGCAAGGCTGTGCCCGCCCGCCGCGAACCCGAGCGTGACAACAAGCGCGAGAACCGGGGCCGTGGTAACGACGACGGGGGGCGCCGTTCCGGCAAGTTGACCGTCAACCAGGCGATGACCGGTGGCGAAGGTGGCCGTCAACGCTCCATGGCGGCGATGAAGCGCAAGCAGGAACGTCAGCGCCAAAAGGCGATGGGCGGCTCCGTTGATCGCGAAAAGGTCATTCGTGACGTGCAGATCCCCGAGACGATCATAGTCTCGGAACTGGCAAACCGTATGTCCGAGCGTGTTGCAGACGTCGTCAAGGCGCTGATGAACAATGGCATGATGATCACGCAGAACCAGCCGATTGATGCGGATACGGCGGAACTGATCGTCGAGGAATTCGGCCACCGCGTACAGCGTGTCTCGGATGCAGACGTCGAACAGGTGATCGATACGGTCGAGGATGATGAAGGCAAGATGCAGCCGCGTCCGCCGGTCATCACGATCATGGGCCACGTCGACCACGGCAAAACCTCGCTTCTCGACCGCATCCGTCAGGCCAATGTGGTCTCTGGCGAAGCGGGCGGGATTACCCAGCACATCGGTGCTTACCAGGTCACAACCGAATCCGGCGCTGTTCTGTCGTTCCTCGACACTCCCGGCCACGCGGCGTTCACGTCGATGCGGGCGCGCGGTGCTCAGGTCACGGACATCGTGGTTCTGGTGGTTGCAGCCGATGACGCCGTGATGCCGCAGACGATCGAGGCGATTGCCCACGCGAAAGCGGCCAACGTGCCGATGATCGTGGCGATCAACAAGATCGACCGACCCGCAGCCGACCCGCAAAAGGTCCGCACGGATCTGTTGCAGCACGAAGTGATCGTGGAAGCGATGTCCGGCGATGTGCAGGACGTCGAGGTTTCGGCCATGACCGGCCAAGGCCTGCCGGAACTGCTGGAAGCCATCGCGCTTCAGGCGGAACTGCTGGAACTGAAAGCCAACCCCGACCGCGCCGCGCAAGGTGCCGTGATCGAGGCACAGCTTGATGTGGGCCGTGGTCCTGTCGCCACCGTTCTCGTGGAAAAAGGCACGCTGCGCCAAGGCGATATCTTCGTCGTGGGTGAGCAGTGGGGCAAGGTCCGCGCACTGGTCAACGACCAGGGTGAGCGGGTGAAGGAAGCTGGCCCCTCGGTTCCGGTTGAGGTGCTCGGTTTGAACGGTACGCCCGAAGCGGGCGACGTGTTGAACGTTGTCGACACCGAAGCTCAAGCCCGTGAGATCGCAGAATACCGCGAGCAGGCCGCCAAGGATAAGCGCGCTGCTGCCGGTGCCGCCACAACCCTCGATCAGCTGCTGGCAAACGCCAAAGCTGACGAGAACGTGCGCGAGTTGCAGGTGGTGATGAAGGCCGACGTGCAGGGCTCTGCCGAGGCGATCGTTCAGGCGCTGGAAAAGATCGGCAACGACGAAGTTCGCGTCCGCGTGCTGCACTACGGTGTCGGGGCGATCACGGAATCGGACATCGGCTTGGCCGAAGCCTCCGGTACGCCGGTTATCGGCTTCAACGTCCGGGCGAACGCGCCGGCGCGCCAGGCCGCGAACCAGAAGGGTGTGGAAATCCGCTACTACTCGGTGATCTACGACCTCGTGGACGACGTGAAAGCGGCCGCCTCCGGCCTTCTGGGTGCAGAAATCCGCGAAAACTTCATCGGCTACGCCAACATCAAAGAGGTCTTCAAGGTCTCTGGCGTGGGTAACGTGGCGGGTTGCCTGGTCACAGAAGGCGTCGCACGACGCTCGGCCGGTGTGCGCCTGCTGCGCGACGATGTGGTGATCCACGAAGGCACGTTGAAAACGCTGAAGCGCTTCAAGGACGAGGTCAAAGAGGTCCAGTCCGGCCAAGAATGCGGTATGGCGTTCGAGAACTACGAAGACATCCGCCCCGGCGACGTCATCGAGATCTTCGAGCGGGAAGAGGTTGAGCGATCGCTCACCTGATCCGGCTTACAGCTAGATACAAAAGGGCGCCCGATGTGGCGCCCTTTTTTGTGTTCGCCCCGTACAAAAGAAAGCCCCCCGCCATGGTGGCGAGGGGCTGACCCGGGGGAGGAGGTCCCGTGATCTGTTCTTAGTTGTTCTCACGATCAGCGGCGCGCAGGCGCTCGAAGATGTCGGCGCCGTAAGCGGGCGTGCCGTTCACGACGGTTGCGCCGTTCAGGCCGCGCAGGTCGCCGGTGCCGTCAGCGTATTCGTTGAACAGGGCGAAGGCTTCAGCCAGGGGCGTCATGCCGCGGGTAGAGACCTGCGTGGTGTTCTCGCCATTGGGCAGGGCCACGACGTCCGAGGCGCTATCGGCCGACTGGTTGAAATGCGCGATGGCGAAGGCGGTGGAGGCCGATTGCGCGAAAGCCGGAGCAGCGAGGGAAGCGGCCATGGACAGGGTGGTGGCGGCGATGATTGCGATCTTTTTCATGACGTTAGTCCTTTTTCTTTTCTGAGTGGGCGGCGGTTGTCGCGGCCCCTGGTTTGGGTTGTCTTGGGGAAGCGCGGCGTCTTGCTGCGTTCCGATGAGATGAATATGCGCCTTGTGTTGTCGTGATTCCACACACGTAACCGAGAGAATTGCGCGATATAGGTGCGCATATGCACAGAGGGCACCCCGCCCTGCACCAACCACACAGGCCCGTGAAAGCCCGTCTCGCCGCCGTGAGGACGGCGCGGGTTTTTGCAACAATTCTGGAAAGAGGGTGGCGACTCAGGCCTGCAAGGGACTCAGCCCAATGCGGCCTTCTCGGGGTTCAGGCGCCAAACCGACAGGTTCAAGGCACCCGCAATCGTCACCCAGACTAGGTAAGGCACGATCAGCAAGCCCGCTAAAGTATCAGCCATGAAGAACGTCACCATGCATCCCGCGACAGAAATCCACAGGAACGACAGGACAAGCGCCCCGGCGCGGATCCGCTCCAACCCGAAGAAAACAGGGGTCCACAGGGTGTTCAGCGCGATCTGGAATGCCCAAAAGCCCATGGCGTGGGCTGAATCGCCCAAGACAGCCACCCGCGTCGCCGCGATTGCCGAGCAGATATAGAGGACAGTCCAGGCAAGGGGGAACAGCCAATCCGGCGGTGTCCAGATTGGTTTGGACAGGTCGCGATACCATTGACCCGGCGAAAACATTGCGCCCGTCGCAGCTGCCGCGCCGCACGCACCAAGAAACAAGGGGAACACTGACCAATCCATAGTTCACACCTATCCTATTCTTCGGCTCGGTCCAGCACCGTCTGCAAGCGCGCGCAACATTTGCGGAGGCCCCCACAGAAGTGCGCTGGACCAAGCGGTGCTGGTTCTATTGCACCAACCGCTCGCTAAGGCCCAACGTCGGCAACTCTCCGGTCAATTGCGCCTCGTAGATGGGCAAGCTTTCGATCACACGCATGATGTAGTTGCGGGTTTCGGTGAAGGGGATGTCTTCGATCCAGTCGATGACGTCATCTACGTCACGGGGATCGCCGAAGCGCTCCAGCCATTGCCGGACTCGTCCCGGCCCGGCGTTATACCCCACCGAGACCAGCACCGGGTTGCCGTCATAGGCTTCCAACAGCCCCGCGATGTAGTTGGACCCCAGAAGCACGTTGTACGCCGGATCACTGCGCAGGCGGCTTTCCGAGAAGGCGATCCCCAGCTCTCCGGCTGAATCGCGGCCGGTCCCGGGCATCACCTGCATCAGCCCCATCGCGCCCGCGCCGGACACGACGAACGGGTCGAACTCGCTTTCCCTGCGCGCAATCGCAAGGGCAAAGGCGCGGGGAATCGGCAGGTCCACGTCTTCAAGATCAGCCAGCGGGTAGTAGGCGGAAAAAAGCTCGTGCCCCGATTGCGCCGCCCGTTTGGCGACCAGAAGCGCGTAATGCGGCTCGCCCAACTCCAGCATCAGGCTTCCCATCATGCCGGCCTCCGTCTCATCGAGGCGTTCGGTGATATGGGTAAAGAAGCGCTCGGCCAGATTAACCTGGCCCGCCTCGTACAGCAGCATCGCGGCGTGAAAGACATCAAGATCCGCGAAGCTGGACGTTCGCCAATCGCCGTAATCCCGGGTCCCGAGAAATTCGGGATCCACCGGTAAGCCGCCGCGTTCCTGTGCAAGCTGTCCGTAAAAACTGGATTGATACTGGGCCCCCAGGGCATAGGCCTCTGCCGCCGCCTCGGCGTTGCCTGCCGCCTCATGGGCACGGCCAAGCCAATAGCCCGCACGCCCGACCGAGATCGGAGAGAACACAACCTCGCGGAACGCCTCGAAATGGCCAACGGCGACCTCAGGCCGGTCCAGTTGCAAGGCGCAGTAGCCCGCGATCCATTCCAGATCCGCAAAGCGGATATAATCGTCGGTGGGCTCGATCCGGTGGTTCGCGGCATACTCGTAACACAGTTCGTGTTCGCCCTCACGCATCACATCGCGGGCCAGGTCCGCACGTCGGCGGCCCCATTCAGCGGGACGCCCCAGGCTGGCGGCCGAGACCGAGCGTTCGGCCATCAACTCGCCCGCGCTTTCCCAAAGGCCTTCGCGAATGCGCCAGATGAACCGCTCGTAGGCCAAGCCGGGGTCGTTCTGTAGCGACGCCGGGATCGCATCGATCAGGGCGTTCACGCCGGGGGCACGGTCGCGCAGCGCCAGCCGCGCGGTCGCCAGGGGCACGTATTCCTCGGGCACGAGGGAAAACATCGCCCGCGCGCGTTCTTCTGCGTTTTCCCACAACAGATGGTCGAGCCGCGCGATGTGATGATCTTGCGTCAGCAAGTTGCCGAATGCGCGATTGAGGGCCTGCGCGTTCATGCCGGTCATCACCAGCGACGTCCAGGCACGGACGACGATAGCCTCTGCCACAACTGGGTTGCCCGTATCTGCCAGCGCCTGGGCAAGGGCAAGGGACCCGGCCCCGGTTTCGGGCAGGACGTCGGCAAAGTAGTCCATGATTTCCGCCGCGTCGCCGCCTTCGGGGATCGAAGGCTCACCCTGGCGGCGCAGGTAGTCCAGACCGGGCCAATCCGGGTTGCGGTCAAGGAACGAGATGTATTCGGCAAAATCACCCTCGCCACGCCGCAGTCGCGTCCAGGCAAGAAGGTCCAACGCGACAGGATCGGTCAGGGATTGCGCTGCGGCGGATCCTCCGGCCAGATCCCCTTGGTTGTAGGCCGCCAGCGCCAGGGCCAAAGCCTCGGAGTCCGATTGCGCGAACGTGGGGGTCGCTCCGGCGAAAGAGCAAAGGACAAGGGCCGTCATCAGGCGTCGCATGGTCACGCGGCGTCTCCTAGTTGTGTTGTCCCTAGAAACTCCAAGATAATGCACAAGCGCTCAGACGCAACTCACGAACTTGGCAATCCCGCGCCCGCCTTGTATTGGGGCAGGAAATTGCCGCTAACCCCCCCCTCCTGATTGAAGGACGCGAATGATGTTCCAAGGTTCAATGCCCGCTCTGGTCACGCCGATGACAAAAGGTGCTGTGGACTTTGACGTGCTGAAACGTCTGGTGGAGTGGCATATCGCGGAAGGCTCTAACGGGTTGGTTCCTGTCGGCACGACTGGCGAAAGCCCCACGTTAAGCCATGAAGAGCATGAGGAGGTGATTGAGACGGTGGTGAAGGCCGCGAACGGTCGCGTGCCGGTGATCGCGGGGGCCGGGTCCAACAACACTGCAGAGGCATTGCACCACGTGCAGCACGCCAAGGCCGTAGGGGCGGACGCCACCCTTGTGGTGACGCCCTACTACAACAAGCCCACTCAGCGCGGGCTGATCGCCCACTACGAGGCGCTGGCCGAGGTTGGCATCCCGATCTTCATCTACAACATCCCCGGACGGTCCGTCGTGGACATGTCGCCCGAAACTATGGGCCATTTGGCCAAGCACCCGATGATCATCGGCGTGAAAGACGCAACCGCCGACATGGCCCGCGTGTCCCAGCAACGGGCCGCATGTGGCGCGGATTTCGTGCAGATGTCTGCCGAGGATGCCAGCGCGCTTGGCTTCAACGCCCATGGCGGTGTCGGCTGTATCAGCGTCACGGCCAACGTTGCGCCGAAGCTGTGCGCCGAGTTCCAGGCCACCATGCGCGCAGGTGATTTTGCCACGGCGCTAAGCTACCAGGATCGTCTGATGCCGCTGCATGAGGCGATCTTTACGGAGCCGGGCCTGTGCGGCGTGAAATACGCGATGTCCGTCCTTGGCCTTTGCTCGGACGAAGTGCGCTTGCCTTTGGTGGGGGTGGAGGCCGCGACGAAGGTCAAGATTGAAGCCGCCCTGCGCCACGCGGGCCTTCTCAATTGAACACCCCCTCGGACGGCGACATAACGTCCGAGCGCAGCTTGATCGCCATCATGTCGGCCACGAATTTCGTGATCGGCATGGGCGCGTTCATGGTCATCGGGATGCTGCCGCCCCTTGCGGCGGACCTTGGGTTATCCGTGTCCCTGGCGGGGTGGGTCATGACGATCTACGCGATCGCCTACGCCGTGACGTCGCCGCTTCTGGTCTCGGCCACGGGCCGAGTAGGGCGCCGCAAGGTTCTGTTCGCGGGCCTTTCGATCTTTGCGATGGCCAATTTGCTTGCGGCTCTTGCGCCCAATGAAGGGGTGCTTTTCATCGCCCGCGCGCTGGCGGCGGTGGGGGCCGGGATCACCACACCTGTCACCGCCGCCGTCGTCGCGGGCGTCGTGGCGCCGCAACAGCGGGCGCGGTCGCTTGCATCGGTGATGTTCGGCCTGACGTTGGCGCAGGTGATCGGCGTTCCTGCGGGGGGCTTTGTCGCTTTCACCTTCGGCTGGCGGTTTGCCTTCCTGATCGTTGCCATCATCGCGTTGCCGTGCCTGTTTCTGATCTGGACCCGTGTGCCGCGCGGCCTTCACTTCCAGCCCGTGGGACTGAGGGACCTTGGCGCGGTCATCGCGGATGGCCCCATCATGTTGGCCATTCTTGTGACCGCAACTTTCCTTGGCGCGATCTATGTGCCGTTGACCTTCCTTGCATCGCTGCTGGAAGAGGTCATGGGATATGGTCGCAACGGGATCAGTGGCATTTTGCTGTGCCTTGGGCTTGCGGCGGTATTCGGCAACCTGTTGGGCGGATGGATGGCGGACCGCTTCGGTCCGACCCGCACGCTGCTGTTCCTGGCCCTGACCCAAATTGTCGCCATGCCCCTGTTCTCCACGCTGCCCATGGCGGGGTGGCTCTTGTTCACACTGGTCTTCGTTTGGTCCACCTTCGGCTGGTCCATCACCGCACCGCAACAGGCCCGTATCATAAGCCTGCGTCCCGAACGCGCGCCCGTGGTTCTGTCCCTGAATGCGGCGGCCATCTACATCGGCGCGGCGCTGGGATCGGCCATCGGCGGGGCGGTCATCGCAGGCCACGGGCTGATCGCCCTGGGCATCGCAGGGGGACTGGGCGCAGCAATCGCGTTGGCCAATATCATCCTTTCGGCACGGATCAGCGGCTGACTCCGGTGGACTTGCACCGACAGGGTCCCTAGATAACCCTGACCATGGCCAAGAAACCCGAGAATCCAAACTACAAAGTCATCGCCGAGAACCGGCGTGCCCGCTTCGATTATGCAATCGAAAGCGATCTTGAGGTTGGGATCATCCTTGAAGGGTCCGAGGTCAAGAGCCTGCGCCAGGGGCAGAGCAACATCGCCGAGAGCTATGCCGAGGTGAAGGACGGTGAGCTGTGGCTCGTGAACTCCTACATTGCGCCTTATGTTCAGGCGAAGACCTTCGGCCATGAGGAAAAGCGGCGACGCAAGCTGTTGGCGTCGAAGAAAGAGCTGTCGAAGCTCTGGAACGCCACCCAGCGCGAAGGCATGACGCTGGTGCCGATCGTGATGTACTTCAACCACAAGGGTCTGGTGAAGCTGAAGATCGGCATCGCCAAGGGCAAGAAGGCTCAGGACAAGCGCGAGACGTCGGCCAAGCGCGATTGGGATCGGCAAAAGGCGCGGCTGTTGAAGCAAAACGGCTGACGCTGGGGCCTTTGGCACGCGTCGGATTGAGTTGTATTTGGCAAGATGAAGCGGGGAGCGGCAATGCGCTGCCCTTGCGTGGGCGCGGGTGGCGGCGTAGGCATTTCCGGAACAATTGTGACGGGAGACTGTGCCATGGCCGGGGTGATTGTAGGCGACGACCCGAAGACGTTGGTCTCGACCGAGTGGTTGGCGGCGCATCTGGACGATCCCGATCTGCGGATCATCGATGCCTCTTACTATCTGGCCGATATGGGCCGCGATGCCCGTGCCGAATATGCTGCGGGCCACATCCCCGGCGCCCGGTTCTTCGATATCGACGAGATCGCCGATGGGCGCTCGACATTGCCGCATATGGTGGCGCCGGTGGAGAAGTTCATGTCCCGGATGCGGGCGATGGGCGTGGGCGATGGGCATCAGGTGGTGGTCTATGATGGCATGGGAATGTTCTCGGCCCCGCGGGTCTGGTGGAACTTCCGTTTGATGGGAAAGACAGATGTCGCGGTTCTGGACGGCGGTTTGCCCAAGTGGCTGGACGAAGGGCGCGCCATGGAGGACATGCCCCCGATCGTGCGCGACCGCCACATGACGGTGCAACGCCAGGCCCATTTGGTGAAGGATGTCACGCAGGTCGCGTCTGCAAGCAAACTCGGGGATTGGCAGATCGTTGACGCCCGGTCGCCCGCCCGGTTCAGGGGCGAAGAGCCCGAGGCGCGCCCCGAGTTGCGTTCCGGGCGTATCCCGAATTCCAAGAACGTCCATTATGCGACGCTGTTCAACGCGGACGGTACGATGAAAGAGGGCGCCGCCCTGCGCGCCGCGTTCGAGGCGGGAGGCGTGGATATGGACAAGCGGATCATCACCACCTGTGGGTCCGGTGTGACGGCGGCGATCCTGATGTTGGGGCTGACGCGGCTGGGGCACATGGATGTTTCACTGTACGACGGCTCGTGGTCCGAGTGGGGGCAGTTCGAGCAGTTGAAGGTCGAAACGGGATGAGCGTTCTCCCTGCGGGGACGGAAGTGCCCTTCACGATCACCTACCTGGAAATGCCCGAGCGACCCCCGTACGGCCCGGCACAATTGCCCGGCGACGTCCGCCTGGACCGGGCGATCGACCCGCCCGTGTGGTATTTCCTGTCGCTCTATGACGCCGTGGGGCGCGAGTACGAGTGGCAGGACCGTTTCGATCAGGCCGAGGAAGACCCCGCCGCCCTGCAAGCCTTTGTGCGCAGCCCGGATGTGGTGATCTGGACGGCAATCAAGAACGGCTGGCCCGCCGGGTTCTTCATGCTTGATTGGCGGGTGCCCGGCGAATGCGACCTCGCGTATTTCGGGCTGGTGCCCCAAGCGGTCGGCACGGGTCTTGGGCCGCTTCTGGTGCAGACGGCGATTGCGACCGGTTGGGCGCGCGACGGGGTGGAAAAGATGACGGTGAACACCTGCACCCTGGATCACCCCGCTGCCCTACGCCTCTATCAGAAGATGGGTTTCGTGCCCGTCAGCCGTGAGGAGCGGATGCGAGTGCTGGCCTACGACCGCGATCCCGCTCGATTTCCCTGACCCCCTGAGGCTTGCCGATGTTCGAAACCCTCACCGCCCCCGCGCCGGACAAGATTTTCCAACTGACGGGCCAATTCGCGGCGGATCCGCGGCCCGGCAAGGTTGACCTTCTGGTCGGCCTCTACCGTAACGCGGATGGCGTGACCCCTGTCATGGGCGCGGTGAAAGAGGCAGAGCGCCGGATCCTGGAGGCGCAGACCACGAAGGCCTACCTGGGCTTTGCCGGCGACGCGGCGTTCATTTCTGGCATGCGCGATCTGCTTCTGGCCGATGCTGTGCCAGAGGCGCGCATTGCGGGCATTGCTACCGTGGGGGGCACCAGCGCCATGCGCCAGATCCTGGAGCTGGTGCGAACGTTGACCCCGGATGCGCAGGTCTGGGTTTCCGACCCAAGCTGGCCGATCCATGCGGGGATGACGGACCATCTTGGGCTGGCGCGCCGCAGCTATCGCTACCTTGACCGAAACACCAACGGCCTGGATCGCGATGGGATGATGGACGATCTACGCAACGCCCGCGCGGGCGACGTGATCGTCCTGCACGGGTGTTGTCACAACCCGACCGGAGCGGATTTGACCCTTGCCGATTGGGAGGAAGTCGCAGCGATTTGCCTGAAGACAGGTGCCATTCCCCTCGTGGACATGGCCTATCAGGGATTCGGCGCCGGGCTGGTCGAGGACGCCGCCGGAACGCGGTTGCTGGCGCAAAAGGTGCCGACACTGTTCCTCGCCGCCAGCTGCTCTAAGAATTTCGGCCTCTACCGAGAGCGCGCGGGGGTCGCCCTGATCGCGACAAGTGAGGGCGCGCGCGCCGCGGCGCAGGGGCATCTGACCGCGATGAACCGCAACAATTTCTCATTTCCGCCGGACCACGGGGCGCGGTGTGTGGATCTGATCCTGCACGACGCTGACCTGCGGCAGATGTGGGACGCGGAACTGACCGCCATGCGCGACAGCATGACCCGGAATCGCCGAGCGCTTGCGGATGCGCTGCGGGCCGAGACGGGATCGGACCGCTTTGGGTTCTTCGCGGCGCATCAGGGCATGTTCTCCTTGATCGGGGCTTCGCCCGCTCAGGTGGCGGCCCTGCGCGAGGATCACGGCATATATGTCGTGGGGGACGGGCGGATGAATGTGGCGGGGCTGACGGTGGATAATATCCCCAAGGTGGCCCGTGGTTTGGCGGCCGTGCTGGGTTGACGGACGACCAGAAGGAGCGTAGCCAGCGCCTGCTCATTCTGGGCCAAGTCTCCGACTACCTTGAAAAAACGGAAACCATATCAATGACCAGACTCCTGCCCGGCGTCCTCGCCATGGCGGCCATCGTGGTGGCCTCGAACATCCTTGTGCAATTCCTGTTCGGCCAATGGCTGACGTGGGGTGCCTTCACCTATCCGCTCGCCTTCCTCGTCACCGATGTGATGAACCGTGTCTATGGCGCGTCGGTTGCTCGCAAAGTTGTGTTCGCGGGCTTCATCGTGGGCGTCATCTGCTCGCTCATCGGGACGCAGATCATGGGCGAATTTGGCCCGCTGGTGACGCTGCGCATCGCGCTTGGCAGTGGCATTGCGTTCCTGACCGCGCAGCTGCTGGACGTGGCGATCTTTGATCGCCTGCGCAATGGGGGGTGGTGGCAAGCACCTGTAATCTCTAGCATAATCGGATCGTCCGTCGATACGGCGCTGTTCTTCTTCATCGCCTTTTCGGGTGCACTTACCGGCGTCCTGCCCGGCGATGTGGCCTGGGCGAACGAGGTGCTTCCGGTCCTTGGCATGGGCCCCGAGGCCCCGCTTTGGGTGTCGTTGGCCCTTGCTGATTGGGGTGTCAAACTTGCCCTTGCCTTGATCGCACTGGTGCCGTTCCGCCTGCTCACACGGAAAATTCTGGCACATCCTGCGTAAAAAGTTTTGACATCCACCAAATGTGTGCCAACCTAACGATAGTTGAAACAAAATCGGAAGGAGGTGATCCAGTGTCTAGAGAGGTATTGGAGAATGGTGTCGGGACAACTTGGGGGGTACGCCTTTAGGCAACCCTAGGGCCAACAGCCCAACCCAGGTGAGCCGCTGGTTCTGACCGCGCCCACCTCCTGATTTCTCGAAAGGGCTGCTCACCTTGGGCAGCCCTTTTTGGTTGGGATTTCGCTATAATGAACCTGTAGAGATCCCTTACTTACATTTGTATGGCGCCATGACCCTTCGCATCACCGACAAAATCAGCATCGAGGATTGGGAAGTCACCGAAAGCTTCGTGCGCGCGGGGGGGCCGGGCGGGCAGAACGTGAACAAGGTGAGCACGGCGGTGGAGCTGCGGTTCGAGGCGGAGCGGTCGCCGAACCTGCCCGGCCCGGTGAAGACGCGGCTGAGGCGGCTGGCGGGACGGCGCTGGACGAAAGAGGGCGCGCTGGTGCTGTTCGTGGCGGAGGAGCGGTCCCAGGCCCGGAACAGGGAGATCGCGCGGCAGCGGCTGGCGGAGCTGGTGAAGGCGGCGACGGTGGTGCCGAAACGGCGGGTCAAGACTCGGGTGAGTTTGAACCAGAAGCGGAAGCGGGTGGCGGAGAAGAAAAAGCGCGGAGAGGTGAAGGCGCTGCGGGGGTCTGTGGGGGAGGAGTGAAGGGGGCTGCTCAAGCTTGAGCAGAGGGTTAAGCGTTTGTTTTGTTTGTAAAATCTGTTTTGTTTACGTTTGATTAACCGTGTTTTGAGTGGGTTTTCAGCTATGACACCGATGTTGCGACGGTGCGCGTGTCGTTGCAGATGAAGCGCAAGCGGGTGAGGGCAAAGAAGAAGCGGGGGCTGTGGGAGAGGGTTGATTTTCTCTGTAGAGTACCAATTATTGGTATAGCGAAAATTGGAGGCTTCAACATGGCTCGCAATACATCCGTCTCCTTGGGGGATCACTTCGGAGAGTTCATCGACGAGAAGGTGAAAGAAGGCCGCTACGGCTCGGCTAGTGACGTGATCCGGGCGGGGTTGCGGTTGCTGGAGGAGGAAGAGGCGAAGCTGGAACGCCTTCGCGCAGAGATTGCGAAGGGGGATGCAAGTGGGATTGCGACTGAGTGGAACTGGGACGAGTTCCGGGAGAGCAGACGTGCGGAATACGAAGCCAAGTTGAAAGCCGCCGAGTGAAACGCATTGACTACGCTGCCGATGCCACGGCGGACATCGCAGACATCTGGGATTACACCGAAGAGCGATGGGGATACGACCAAGCGGTCAAATACGATGCGAAGATCGAGGATCGGATTGTCGGTGTTGCAAGTGGACGGGTGGCCTCCCGCTCGGCGGACGAGATCGCGCCAGAGCTGCGGCGGGCACTGGCGGGAAGCCACGTGGTGTTCTTCCGCGAGGATGAGGTGGCCGTGACAGTGGTGCGGGTACTGCATCAGCGGATGGATGTGGGGTGGGTTTAGAAGCTGAAATATCGAGAGGTGACTGTCTACTTCAAGAAACGCGCTTGCGGGCAAAGGACTTGCTCAATGAGGAAAACAAGATAGGCTCCAGAATTAAGGAGAAAATCTATGCAGATTGCTTCGTTTGACAGCGCTGGTCGCCCGGTAATTTTATTTCCCATTTTTTATGATGTGCCGCAGCACGCTATCGCTATCGAAACCTTTGTTACGAGTGCGTTAGAATTTTCGAAAATAGTTGAGTCCTTCAACCAAGACCTATTTGAAGGGCAGCTGCAGTACCGAATCTATGTTCTGCCTCCCGAAGCAGGGTCGTTTGCGCAACGCTTAGGTGTAGTTGTAATTACTGGAGCAGTGTTCGTCGGTGGGTCAATTTTCGGTGCATCGATTGGTGATTTAGGAAAGGGTTTCGTCGAAGGAGTCGTTGGACAACCACTTCAACAGTGGGGTCAAGAACTTGGCCACAATGCGCGCTCTGCCGTAGAAGACTGGTTCGAGAATACCCCCGAAAAAATCACAACCACAGAAGATGCTAGTGAATTTGAGTCGCAGATCGTTGCGGGGGGCGCTTTGACGTCCTTGAGCCGAAATTTCTTATCGCAACCAACTAGAAGCCTTCGAGAAACCGGTATCGAGATCGACGATTTCCCAGATTTGTTTGAAGCAAAGAACCGATTTTTTGAAAGTATAGAGCTAAACGCTCAAGTATCAGGGATTGGTTTCGAGGATGTTCCAGAGTTTCCGATCCGCAGGGATGAATTTCAGCGGAGAGTGACTCCAGTAAGGCGAGAGGAGGAGGAGAAGTGGACGTTTGAAGCAGTAAGACTTTTTGTAACTTCGCCGAATTGGGATCGAGCAGATCGTCAGCGGGGTTGGAAAGGTAGAGATGGCTGTGGACTTATTTCATATTTTCACATTTACGATCCTTTGTTTTGGCGGCGTTTCGATGATGGGAGAATTAATTCTCAAAATATTGATGAGATCATCGGACAAGCTGCCTACAGAATGCAAAATGGTCGCAGGAAGAACTGCGTGATCCTCAATGTGATCAGCTACAATGATGAAAATTATGCGCCAGAGATCAATAATAAAGAACTCAAGCAGCGATTAGAAGATCACTTGAATAGGTCGATATTTGACACACGCCAGGATGGCCTATTCTAGTTTAAAAATAACTAAACCACCACCTCCACCCGTTCCTGCTCCCCAACCCCAAACACCCGCTTATACCGCTCGATCTCGGCTTCAGGCCCCATGGCCTTCTCGGGGTTGTCGCTCAGTTTGACCGTTGGGTGTCCGTTCGCTGAAACAGCTTTGCACACCAAGCTGAACGGGGCGAGGGCGTCGTTGTCTACGAGGCCTCGGAAATCGTTGGTCAGCAGGGTGCCCCAGCCGAAGGACACGCGGACGCGGCCTGCAAACTGGGCCTGTAGGGTCTCGATCTTGTCGACGTCCAGACCGTCGCTGAAAATCACCAGCTTCTCGCGGGGGTCTTCGCCGCGGCTTTTCCACCAGGCAATCGCGATTTCGGCGGCGGTGGCGGGGTCGCCGCTGTCGATGCGGATGCCTGTCCAACCGGCGAGCCAGTCCGGCGCGTTGTCGAGGAAGCCTTGGGTGCCGTAGGTGTCGGGCAGGATGATGCGCAGGTTGCCGGAGTGCTCATCATGCCAGTCGGACAGCACGTCGTAGGGGGCCTGGAAAAGCGCCTCGTCATCCTCAGCCAAGGCGGCGTAGACCATGGGGAGTTCGTGGGCGTTGGTGCCGATGGCCTCCAGATCGCGGTTCTTGGCGATGAGGCAGTTGGAGGTGCCCGCGAAGCTGTCGCCCAAGCCTTCCTGCATCGCGCGGACGGCCCAATCCTGCCAGAGGAAGGAGTGACGGCGCCGCGTGCCGAAATCGGCGACGCGCAGGTCGGGGATCGCGCGGAGGCGTTCGATCTTCTCCCACAGTTTGGTCATGGCGCGGGCGTAGAGGACTTGCAGTTCAAACCGGCCCATGGTGGCGAGGACGGCGCGACCGCGCAGTTCCATCAGGACGGACAGCGCGGGAATTTCCCAGAGCATGACCTCGGGCCAGGCGCCTTCGAAGGTGAGTTCATACTGATCGCCGACGCGTTCCAGATGGTAGGGGGGGAGTTGCAGGGCCTCGAACCAATCCATGAATTCGGGGGAGAACATCTGGCGTTTGCCATAGAAGGTGTTGCCGCGCATCCAGGTGGACTCGCCGCGCGTCAGGCGGAGGGTGCGGATATGGTCAAGCTGTTCGCGCAGCTCGCCCTCGTCGATCAGGTTGGCGAGCGGAATGCGCGTGGTGCGGTTGATCAGCGAAAAGCGGACCTGGGTGTCGGGCTTGTTGCGGAACACCGACTGGCACATCAGGAGTTTGTAGAAATCGGTATCGATCAGGGAGCGGACGATCGGGTCGATCTTCCATTTGTGGTTCCAGACGCGGGTGGCGATATCGACCATGGCTGTAGCTCCGTTGTGCGGGACGGTTAGAGCAAGCCCACGCGAGGGTGGCAAGGTGCTGATGGCGGTCGACGGGGCCGAGGCGGGCCCTTGCCGCGTGATTTCCGAGGTGCGAGAGCGCGGGCGCGCCGCGCGATGGTACGGCAAGAGGGGCGGGATCTGGGGGCCGTGGCGATGCACCTTCCCACGCCCGTTTTTTTGGTATGTTGAAGGCTCAGGGATAAGAATCGCCCGTCAATCTTGAATGGCAGGGGCGGCGCACTAGAACTAGGTTTTGCGTCGGTGGCTGAACAGGCGCCTCGGCCACGCGCTGATGGCTTGGGAGGGCTGTCCATGCAAGACTATGACGAGATCGATGGTCGCTTTGATTCCGGTCAATATTTGCAATCACAGTTGGGCTTGCGCACCCTCAAGGCGCGGTTGCCTGAAAGCTCGGTCGAGATCCTGGCGCGCGAGGTCATTCGACGGATGGCCGCCCACGTCCCCGACCTGCCCGCCGAAAGCGCCGATGACGAGGATCTGGAAGCCTTGTGCAACGCGTTGTTGTCTGAGGATGATCACGCCGGTGCGCGCTTCATTCAGGATCTGCGCACAGACGGGACCTCTGTCCAAGAGGTCTATCTGTTGTATCTGGCGCGGTCCGCGCGGATGTTGGGCGATTGGTGGAACGATAGCCGCATCTCCTTCACCGACGTGGCCCTTGGCACCTCGCGGATGTACGCGATCATGCGGGCGTTGCGGTACCAGTTTAACGGGCCGCAAACGGAGTCCAAACGCTGTGCCGTCTTCGCCTCGGTCCCCGGGGAAACCCATGTTCTGGGGGTGCGGATGGCCGCGGATCTGTTCCGCAAGAAAGGCTGGGAGATCGACCTGAAGATCGACAAATCCCACGACCAATTGGTGGACGAGCTTAGCCAATCCGACGCAACTGTCGTGGGCCTTTCGGCGGGCGGCGAAAAGTCGATCGAACCGCTGTCAAAGCTGATCATCGCCCTGCGGATCAGCAACCCGAAGCTGTTCATTTTCGTCAGCGGCAACATCGTGGACGAAGCGCGCGACGCGGTGGACCTGATGGACGCCGACGGTGTCATGACAGACGTCGAAGAGGCGATGCGGATCATGTCCTCGGTCTGGGATGGTGCGATTCCTCCTCCCTAAAGGGGGCGCGCGCGGTCGCGGTTGCCGCTGAAACGCCGTGCTTTGAGCACGAGGCTTGCAAGCCGGGTCAGTCCGCCTTCGATGTATTCACGCGCTTGCTGAGCGCTGCGCGGGTTTCAACCCGCTCGGAATAGCGGTCCAGCAGGTAGCTGCGGTTGTCGCGCGTCAGGTGGGTGAATTTCACCAACTCCTCCATCACATCAACGACGCGATTATACAGCGGAGAGGGCTTCATGCGCCCGTCCTTGAACTGGTCCCACGCCATCGGGACCGAAGATTGGTTGGGGATCGTCAGAAGCCGCATCCAGCGCCCGAGGATGCGCAACTGGTTCACGGTATTGAAGCTTTGCGACCCGCCGTTGACTTGCAGGACCGCCAGCGTCTTGCCCTGCGTCGGGCGGACACCGCCCAGCGACAGGGGGATCCAGTCGATCTGGCTTTTCATGATGCCGGTCATGGCCCCGTGTCGTTCAGGAGAGACCCAGACGAAACCGTCACACCAGCTTGCGGCGTCGCGCAGCTCGGCCACCTTGGGGTGGGCGTCGGGTTCGCCGTCGGGCTGCGGCAGGCCCTTGGGGTTGTAGACCACCGTCTCGGCCCCCAGCCGCCGCAGGAGCCGGTCGCATTCCTGCGCCAGCGCACGGGAATAGGACACATCCCGTAGGGACCCATAGAGGATCAGGATGCGGATCGGATCACCGGCCCGATCCGGGAAAAGGCGGGCGGTGTCGAGGTCGTGCAGTTGGTCTGCGTCGAGGGCGGGAAAGGTATCATCACTCATGCGTAAAGTGATGCGCCGGGCATGCGGGGTAGGCAAGCTCCCCGAGGGACGCGTCATCGAGGATTGTCTTACCGAAGCGCGCAATGCGGTGTAGGACGCTTTCCATGGATGATCTTGGACTTTTTCTGGTGGCGGTGCCGGGGCTGGAGGCCCCGCTGGAGGCCGAGGCGCGGGCGCTGGGCCTGAGCGGCGTGCGGCGCGTGCCCGGCGGCATCGAAGCGGACGGCGGATTGGCGGAGGCGGCGCGGGTGAACATCCACAGCCGTTGCGCGGTGCGGGTGTTGCTGCGCGTGGCGGAATTTCGGGCGATGCATCTGGCGCAGTTGGATAAGCGATCCAGGAAGGTGCCTTGGGCGACGTGGTTGGTGCCGGGCGTGCCGGTGCGGGTGGAGGCGGTGTGCCGGCGCTCGAAGATCTACGTGACCAAGGCGGCGGTTCAGCGGGTCAGCGGCGGGTTGGAGGCGGCGGGCATTCCCGTGGCCAAAGACGCCCCGATCTCGGTGAAGGTGCGCATCGACGACGATCTGTGCACGATCTCGGTGGATACCACCGGAGAGGCCTTGCACCGGCGCGGCCACAAGGAATTTGTCGGGAAGGCCCCGATGCGTGAGACGATGGCGGCGGGTTTCCTGCACGAGATGGGGTTCGACGGGTCACAAGCCGTGGTGGACCCGATGTGCGGCTCGGGGACCTTTGTGCTGGAGGCGGCCGACATGGCATTGGGGCTGGTGCCGGGCCGGTCAAGATCCTTTGTGTTCGAGCAGATGGCGGGTGGCGGGACGCTCCGCGGGGAGTTTTTTGGGCAAGATGAAACGGAGGGTCGCGCGCATGAGGGCGTGCGGTTCTTTGGGTTTGACCGCAATGATGGGGCGATCCGGGGCGCGGTTGCGAATGCGGCGCGCGCCGGGGTTGAGGGTGTTGTCGCGTTCGAGCGACAGGCGATTTCCGATCTGGAGCCGCCCGAGGGTGGGACGCCGGGCATCGTGATCGTCAACCCGCCCTATGGCGGGCGGATCGGCGAGCGGAAGCTGTTGTTCGGGCTTTATGGCGCGCTGGGTGCGACGCTGGCCGAGCGGTTCAAGGGTTGGCACGTGGGGATCGTGACCAGCGACGGGGGCTTGGCGAAGGCCACCGGGTTGGCGTTGGAGCCCTTCGGGCCGGTGGACCATTCAGGGACAAAGATCAATCTGTGGAAAGGCCATCTGTGATGTTGGACGATGCGATCGGCTTCGTATTCGACGGGACAGGCGCGGCGACGGCGATTGCGCCGGATGCAGAAAGTGGCCCGTTGGACGGCCCGCCCTTTGAATGGCGGCATTTCCGGCGCGATGCCCCGGAAACCATGGATCGCCTGACCGCCTGCGGCCTTGATCCCTATGTAATCGAGGCACTTACCGCGGAAGAGACGCGACCGCGCTGTTCGGTCCACGGCAACGGTGTCGTGCTGAACCTGCGGGGTGTGAACCTGAACCCCGGGGCGGAGCCCGATGACATGGTTTCGGTCCGGATGTGGCTGGAGAAGGACCGGATCATCGGCGTGTGGGTGCGCCCGCTTCATGCCGTGAGCGACCTTGTGGCGGCCATCGACCGCGGTGCGGCGGCGGTGTCGGTCGGCGATTTCGTGGCGCGGCTGGCCTTGCGGCTGGCGGATTCGGCGGAGCCCTACATTGCCACGCTCAACGAGCGGATCGACGATTCCGAGGAATCCGTGCTGGAGCCCGGCGCAGAGGTCTCGCGTGCGGATCTGGCGGGGCTGCGGCGGAGCGCCATCGTTCTGCGGCGCTATCTGTTGCCGCAACGCGACGCGCTTGCGACCTTCGAGATCGAGGATCTGGGCTGGTTGAGCACCCATGACAGGATGCGCCTGCGCGAAGCGGTGGAGCGGGTGGTGCGTTTGGGCGAAGACCTTGACGCGATCCGAGACCGCGCGCAGATCGTCCATGACCAGATCATGGACCAGCGCGCCGAGCGGATGAATCGGCAGTCGCTTCTGCTGTCCGTGGTCGCGGCGATTTTCCTGCCGTTGGGCCTGTTGACCGGGCTGTTGGGGATCAACGTGGGCGGTATCCCCGGCGCGGACAATCCCTGGGCATTTGCCATCGTGACGCTGGCGCTTCTGGTGATCGGCGCGGGTCTTTTCGCGTGGGTCCGGGCGTTGGGCTTCTTCAAATAGGGCGTCAGGGGGTGTTGGGATTGAGTTCCTGCTGCCACTCCGCGACGGCGTCGACGGGATGGATCAGCATCAACGTGGTGAGCGTCAGGGAGTCGCGGCCGATCAGGGCGGCGGAAAGCTCCAGCACGGCGACCAGTGCCAGCGTCACGGGCACCCGCAGGTGCCAGGCGGCGAAGAAGCCCCCCATCATCCAGATATAATCGGCCACGGCGTTCAGGACCGAGTCGCCGGTGTAGCCCTGGTTCACCGTCGTGGCGCGAAACTGGCCGAGGACCCAGTTGGTATGTTCGATGATCTCCTACCCGATGCCGGTGAGAATGGCGATGGCGAAGAGCACGTTGAAGCCCAGTTTCGGCAGCGCAAGGCGACCGATCAGGGCGATAAGGACGCCGTGCAGGATATGCGACAGCGTGCACCAATCGGCAATGTGTTGCGAATTGCCGCTGTGCCAGATCGACCCCACCCAAAGCCGGATCGCGCCGCAGGTGCAGATCCACGGCTGGCCTCAGGCCCAGAGGACGCCCGCGATAAGTGGCACGCCCGCGAGGGCGGCGATGATGAGGGTGGTGCGGGTCATGATCCTCTGCCCTGTTTCGCAGGGATTGAGCGGACGGGGCGGGAGGTTGTAAAGATGCGATGACCGTTAGGTGGCGGACCTGTTGCCCCCGCGCAGCCCCTCGATCAGCTAGGGCTCAAGCGTATCGCCATGCAGGACCGAGATATCGCCCGTCGTCTCCAGCACCACGGCGCGCACCGTTGACGCGCGCAGCACATTGGCTTCGCGCAGCTTGGCAATCAGATCACCTCGGGACACGCGCGTGCGCGTCAGGGCATCTTCACCGATCACGCCGTCGCGCATCAGGACGATGGGCGTGTTTTGCAAGAATGCGAGCGATGTGTGGGAGGCTCGTCGAAGATAGGCGACGACGAATTGCACGCCCAGAATAACGAGGATCGAAAGGTTCGCCTGAAAGAATGTGGGCCACGTGCTGGCCTGAGCCGCACCAGCCAGGAGCGAGCCCGTGGCGACTGTTGCGACAAAGTCGAACGCCGTCATCTTGGAGAACGTGCGCAGCCCGATCAGGCGGACGACGACGATGACCCAGACAAGGCCAGATGCGCCGAGGATCAGGGCGCGCGCGATGATTTCTGGCACGATTGCGTCGAAGAACAAGGGGTTGGCCTTTTCTCTGTGGCGGACAGCGATGCGACGCTGGATCAATAGACCAACCCGGACGCCTGCGATCCGGTTCCGCCTTGCAATTGCCTCACAGGAAAACAATCCGCCCACACGCCGTCGCGATACACATCCGCAGTGCAGCAATGCAGGTCGCGGCCAAAGGTGTAGGCATCGCGGAAATCGATGGGGAGCAGCACGTTCATGCTGGGCCAGGTGGAGGAATAGCACAGGGGTGTGAGGGCGGGCCGATTCAGAGGCGCAGGCCAAGAAATATAACCGCCAAGGGCACCGGCGAAACCGCCAGCGCCACTGTCAGAAAGGTTGTGAGCGGTGAGAAGATGCCGCTGAGGCCTGCCATCATCATGATGCCACCACCGCCGCCGATGATCGAATTGCCGGGCGTGTTGACCGCAAGCGCGAGGGCCACGTAGCGATAACGCAGGCCAAGCCTGCGTGCGGCGCCGGGTTGCTCGCCCTGGAACAGGGCGAGGCGGTCTTCCGGGGGCAGCTCTGCCGCGCGCGCCACCAGATCCGCAGCCCGCCGCATCCGTAGAAACGAAAGCAGCCGCGCCAGCGTTTCGGGCGGCAGATATCGACCGATGCAGAAGGCCAGCATCATCGCCGCCACGGTGCAGATATAGACCAGCGGCGCGATGGCCGGGCCGAAGGCGGTCAGCATCGCAACGCCGATCTCTGCCCCTGGCACGAAGGGGATCGCCAGCAGGACGACATAGGCACCAGCCGCCAGCATGACGAAGCGATGCACCTGTTGTTCATTGTCGGGGCGGATCTGGAGGTTCAGCGCGTCACGGATCAGGTGCGCACCCCAAGTGGCCAGCGCGATCACGCCAATCAGGACGATGAAGCGCAGGATGAGTTTTGCCGGAAAGCGTTTGATGCGGGCGGTCAACTGGGGCTTAATCGGAAATGGTTGGTGTTTCGGGCGAAACGGCGGTGCCGGTGGCCGTGATCTCGATCTGGTTGGTCCAGTACCAGCGCCGGGTGGTCCACGTACCGTCGACGACGATATCCGTGCCGTCGACACGGCCATAGAAGACGACCGTATGGGGGGCGTCGGGGCAGAGGGTTGTGGCGGTGAAGTGGATGACGCTGTCGATCTCTTTGGTCAGGTAGTCGGACCAGCCGAAATCGCAGTAATTCTGACAATCGACAGACATGAACGTGCCGTCGCGGAAAACCAGTTCATCTTCCAGAACGGCACCGCTGGCCAGATCGGTGCCGAGGATGTCGAAGGTCATCCCGTCCAGCGCGCGGCCTGCGATCCAGTCGCCCTCGGGCACCTGGAAATCGGGAATATCCTCGTTCATCACTGTCATGGTGGCGGCACCTGTCCCGAGAGTGATGGCGGCAATGCCGAGGACTTGGACGATTTACACCATTGGTCCTTCCCTCGAATATGACAGATCGCGCGACTATGCGGTGGTGCCTGGATCCAAGCAAGACACGATTGGTGCGGGTTGGGCCCTGCGGGATCACTGCACCGGGAAGTAATCCTCGCACGTCCCTTCGCGGTACACATCGGCCGTGCAGCAATGAAGCCCGCCGCCAAAGGCGTAGGCGTCGCGGAGGTCAACGGGGATGACGTTCATCCCCAGCTTGTCCATTTGTTCCATCTGGTAGTGTTCAGACGCCTCGACACAGACGGTTTTGGGGTCGAGGACGAGGACATTCATGCTGAGCCAGGTAGAGGAATAGCACAGCGGCGGGGGCGCGTTGTGGGCCGGTTGGGCGGCGTCGACGATTTCCCAGCCGTTCTTCTCATACATCGCGCGTTGATCTGCGGGCAGGCGGCGTTGCGGGTTGTTGAGGATCAGGCCGGGGCGGAGCGGCGTGAAGGTGGCGTCGATGTGGATCGGGTAGGGATCGCCGGGAAAGTTCACGGTGTGCACGCGGTGATCGGGGAAGTGGCGGCGCAGCCATTCGATCCCCTTGAGGTTGGTGGTGAAGCCGTGCTGCACCACGAGGTCGCGGCCAAACCGGAGGACGTCGGCGGCATCGAACAGGGGTTCTTCCTCGGTGGTGACGAAGTGCTTTTCCTCGGCCCATTTCAGGCGCTGGGCATCGCCGATTTTCTCGTTCAGATAATCGGGGTGGTAATCGGCGTCAGTCAAGCGTGGCTTGGGCGCGGCCTCGTGCCGGAAGTTGGGGTCTTCCTCCCAGTATTTTTGCAGCAGGGGGCGGTAGTTAAGGTATTCGAACCAGCGGCAGCGATAGGACATCGTCGCCTCAAGAATTTCTGAACCGACGGTCAGCAGCACGTCACGGGGCGGCATGCAGCCGAACTGGCTGTCGGTGTGAAAATCGGGGGTGGTGGCGGGCTTCGAATGGTCGATGGAGGTGGGCCGGTCCACGCGGATGCCCCGGGCTTCCAGCTGACGCGCGAAGGTGTCCAGCAACTCATTCGCGCGGTCGATGGTGTCTTGCGGGCGCTTGCCCCATTGGCCGCGCATGTCGCTATCTTCCGGCACCTTGGCGTCCAACGCAGGCTCTGCCGGAGGGATGTGGCAATCATCCGCGCGGCCCACGATGACATGGCGCAGCGGGTCCCATTCGTTCCAGCTGTTGACGATTGTATTGGTCATGTGAGGTCCCCTTCCGAGCCGTGTGATAGGATCGTTTAGGGGCGTGTTTTGCCCATGGCAAGCGCGCTAAAGGTGCAGATCGGGGACGCCACCCATCCGCACGCGGGTGGCAGCAAGGCCAAGGGACAGCCCGCGCCAGATGCGATGGGCCGTGCGTGACCACGCGGCGGCGGTATCCGGTGGCAAGACGTCCAGAAGCACCTGGTCAAAAATGCCAAGCCAGATGGCAAAATGTTCCGGCGTTATCGCGGAAATGGCGGAATGGGCGTGCATCGGATTGCCGGAATAGACCGGCTCACGCAGCAGGGCGTTGCGCCAGAAGCGGGTGATTTTCGCGATATGGGAGTCTCAGACCGCAGCATCATGGCCGATGGTGTCATGGAAGATCGGCGACAGGTCGGGATCGGCCCGCACGCGGACGTAGAATTGATCGGCCACCGCCCTGATCTGAGCGTCCGTCACATCAATTCGGGGCAGGGCAGTGGTCACATGAACATCCAGAGCACGACAAGCATCACGGTGAGATAGACGAGCATGTTAAACATGGACCGGATCAGCCCCATGTCCTTTTCAGAATCGACGCCGAACATCCGGCAGATCGCCGTGCCGGGCCAGAGCATGATATCAACTATCGACATCGATTGATTCCTTAATAAGTATTTTGGATGCGTATTATATGCCATTGCTTAAGGCGCATTGTAAATGCTAAATATAGCCCATGCAGTTGGGAAAGTTCACAGACTACGGGTTGCGGGTGCTGATCCATCTGAGCGCCAGCGCGCCGAACAAGGTGCCGGTCACGCAGATCGCCGCAACATTCGACTTGTCGGAACACCATCTGGCGAAGGTATGTTCACGTCTGGTGAAGGGTGGGTTTCTGGTCTCTGAGAGAGGCCGGGCAGGCGGATTGAGATTGGCCCGCGATGCCGCCGAGATCCGCCTTGGCGCCGCCGTGCGGTGCCTGTCAGAGGATACCAAACTGGTGGAGTGCTTTGGGCAAGGTCCGTGCAGTTGCCGCCTGTTGCCGATGTGCGGCGTGAAGCAGCCGTTGGCCGAGGCGATGGCCGCGTTCTACGCCACGCTGGACGGCTACACGCTTGCAGATGTCAGCCGGAACCGGACCGCGTTGAAGGCATTGCTGGGGGTTTAGGTCAGCGTGACGCCTGCGTCCCGCATGCCTTGGCGCGCCGCCGCGAGCGAGCCGTCGAAATCAATCGCCCGGCAGAGGTCTTCGCGGACGGTCACGGCAAACCCCAGCTTGGCCGCGTCCACGGCAGAGTAATTCACGCAGAAATCCGTGGCGAGGCCCACAAGCGTCAGATCGGTGATGCCGCGTGTGCGCAGATATCCCTCCAACCCCGTGGGGGTCTTATGGTCATTCTCGAAAAACGCAGAGTAGCTGTCGATGGCGGGGTTGAAGCCCTTGCGAATGATCAGGTCCGCACGGTCGATTGTGAGGTTGGGGTGAAACTGCCCCCCCAAGCTGCCCTGGATGCAATGATCGGGCCACAGGACCTGCGGCCCGTAAGGCATATCGATGAGGTCCATGCCGGATCTGCCGGGATGGCTGGACGCGAAAGAGGAATGGCCCGCCGGGTGCCAATCCTGCGTCAGGATCACGGCGGGAAAGTCCGCCATCAGCGCGTTGATACCGGGGACAATCGCGTCCCCGTCGGTCACGGCCAAGGCGCCGCCGGGGCAGAAATCATTCTGGACGTCGATGACGAGGAGGGCGTGGGTCATGGTGCGGTTCCCTTGGCTAAGCGGTGACAGGTTACGCAGACCCGCCGGGATTGAAAACCCGCCTGCGCTTTTGTCGGGCCGTGGCCGGGCGTTGACGAGGATCAACGCGGCGTGCGGCGGAAATGGTAGAAACCCACGGTCGCATGAACGCACAACACCGCTGGAAGGGGGATCAGATGAAGGTTTTCGTAGGCTATGCATCGACACAGGGCCAATCGAGCAAGATTGCCCGGTGGATCACCGATGGCCTGGTGGCAAAGGGCCACGGGGTGGAGCTTTTGTCGCTGGACGACAGCGATGATCTGGCGCTGGATCGGTTTGACCGCGCCGTTATCGTAGGCTCGATCCACGTGGGCCACTACAAGCCGTCGCTGGTCCAGTTCATGACGGATCATCAGCGGTGGCTTGACCATCATCCGGTGCTGTTTGCCTCGGTCTCTTTGGCGGCGGCGGGCCATGACGCAGAGGATTGGCGCGCCATTGACCGGATCATCGAGGATCTGAGGGAGGTGACAGGTTGGGAAACGGGGCAAGTGGCCCAGATCGCGGGGGCATACAAGCCATCGGAATACGACATCTTCACCCGCTTCATCATGCGCCGGATCGAGGCGAAGAAAGACCCGGAGGCCGATCTGAACGCTGACAGGGAATATACTGACTGGACCGCGTTGGAGGCTTTGGTGACGGGCTGGATGGGCACCTGACGCCGTGGCGAAAGCCTGATCAGCCCCGTACCCGGCGCCGCAACATCAGGACCCCGCCCAGAAGAAGAAGCCCGCCCGCGGGAAGGGGGACGGTCGCGGGTGTTGTGACATCCGGCACGGTTAGGAAGATCTGTGCCGCTGGAAAGCCTGCCCCGGCATCGAACCAGTTGCCGCTTCCGAACCGGCCCCAGTTTTCGCCCCCGAAGTCATTGCCGCTGCGCAACCACTGGTATTCGCCGCCATCGTCAAATGCCTCGATGAGGAACACGTAGGTTTCGCCTTGGGTGACAAGGAAGGTATCGCCGTAGAAAAAGCTCAGGATCGATACGCCATTGGGTGGCGTGGTGGCGGTCAAGGTTTGTGTATCGCTGATGATCTGTGGGCCTGGTGCGGTGTCGTCGACATAGGTGTGAAGCGAGCCGCGCACCTCTCCGGCTACGTTGACGAGAAACGGAACGTTCACCTGGGACAAGGTGCCGATGTAATCCGACACGAAACTGAACGCGCGTGTCGTGACGGAGTTGTTCCCCATGGTGTAGCTGATGCCGGTGGTTTGGAAATCCCAGCTGTTGGTTGCAAGTTCAAGGGTCGTGGCTGACGCCAACCCGACGTGCGACAGAAAACAGAACACGGCTGCGGTCACGTGCTGAAGGGCGCGGTTCATGAGAAACCTCAAAAAAGTGCCAAGATGCCTAAAAAATGTGCACGTAGGATGTTTGGATTTGGACCATCCTGTCAAGTTTGGCGCAGGGAGGGAGCCTGTTGCGGCGCGAAAGGCTTGAGCGCTGCTGTCCATCGGTCTAAGGGCTCGCCCATGTATACCGTCGCCGCGCTTTATCATTTCGCCCCCGTGCCTGATCCCGCCGCCGTGCAGAAACCCTTGGCGGCGCTGGCCTGTGGCTTGGGGGTCAAAGGCTCGCTCTTGATTGCGCCGGAAGGGATCAACGGCACGATTGCAGGGTCGCAAGCGGGGATCCGTGCCGTGCTGGCGCATATCCGGGGCCTGCCCGGATTTGCCGGTCTGGAATGGAAGCTGTCGACGGCGAGTGAACCGCCGTTCGGGCGGCTCAAGGTACGGCTGAAGAAAGAGATCGTGTCCATGGGCGCGCCGGGGCTGAACCCGGCCTCGGTCGGGACCCATGTGACGCCCGCCGACTGGAACGCGCTGATCCAGGCGCCCGATGTGGCCGTCATCGACACCCGCAACGCCTATGAAGTGGAAATCGGCACCTTCGAGGGCGCGATTGATCCAGGCACCGAGACGTTCCGCGATTTCCCCGCCTGGTGGGAGGCCAACCGCGACCGCTTCCACAACAAGCGCATCGCGATGTTCTGCACCGGCGGCATCCGGTGTGAGAAGTCCACCGCCTACCTGAAAGCGCAGGGGGTGGAGGACGTGTTCCACCTGAAAGGCGGCATCCTGCAATACCTTGAAGATGTGCCCGAGCAAGACAGCCTTTGGCAGGGCGGCTGTTTCGTCTTCGACGAACGCGTCGCCGTGGGCCATGACCTCAAGGAACTTCCGTTCAAGCTGTGCCGCGCCTGCCGACATCCGATCACCTGCGAGGAGAAGGCGGATCCCGCCTTCGAGGAGGGGGTCTCCTGCCCGCGCTGCATCGATGTGCACTCCGACGCCGACCGCGAACGTTTCCGCGAGCGGCAAAAGCAGATCGCCTTGGCGAAAGCCCGCGGAGAGGCGCATTTGGGCGGCTAGGCCGCGCGCGCCGCACCGCCCTGCCAAACGAAAAAGCCCCCGACGTCCGATTGAAAGAAAACCGGAAGCCGGGGGAGGTGGGACACGCCTGAGTGAGGGTGCGTGGGGGACGTGAGAGGAAGAGCCGGGCACCCAACCCGTCAGGGGAAACGGGGTTAGGGGAGGGGTTGAGTGCCCGGGGTTTCGGCCAGCGAACCGGCCGATCCTTGGAGGCTGGTGATCGCGGGTTTCCCGCGAAGGCTTACCAGCCGAATGCGAAGGCTCCTCGGCTTACCAACCAAATACGAAGACCAAGTCGCCCTGGTTGCCGTTCTGGGCGAGGTGGGCGTCGGTGTTTTCACCGAACTGGAAAACACCCCCGGCGTTGCCGCCGCCACCCTGGGCGAGCGAGCCGTTGTGGCCGTTGCCCTCTTGGTGGATGACGCCGACGGAACCGCCCTGCGACACCTGGGTCAGGACCTCGACCGGGTCACCACCGTTGGCGATTTGGTAGAGGACAAGCGCGCCGGCGATGGCGTCACGCTCTTGCTGGTTGCCGGCGGTGATGCCGAAGCTGATCTGTTGGGCGGCAACCGGAACGGCGGTTGCGGCGGTGGCGAGTACGAGGGCGGCGGCGGTAAAGGTTTTCTTAAACATGGCAGTGTTCCTTGGATGAAAGGGGTTGTGAAAAAGGGTCGGATAAAAGGAATCTTGAAAAAGGTCTTGGTCTTGGAAGAGTCTTAAAGTGTTGTGGGGCAGCGGTAGGTTTGCCCGTCGATGGTAAGCGTCATCTCGGCATCGAGGCTGGACGCGGAACCGCTGGTCATCATGCGACCAAGCTCCAGCGTCTGACCGGCGCGGACCGAAAAGGGACCGCCCTGGTTCATGCGAGTGCCGGGGCCCTCGACGCGCAGCTGGTAGATGCCGGAAACTGCGGTGGTGGCTTGGATCACCGGCTCGATCTGCAAGAGACCATTGGCGGTGCCGATGGCGAGGTTGCAGGAAATCGGCGCAGCGGTTTGGGCGTGGGCTTCGCGGGTGACGTCTGCAGTTTCGGCAGAGATCGCGGTGCAGCCCAGGACGGCCGTAGCGACGGCGGCGATGCTGAGGGCCGTGGGGGATTTGATGAACTTGGTCATTGGCCTGTCCTTTGTGAAAATGGGGGTCGAAGTGAAATTCTGAAATCGGGTCTTGAAAAAAAGGGTCTTGGGTCTTGGTACTCCGGGGGCGGGGCGAAGGGGAGAAGGGGAATCCCGCCCCCGGAGGTCTCCGGGCCAGAGAGGTTGGCCCGGAATGTCTGGGCTTAGTTGGCCTGGATGATCAGCGCCGTGTTGCCCGTACCGGTCTGGTTCAGAGCACCGGTGTTGCCCACGCCGGACTGGATCACAGCGCCGGTCTGGAAGTTGCCGTTCTGCACGACTTCACCGTAGTTCAGGGCGCCGGACTGCTGGACGGCGCCAGCGTTGAAGGAGCCGTTCTGGCCAACAACACCAGTGTTGAACGCGCCGTCCTGACCGATCACAACCGTGTTCCAGTTACCGTTGGAGATGCCAGCGGCGGTGTTGTTCCAGCCGGTCTGACCGATTGCGGTGTTGTTGCAGTTGCCGAACTGCTGGACGCCAGCGGAGTTGTCCCAGCCGAACTGAGTGGCCGTGGCGAGGTTGCAAGCGCTGGCTGCACCAACAGTTGCGATCAGAGCGATGGAGACGGCGGCGGTTTTGATGAGTGCGAGTTTCATGGTGTGAATTCCTATAAATATAAAGATTTGGTTTAGGTGTGTGGTTTCAGGTTCGTGTTGTGCAGCTCGTATTTGGGTAATGCCCGGTGAGCCGATGAACCAAACATGGCCCCAACACCCGCTGTCAGACAATTTCCGCGAAAGGAAAGGTCATAACAGGGCCATGTTATCGAATGTCATTGGTATAACTATCTGAAATAAATATATTTTAACTGGAGGCATTCATGCGTGACGCCACGTCGGGAATTTGCCCGATAGCGTGCTGTCATGGCCCTGTCAGGCCCGTGTTATCGGGTGTCAACGCGGCAGGTAAGGTTTCCCCGCAATGCCTGAAACGGGGGCTCAAGACGGAATTCGACGAAAGCTCTGCTTAAGGTAAGGCTACCCTTACCCATTGGGCGCGTTTCGAATCATTTTGGGAAAGGGCCTTAGCCCGGAAACGTGTGATCCAGGATTTTCCACACCGGAAGAATCGCGGGAATCATCCTGTTGAGCGTTTTGAGAAGACCTTTGTCCTGCCATCCCTCGGGCAGATCGGCGGTTAGGGCAAAGGATTTGCGTTTCAAAAGGTCCGCGTGGGGGTGGTCCTGGTCAAAGGGCTTGGGCACACGCTTCAGCGGGGCGGGCCCCCAGTCCGAAAGCTGCGCCCCGGAGGCCGCCATTGCATCGGTCAGGTCGTCGCCGTCGCGGTCGACCATGTTGCGGTACGTGGTCAGGCTGTCTTTTTCCAACCCCATGATGCCCATCCCAAGGATCAGATACTCGGGCGAGGCGCCGAAGAACCACGCAGGCCCAAGGGAGGGCCGCTGCCACATCAGATGCAAATGGGTGTTGTAGGGCGTCTTGTCCTTGGAGAACCGCACATCACGGTGGATGCGGAAGACCTTGGGCTTGTGCGCTTTGCCGGTGGCCTTCGCGAGGTCTTCGGCCATGAGGTCCGCAAGCAATTCGGCAGGCTTCTTGATCTCGGCATTATACAGGGCCTTGTGGCCCTCGTAGAACGCTTTGGTGTTGTCGGCGCGGAGGTCCGTGAAGAACGCGTTGGCACGGGTGATGAGGGTATCGAAACCGTCGGACATGGGCTCTCTTTCATCTTGCCCGAAAACTCCGGGGGTCCGGGGGCTGGCCCCCGGTTGGTCCCTTCAGAAATCCAGGTTCTCCACCGACAGCGCGTTGTTCTGGATGAACTCACGCCGGGGCTCCACCACGTCGCCCATCAGCTTGGTGAAGATGTCATCGGCATCCGCCAGATCGGCGACCTTCACCTGCAACAGCGTGCGCGCGTCCGGGTCCAATGTGGTTTCCCACAACTGATCGGGGTTCATTTCCCCCAGACCCTTGTAGCGTTGCATCTGCTGGCCGCGTGCGCCTTCCTCCAGAATGGCGTCGAGAAGCTCTGTCGGGCCATGGATCAGTTGCTGACGGTCCTTGCGGGTCAGATTGGCCGGGTCGCGATAGATCGTGCGGCTGTCTTGCGACACCTCGGCCAATTTGCGGGCCTCGCCCGAGCGCAAAACGGCCCCGTCGAGGGTGCGGATTTCTTCCACACCGCGCAACACGCGGCTGAGGCGGATGCCGTGATCCTGGGTGATACGGCCGTTCCAGCCACGCTCATATTCCACGGCAACCATGTCGAGGCGCTTGGCCACGTCGTCGGCCACCCCTTGCAGGTCGGCGTCGGCTTTGCCGGCGTCAAACGCGCCCGCAAGTGCTGCCTGTTCGACGATACGGCGCGGGTAATGGGTGGGGAAGGCATCGAGGATGCGCTTGAATTGCCGCGCGCCGGTGACGACGCGGGCCAGGTCCTGGCCTGCGATTTCCTCGCCCGTGGGCAGGCGCAGGGACGCGCCTTCGATGCCCTGGGCGACAAGGTAATCCTCAAACGCGGCTTCGTCCTTCAGGTAAACCTCGGACTTGCCACGGCTCACCTTATAAAGCGGCGGCTGCGCGATGTAGAGGTAGCCGCCGTCGATCAACTCCGGCATCTGGCGGAAGAAGAACGTCAGCAGCAGCGTGCGGATGTGCGCGCCGTCGACGTCGGCGTCCGTCATGATCACGATCTTGTGGTAACGCAGCTTGTTGATGTTGAACTCATCCCGGCCAATGCCGGTGCCAAGCGCGGTGATCAGCGTGCCGATTTCCTGGCTGCCCAACATCCGATCAAACCGGGCACGTTCGACGTTCAGGATCTTGCCTTTCAGGGGCAAGATCGCCTGGTTATGGCGCGACCGGCCCTGCTTGGCGGAACCCCCGGCAGAGTCACCCTCCACCAGGAACAGCTCAGACTTGGCTGGATCTTTCTCCTGGCAATCGGCCAGCTTGCCGGGCAGCGAGGCGATATCCATCGCAGTCTTGCGCCGCGTCAACTCCCGCGCCTTGCGCGCGGCCTCGCGGGCCAAAGCGGCTTCCACGATCTTGGAAACGATCACGCGGGCCTCTTGCGGGTGTTCTTCGAACCATTCCTGCAGCTTCTCGTTCACCAGGCCTTCCACGGCGGGGCGCACCTCGGAGGACACCAGCTTGTCCTTCGTCTGAGAGCTGAACTTCGGGTCCGGCACCTTAACCGACAGCACACAGGTCAGGCCTTCGCGCGCATCATCGCCGGTGAAGCTGATCTTCTCTTTCTTCGCGATCCCGCTGGATTGCGCATAGAGGTTGATGGTCCGCGTCAACGCACCCCGGAAGCCCGCCAGGTGGGTGCCGCCATCCCGCTGGGGGATGTTGTTGGTGAAGGGCAGCACGTTTTCATGGTAGCTGTCGTTCCACCACATCGCGACCTCGATGCCGATGTCGTCCTTTTCGCCGGAAATGAAGATCGGCTCATCCAGCGCCGAGGATTTGGAGCGGTCGAGGTAGCGAACGAATTCCTTCACGCCGCCTTCATAGAACAGGTCGGATTCCAGCGCATCGGCGGGGCGTTCATCGCGCAGGATGATACGCACGCCCGAGTTCAGGAACGCCAGTTCGCGCAGCCGGTTTTCCAGCGTAGTGAACACGTAATCGAGGTTGGAGAAGGTTTCCGTGGACGCCATGAAGCGAACCTCGGTGCCGGTGCGGTCGCCGCACTCGCCCACGACCTCCAGCGATTTCACGGTGAAGCCGCCTTCGAAGCGCGCGACATGTTCCTTGCCATCGCGCCAGATCCGCAGCTCCAGCCAATCGGACAGGGCGTTGACAACGGAAACGCCCACCCCGTGCAGACCGCCCGAAACCTTGTAGGAGTTGCTGTCGAATTTTCCGCCAGCATGAAGCTGGGTCATGATGACCTCGGCTGCCGACACGCCCTCTTCCTCGTGGATGCCCACGGGAATGCCGCGCCCGTTGTCGGACACGGACACGCTTGAATCGGCGTGGATCGTGACCGTCACGGCGTCCGCGTGGCCGGCCAAAGCCTCGTCAATGCCGTTGTCCACGACCTCGTAGACCATGTGGTGCAAGCCGCTGCCGTCATCGGTATCGCCGATGTACATGCCGGGGCGCTTGCGCACGGCCTCCAAGCCCTTGAGAACCTTGATAGAATCGGCGCCATAGTCTTCGCCGTTGGCGGGTGTGTCGCTCATGTGGTTTTTGTCCCGTTCTGTTGCCCAACATATACGCATTTGGGCAGGCAATGTCACGGGACGAACACAAGATTTAGGGGGTTTGGAGGGCGGCAACCATCCCAGAGATTGCAGCCACGGTATTCCAGTTCCGCGCCGTCACCGGATGGCCTGCCAAACGCTCCAGCCGGGTCGCGATCCTGGAACGCCCGAGGCCCTCGGGCGTGTGCAGCCACAAAACACCTTGGGCGGCATGGACCCGCTCGGAGGAAGAGAGGTGCGCCAGCATTGGTGCCGTGTCGAGGGGGGGGCCGCCATGGAAGAACCCGTGCAAGGCTTTGGGCACGTCGGTCGGCAAAGGGGGCGTCGCGGCGCGGGCGGGCCAATCATCGATCGCCATGATCGTGGGTCGAAAGCCGTGGGCCGCGTCGATCTGGTCGGCCAATGTGGCGGCGTCGACAGGCTGCGGGCAAACCGCATTGCCCGATTGCAGATGGGTTTGCGCGCCGCCCGCGCCGAGATCATCGAGAAGCCCGCGCAGCGCCGCCATGGGCAACTTGCCATGCCCCCCGACATCGATCCCCCGCAGCAGCAGGACTTGCCCGGTCATGTCAGGGCACTTTCGCCGCCATCTTCCGTGACGTGGAAATGTTGTGCCCTTTCACCCAACTCCTCGAACAATTCTGGCCCCGTGCCCGTCATCCACGCCTGCGCCTCCAACGCGCAAATCTCGTCGAACAGCGCGGCGCGTCTGCCGGCATCCAGATGCGCGGCCACTTCATCCAACAACACCAAGGGCGCGTTGCCGGTCTCGGCCTTGAGCGCGCGCGCGTTGGACAGGATCAAGGAGATCAACAGCGCCTTCTGCTCTCCGGTCGAGCATTGCTTCGCGGGGACACCTTTGTCGCGGTAGATCGCGGTCATATCAGCGCGATGTGGCCCCACCAGCGTGCGCCCGGCGGCAAGGTCGCGGGGGCGGCTGTCGGCGAAGGCTTGGGCAAAATCGTCAGCAGTCACGGCCTCATCCCCGTCGATCCCCAGATCAGCCACCGGAAACGCCGTCGCGGCGCCGTCCTGCGCGGCGCTGATCCGGCCAAGCGCGTCGGCACGCCTCGCCACGATGCGCGCGGCGGCCTCGGCCATCTGCGCCTCCAATGCGCGATACCACGCGGGGTCACGGGCATCATCGCGCAGCAGGCGGTTGCGCTCGCGCATCGCCTTCTCATAGCTCAACACGGCCTCGGCGTGGTCGGGCAGAAAGCTCAGCGTGATGCGGTCTAGAAACCGCCGCCGCCCCTCGGCCCCCTCACTCCAGAGCCTGTCCTGCGACGGCACCAGCCACACAATGCGCAACAGCTTTGCCAGTGCCACCTGCGGCGCGGTCTTCCCATCCACTTGCGTGGCCCGCGCCTGTCCGGGCTCTGCCGTCAGAACGATGTCGTGCCCCACACCGGGGCCTGCGACCTCGGCCGAGACTTTCCAGCCAATCGCCTCGGGCCGCCGAATGATCTCTTCGGCCTGCGCCCGGCGCAACCCGCGCCCGGGCGATAGCAACGACACAGCTTCCATCAGGTTGGTTTTGCCCGCGCCATTGGGCCCGAACAACGCAACAGGCCGCCCGTCCAAAGCCAAAGCGGCGCGGCGGTGCGACCGGAAATGCGACAACGTCAGTCGCGAGACGAACACTTTGCCCATCCCGCTCCCCTCGTTCATCTTGCCAAATACAACTCAATCCCGACCTCGGCCACACGCGGCCCGGTCAGACCCTCATCGGCATGACGACGTAAATCGCACTGTCGTCATTGCCTTCGCGCATCAGCGTCGGCTCGGCAGGGCTGGAGAACATGAACACCGCGTTTTCGCGGTCCACCTGGCTGGCAATCTCCAGCAAGTATTTGGCGTTGAAGCCAATTTCCAGCTTTTCGTCGGCATAGGCCACGACCAGTTCGGCCTCTGCGTTGCCCGAATCCGGCGCGTTTACCGACAGCACCAAGCGGTCCTCATCCAGCGACATCTTCACGGCGCGCGAGCGCTCCGAGCTGACGGTGGCCACCAGGTCCACGGCCTTGGCGAAATCGCCCGCGTCCACTTCCATGCGCCGGGTGTTTCCGGAGGGGATCACACGCGTGTAGTCGGGGAAGGTGCCGTCGATGACCTTCGAGGTCAGCGTGATCTCGGGCGTGGCGAAGCGGATCTTCGTCTCGGACACCGACACCGCGATCTGGGCGTCGTCATCATCCAGCAGCTTGCGCAACTCACCCACGGTCTTGCGGGGCACGATCACGCCGGGCATGTCCTGGGCCCCATCGGGCAGGGCGCTGTCGATGCGCGCCAGGCGGTGGCCGTCCGTGGCAACGGCCCGAAGAACCTTGCCGTTGTCGCCCTCTGCGATGTGGAAATAGACGCCGTTCAGGTAGTAGCGCGTCTCTTCCGTCGAGATTGCGAATTTGGACTTGTCGAACAGCCGCCGCAACTCTGGCGCTTTGGCGCTGAAGTTCGCGGCGTAATCGGTGGAGGCCATCACCGGGAAATCTTCCCGGGGCAGCGTCGCAAGTTGGAAGGATGAGCGTCCCGCCTCGATCGTCAGCCGCGCGGCGGTGCTATCTTCGGTCAGCGACACCAGCGCGCCGTCGGGCAACTTGCGCACAATCTCATGCAGCGTCACCGCCGACACGGTGGTCGCGCCCGCGCGTTCAACCTGGGCCGGGGCCTTGTCGACGACCTCGATATCCAGGTCCGTGGCGCGGAAGCTGACCGTATCGCCCTCGGCCTCGATCAGCACGTTGGCGAGGATCGGGATCGTGTTGCGACGCTCCACCACGGATTGCGCCTGAGAGACAGCGCGCAACAGCGTGGCGCGTTCGATGGAGAGTTTCATGGCTATCGCTCCGACAAAGTTTGGGGCCACGAGACTACTCGGACCCCAGTTATTCACAAGTTGAATAAGATACTGCGCGCGCGCGTGCCAGCGTCAAGTGGCATGCGCGCGACGGAATCTGGAAGCCTAGGCTTCCAGCATGCGGCGCAGAAGCTCTGCGTCCTCGGCGATTTGGCTGTCAGCCTGCATCAATTCCTCGATCTTGCGCACGCCGTAAAGGATCGTGGTGTGGTCGCGGCCGCCGAACTTCTTGCCGATTTCAGGCAAGGAGCGTGTCGTCAGTCTTTTGCAAAGGTACATCGCCATTTGGCGCGGCCTGGCAATCACCCGTTGGCGGTTCTGGCTGATCATGTCGACTTGGCGAATCTTGTAGTATTCGCAGGTCTTCTTGAGGATCTCGTCCATCGTGACCTTCTTGTCGGTCGCGCGAAGAACGTCGGTCAGGCATTCCTTGGCCAGATCCACGGTCACCTCACGGCGCACCAGATCGGCGAAGGCGAACAGCCGCGTTAGCGCGCCTTCGAGCACGCGGACGTTTGTCGAAATCTTTTGGGCCAGGTATTCAAGCACGCCGTCCGCAAACTTGATGTGCGGATATTTGGCGCCCAGAATCTCGGCCTTGTGCTGAAGCACGCCAAGGCGCAGCTCGTAATCGGTGGGGTGGATGTCGACGACAAGGCCGCATTGCAGGCGAGACGCGATGCGATTGTCGAGTTCTTCCATATCGACGGGCGCGCGATCGCCGGAAATGACGATCTGTTTGCCCATCTCCACCAGCGCGTTGAATGTGTGGAAGAATTCCTGCTGGGTCGAGGTCTTTCCGGCGATGAACTGGACGTCATCGACCATCAGGATATCGACCGAACGGAAGGTTTCCTTGAAATTGAAGGTGTCCTGTTCGCGAAGCGCTCGCACGAAACGGTGCATGAACTGCTCGGCCGAGAGGTACAGGATCTTGGCGTCGGGGAAACGATCCTGAAGGTCCCACGCGATCGCGTGCATCAGGTGAGTCTTGCCGAGGCCAACGCCGCCGTAAAGGAACAGCGGGTTGAAAGTGACGTCCAGTGTCTCGGCGACGCGACGGGCGGCGGCATGGGCCAGCTCGTTCGGTTTGCCGACGACGAAATTGGCGAAGGTGAAATTCGGGTTCAGCTTGGCACCCGGAAGCTCACGGGGGTGCTGGGGTTGCGGCGCGGCAACCGGCGCGGGCTGTTGGACGGGCGCAGGCGCGGACGCGGCGGCGGGCTGGGGTGTGGCGGCTTGCGGGGTGGATGCCGCAGGGGCCATGGTATTGGCCGGTACGTCAGCAACGTTGCCACGGGGCGCGACGGTGAACTTCACCCGATCCGCCCCGGCGCCGTGCGCCGACAGTTGACGCAGAATCAGATCGCCGAAGTTGTTGGTGACCCAGGACCCGATGAAATTCGTGGGCACATGAAAGTGGGCGGTGCGTTCATCGACACGATCAAATGCGATCGGTTCAATCCATGCGGAGAAGTTGTTCTTACCGACAGCTTTCAACAGCTCCTGGCGCACCTCGTCCCAAGTCTCATTCGTCATGCCTTCGTCCCGTCCTTTTTTACCCGGCGTGTTTTTTACCACCGGCTTCTCACCAGAATCTGCCATGCGCGCCAAAAGATGCCCGGACTAGGCCGGTCGGACCCTCGGACCGCCCTGATGCCCGTTGGTTTGCCAACGGTGCCTTCGGATGGTCCGCGATGTTCGATCACGTCGGCAATATGGTACACCTTAAAGGACCGAACGCAGAGCCATTGGCCCGCAGTTCATCCCTCACATCGTCGATCCAACAGATTTTGACATTGCTGCCAACACGACCGGGATAGTGTCCCCATCCGGCCGGATCGTCTGTCACATCGAAACGCGGTGTTCCCAAATCGCCCCCCAGGCGCTCTGACTCGCAAGTGCAAGTTATCGGGAGTCGCATTCGTGTCGCAACAGGTCTTCGCGCTTGACTCCCAACCTTCTTGAAATCGAATCTCATGGCCGCAATTATGGCCTTGAGACCGTTAACTTTTTAACAAAGAAAAAAGGCGCCCCAATGACGGAGCGCCTTCTATGCAAGGGTCATTGTGCGACCATGGTGTGGCGGTTAGGCGCCAAGCGCCTTCACACGGGCGGCCAGACGCGACATTTTCCGCGACGCCGTGTTCTTGTGCATAACGCCCTTGGTGACGCCTCGCATCAGCTCGGGCTGGGCCTTCTTCAGGGCTTCCGTTGCGGCAGCCTGATCGCCGGAGGCGATAGCCTCTTCGACGAAGCGCAGGTGCGTGCGGATGCGCGAGCGGCGGGCCTTGTTGATGGCGAAGCGACGCTCGTTCTGACGGGCGCGTTTCTTGGCTTGAGGCGAATTGGCCATGGTGTCGATCCTTTCCGGGGCCCATCTTCGGGCATGTTCAATATCTGAGCGTGCGGGGGTCCCGTCTGTCCGGGTTCAGTACCGAACGAATCTGGCCAAAGCGGGCCTCACACGCATGTCTGCGGGTCGTTTAGGCAAAACATCCCGGAAAGGGAAGCCTATTTGTCCCTGAATTGCGGCTCGCGCTTCTCGACGAAGGCTGTCATGCCTTCGGACTGATCCTCGGTCGCGAAAAGGGAATGGAAAACGCGCCGCTCGAACAGCAGGCCTTCGGACAGATGCGTTTGCTCGGCCCGGTTCACGGCCTCCTTGGCGGCCATCGTGGCAATCGCCGATTTCTCGGCGATCTTGGCGGCGGCGCCCATGGCTTCTTCCATCAGCTTTTTCGCCGGCACGACACGTGACACGAGGCCCGAACGCTCGGCCTCTTCGGCGGTCATGAAGCGGCCCGTCAGGTGCATGTCCATGGCCTTGGATTTGCCCACCAGCTTGGTCAGGCGCTGGGTGCCACCCATCCCGGCAATGACGCCCAGGTTGATTTCGGGCTGGCCGAACTTGGCGTTGTCCGCGGCGATGATGAAATCGCAGATCATGGCCAGTTCACAGCCCCCACCCAACGCATAGCCCGCAACGGCGGCGATGATCGGCTTGCGCACGGCGGTGATGGTGCGTTCATCCTTGGCGAACATGTCCTCGGACACGACATCGGCGAAACTTTTTTCGGCCATCTCGGTCACGTCGGCACCTGCCGCAAAGGCCTTGTCCGAGCCGGTCAACACGATGCAGCGCACCTTGTCGTTGGTTTCGGCGGCTTTCAGCGCCTTGCCCAGTTCCTCTAGCAATTGCGCATTCAGCGCGTTCAGCGCGTCGGGGCGGTTCAGTTTGATGAGGCAGATATGATCTTCAATGTCGACGATCAGGGTCTCGTAGGCCATGGAAAGCGCTCGTTCGCTGTTAACTCAAGCCATGAGGGTTAGCACCGCTGGAGAGGGTTTCAACTAACTTTGACATACCGGGCAGTAGAAGCTGGAGCGACCAGATTGCACCTTGCGTTTGATTTTTGCTGCGCAGTCTGGGGTTTGGCAGGCCTTACCTTCCTGCCCATACACCCGAAAGGTGTGTTGAAAATATCCCAGTTCTCCGGTTGCTTGCCGATGGTCGCGCAGGGAAGAGCCTCCGGCTGCGATGGCTTCCCCTAGGACATCCCGGATGATGGGCACCAGAGACGCGACTCGGGGGGCGGCGATGCGGCCCGCGTGGCGCAGCGGGCTGATCCCGGCGCGCCACAACGCCTCGCACACATATATATTGCCAAGGCCCGACACGATGCGCTGATCCAGCAGCGCCGTTTTCACCGGGCTGCGTTTGCCTTTGAACGCCGCGATCAAATGCGCCTCGTTGAATTCGTTGCCAAGCGGTTCGGGCCCGAGGTCACGGATCAACCAATGCTGATCCTGCGTGGCAGTGTCCATCAGGTCCATCGCGCCGAAGCGGCGCGCGTCATTGAAGGTGATGCGGGCGCCCGCGTCGGTGTCCAGCACGACATGGTCGTGCTTTTGCGCGGCGGGGTGGTGATGATGGAAACTGCCCACGACATCGCCGGAAATCTGCATCCGTCCCGACATGCCCAAATGGATTAAAAGCGTCTCGCCGGTATCAAGATCGGCGAGGATGTATTTCGACCGCCGCCGCAGCGCGGTGACCGTCGCGCCCGTCAGGCGCGCGGCCATATTCCTGGGGAACGGCCAGCGCAGGTCGGGCCGGTTCACGGACGCCTTGGCGATGCGCGCGCCCTCCAACACCGGGGCAAGGCCGCGACGCACTGTCTCTACCTCTGGAAGTTCGGGCAAATCGGGCTTTCCTATTCGTCACGGGTCCGTTGCGGCCCCTTGGCTCCGCCCTATAAGAGGGGGCGAGACGGATAAAGGACAAGTCCCATGGCTGATGATCGTACAACAAATTCTGGCGCGCAGTCAGGGGCGACGACTCACTTCGGATTTCAGGACGTGGCCGAAGATCAGAAGGCCGGGATGGTTCATGGGGTCTTCACCAATGTCGCCTCCAAGTACGATGTGATGAACGACGTGATGAGCGTCGGCATCCACCGGGTCTGGAAAGACGCGATGATGGATTGGCTGGCGCCCCGCGATGGCCAGAAGCTGCTGGATGTGGCGGGGGGCACTGGCGATATCTCTTTCCGGTTCCTCAAGCGCGCGCCCGGCGCCCATGCGACCGTGTTCGACATGACGCAATCGATGCTGGATGAAGGCGAGAAACGCGCCGAGGCCGAGGCGATGGCAGACAAGCTGGATTGGGTCTGCGGCGACGCTATGGCACTGCCGTTCGCGGACAACAGCTTTGACGTCTACACCATCAGCTTCGGCATCCGGAACGTGACCCGCATCAACGAGGCCCTGTCCGAGGCCTACCGCGTGCTGCGCCCCGGCGGGCGGCTGATGGTGCTGGAGTTCAGCCAACTGCCCAACGATGGGATGCAGAAGCTTTACGACCTCTATTCCTTCAACGTGATCCCCCGCATGGGCCAGCTGATCGCAGGCGATCGGGACAGCTACCAGTACCTCGTCGAATCGATCCGCAAATTCCCCGACCAAGACACCTTCGCGGGCATGATCCGCGACGCCGAGTTCGAACAGGTGAAATACCGCAACCTGTCGATGGGCATTGCGGCGCTGCATTCGGGCTGGAAACTGTAGGTGCGCGGTCCCCACAACATCTGGCGGCTGGTGCGCACCGGCGCGACCTTCGAGAGAACCGGCGCGATGGGCGCGGTGCTGGAGGCATTGGACGCGCCCGCGCCGATCCGTCTGGCGGCGCGCGTCTTGGGCTGGCCGTTCAAGTGGTTGGGCCTGAAGGGCGACCCAAACGTGCCGCCCGTGCCCCGTGCACTGACGGCCCTTGGACCCGCCTACATCAAGTTCGGGCAAATCCTCTCCACCCGTCCAGACGTCGTCGGCCCCGATATGGCGCTGGAATTGCAGGTCTTGCAGGACAAGTTGCCGCCGTTCCCGGTGGCCGAGGCGCGCCGGGTGGTGGCAGAGGAACTTGGCGGTCCGCTGGAAGAGACGTTCAGCGCGTTTTCCGACCCCATCGCCGCCGCCTCCATCGCGCAGGTTCACCGCGCGACTTTGGCGGGCTCGGGGCGCGACGTCGCCGTCAAGCTTCTGCGTCCGGGGATCGAGCGGGCGTTCAAGAAGGACGTTGACGCCTTTCACCTGATCGCGACCCTGGTCGAGACGCTGTCGCCTTCATCGCGGCGCTTGCGCCCGCGCGATGTGATCGACCACTTCGAAGGCGTCGTGATGCAAGAGCTGGACCTGCGGATCGAAGCCTCTGCCGCCGGAGAGTTCGCGGCAAATACCGCCGATGACGCGTGCTTCGTGGTGCCAGCGGTCGAATGGAACATGTCGACGCGCCGGATGATGGTCCTGGGCTGGGCCGAAGGTCTGCCGCTGTCCGATCTGGCCGCGATCGACGCCGCCGGTCACAACCGGGCCAAGCTGGGCGCGACCGTGCTGCAGATGTTCCTGCGCCACGCCCTGCGCGACGGGTATTTCCACGCTGATATGCATCAGGGCAACCTGAAGGTGGCGCCGAACGGCGACGTGGTAGCGCTCGATTTCGGGATCATGGGGCGGATCGATGAATACACCCGCCGCGTCTATGCCGAGATCCTGATGGGCTTCATCCGCAAGGATTATCGCCGGGTGGCGGAGGTGCATTTCGAAGCGGGCTATGTGCCCGCTGACCGCGACGTGGGGGAATTTGCGCAAGCATTGCGCAGCGTGGGTGAGCCGATCTTCGGTATGGAAGCCTCGAAGATATCGATGGGGCGGTTGCTGGCCTATCTGTTCGAAGTGACTGAACGCTTTGGGATGGAAACCCGGACTGAGCTGATTCTTCTGCAACGCACCATGGTTGTGGTGGAGGGCGTGGGCCGGTCCCTTGATCCCGATCTGAACATCTGGGCCGTCGCCCAACCCGAGGTTGAGACGTATATCGCCAATGCCATCGGCCCCAAAGCCATCGCGCGTGATCTGTTCCGCACAGCCTCTGTGCTGTCGCGCTTCGGGCCGCGCTTGCCGCAACTGGCCGAGGCCGCGCTGATCGCACAGGCCCATCCGGTGAAACCGATCCCCCCCAGCCGTTGGCCGGAACGGCTGGCGATTGGCTTCGGCGGTCTGGCCGTCGGTCTTGGGGCAGCGCTGATCTGGGCGCTGTTCTAGGCCGCGCTACGACGCCCGCCGCAGGCCTTGCACGGCATCCGCGGGCACGGTCACGCCATTTTCCATGGTGACAAAGACCTCTCCCGAGAGGGTCTGCGCCTCGGATATCTCGCCGAACACGAAGGCGGCACGTTCTTCCAGCACATCTTCACCGCGCCAGCTTTGGGCGGATAGCGTGTAGGTGTCATGGGGCAAGGGGTAGCCGTCATCGCCGGTGCCATCCCAGGAGAACGGCTCATCCCCAAGCACGGCGGGGGTGGAGGCCACGACATCTCCGGCGCGGTTGCGCACGACCAGTTCCACCCGGTCCGCAAGGGTGTTTGGGGCGATTTGCACTGTCGTGGCTTGCCCGGTGAAGTTCACCGGCATCTCGGCCCGCGCCTCCATCCCGATCCAGCCCGACAGTTGCCCCATGTTCATGGACGCGAAACTGGCTTGCAGGCCCCGCAACAGATCGTTGGTCTCCACCTGCTGCTCCACCGCTGAAAACGTCGCTAGCTGCGCCGTGTATTCGGTGGAATCGGCGGGGTTGAGGGGGTCTTGGTTCTGCATTTGCGTGGTGAGAAGCCGCAGAAACATGTCGAAATCCGTCGTGATCGAGGCGGCGGTCGTGTTGTCCTGTGCGGCGGTGGCCGTGCTGGTATTGGTCTGAAGGGCGGAAAGGATTTCCATGGGGTCGCTCCTATAATCTGAGGTCGAGGCCGCCAGCGGCGGTGCGTTGCGGCAGAGGGTGCGTGCCCTCGATGTCGGGGTCGACGACCCGATTGGATGGCCCGTCGTGGGCGTCGCGGTGGGCTGTGCCGCTGTTGTGGTTATCACCCTCTTGGCGGATCTGGACGGACGGGGCGTCCAGCCCGGCCTGCGCGAATTCCTGGGCCAACAACTCCAGATGGCGCCGCATCAGGTCAGCCGTTTCTGGCCGTTCGGCCTGGATCACCAACGTCATGGCACCCGCGACGTCCGTGATCTGCATACGCACGCGCCCAAGTTCGGGCGGGTCGAGCGCCAGTTCCAATGGCGCGTCTGTATTATCGGAAGCCCGGTTGGTGAGGGCCGCCGCGATCTGCTGTGCAATCGTTTGAGCGGTTGCCGAGGGTGCATGGCTCAGCACTGAGGTCGAGGGGGTCAAGGCTGTCGTCGATAGAACGGATGACGGGGTTTGCAGCGCGAAGTCGAGGTCCGGCAATGTGTCGTTGATGGCGTCCAGGCCGTTGGTGATGGTGGTGGCCAGCGGTGGCGCGGTGGTGGGGGGCGGCGCCGCGATCACAGGCGCGGGTTGGCTGGCCGGGGCGATCGTCCAACCGCCGATTCGGACCGGCTGTCCTTCACGGGGGGAAGGCGCGTCTTGCGCGGCATCCCTTGTGTGGCGGGGCGATGGGGCGGGCTCCGGTGATTGGGGCGTCATCGCGGTGCCCGGCGCGCGCATATCCGGCACTTGGGTTTGGGGGCGGAAGGGCGGTACGTCCGATTGCTCCGCACCCGCCTTCGGATGCGCGTCCAAAAGGGTTTGGCCACGGGCCCCCGGCGGGTTCGCGGGTGAAGCGGTCGACTGCAGTGGCATGGGTCCACCTGCGTCTGATCGCCCCGAGGCCGTCGCCGTTGGAAGGGTAAGGGGCTGATCCGGCTGGCTGGTCCGAGGGCTTGGCGGAATCGTTTGCGGCAACAAGTCCACGCCAGCGGGATCCTTTGGCGCGACGGGACTTGTCTGCGGCTGAACCTGAGGTCCCCGCGGATCCGAAGGCGGGATCGTCAGGGGCTGAGAGAGCACGCCTGTGCGGTCCTTTGGAAGGCCAGCGCGGTCACTCGGAGGGATCGTAAGTGGCCCGGACTGATCCGCGCGGGGCACAGCCGCGCCACTACGACCAGGAAGGGTTTGAGGCAACGGTACCTCTTCCCCGGAGGTGCCGAGTGCTGCACTGGATGCGGGTTGCGCCTGCCCTGAAATGGCCCCCCCTGCGCCAAGCATATTGCCGACCGAAACGGGCGTTGGGTTCGACATGATAGAAGCGGTGCCCCCGATTTGAACAGGACGCGCATAGCTTCCCGGACGCGGCGGTGTGGGCCCCGGTTGATCCGGGTCCTGCGTGCCGATTGGCGATGTGGGGGGCCCGACCTCTGGCGAGGGGCGCCCCTGTGCGGGTACCCGTGCACCGGGCCGTACATCGGCAAATTGGGCATTGATCGCGATGTGGGTGGGCGTAGGAGGCTCTGGCCTTTGCGCGCCGCCTGCACCGGGAAGAACCGCAAGCGGGGCGTCGACGTCGACCTCATTGATGGGGCTTGTCGGGGGCGCCTCAGGCACGGGGAGGCGCGTGGCATCCTCACCGGGCATTGCGGTGGAAGCGGCCCCGTCCGAGTCGGTGTTGGCGGCACCCTCCGCCCTGTCACCAGCGCCCATTTCATCGAACGTGGCCCCAAAGGCCGCGCCCTGAAGGGCCGTTGAAGCGCCGTCGGGGCGACCCTGTGAGCGTGTGCCTTGCCCGATAGAAGCGAGGCTGTGTAACAGATCATCCATTCTGGCTGTCCGATTTTGTTATCAATGTCCCCTCTGTAACCTCCAATCTCCTTACGATTTGTTTACACGCGTCTGCGAAGGTCGAAGAAATCCCTCGAATGCGAGAGACTTTGATGACGACACCGATTCTATCTGCAACGCTCCGGCCCGATGGTCCGCTGCCCTCCCACGACCGCCACGCGCAGATGCGCGAGGTAGCTGAGGACTTGGAAGCCGCGTTTCTGGCGGAGATGTTGAAACATGCAGGTTTTGGCGAGGCGCGCGATCACGAAAGCTTCGGCGGCGGCATAGGGGAGGAACAATTCAGCTCCATGTTGCGTGATGAACATTCCCGCGCGCTTTCGGCGATCGGTGGCATCGGCCTCGCCGAGTCGATCTTCGACTCTCTCGTGCGACGGGCGGAGGCGGGCCAATGATGGGTTTGCGAAAACCGGCATCCAAATACGTGACTGAGTTGCTGGAGGCGCAACACAACGCCCTTCTGCGGGGTGATCTGGACGTTTTGGGACGCATGGCGCCTGAATTGGAGCGGGCCTTCACCCGGTTGGGCCAGGAACGCGGCGCAAGAGACACCATGGAACAGATAAAGCGCGCCGCCGCGCGCAATGCGCGCCTGCTGAAGGCGGCGCAAGCCGGCGTGTCCTCGGCGCGGGCGCGTCTGACCGCGTCGCGCTCGCCCGAGTTAACGACGTACGGCGCCGACGGCCAAAGCAAAACGGGCGCCCCAGCGACGGGCCGCACCTTCGCACGCCGCTAGAGGATTGCGCCAACTCCAAGGTGACGTGGCCCTGTGTCGGGGTGCCAGGCCTGCCGTTCGGCGGGCCTACGCATATGCCGTACCCCGCCTTTCCCAATCCCATTTATCCCGAAGTCGGTTCAAATCCTCCGTATTTACGGAGCTGCCCTTAGCGACTTGTTTAGGCTTTCCCCTCAAACAGAAATTCGCATCCAAAGGGATGGCGTGGCCCCAACACATCGGGCTGCAACCGTCAGAAAGACGTTTAATCGGCGCCCCAGAACCGGTCGCCGGACCTTGAACAGCGTGGAAAGCACACGCTAGCAAACCAGTGGAAAGGGACGTTATGTCCAGCATTCTGACGAATAACAGCGCGATGGTCGCGCTTCAGACCCTTAAGTCGGTCAACTCCAACCTTCAACAAACCCAATCCGAAATCTCGACAGGCAAGTCGATTGCTTCGGCCAAGGACAACTCTGCCGTCTGGGCGATCTCGAAGGTCATGGAATCGGACGTGAAGGGTTTCAAGGGCATTCAGGAATCGCTCAGCCTTGGTGAATCCACCGTTGCTGTTGCGCGTAACGCATCCGAGACGGTGACTGACCTTCTGACCGATATCAAAGGAAAGATCGTCGCCGCCCAGGAAGAGAATGTGGACCGCGCGAAGATCCAGACGGACATCGAAGCGTTGACCGACCAGATCAAATCGGTTGTCGGTGCGGCGCAGTTCAATGGTTTGAACCTTGTGTCCGGCACGGAAGACGTCAACATCCTGTCCTCGCTGGACCGTTCCGGTTCCGGCGATGTGTCGGCTGCCAACATCACAATCGCACGGCAGGATCTAGGCACGGGCAAGGGCACCTACGGACCGGATGCCGTGACGGGTGGCGACCTGACGGCGCTGGGCTCACTCAATGGTGCAGCCTCCGCCACCAGTGGCGCGCAGGCGGGTCTGAGCGCGCAGATCCAGATCACGGAAGGCACCACGACTGGATTTGCCGCCGATGACACCTTCAGCGTGACCGTTGGGGGATCGTCGTTCACCGTGACACTGGACGGAACAGAGGATGCCACCGGTGTGGCAACGCTGATCCAGGGTGAGATCAACTCTCGGGATATCAAAGGCATCACGGCAGCGGCCGGGGCAAACCCGGGTGAGTTGGTGATTTCCAACACCAATGCCTTCTCGGATGTGGATGTCGAGGTCAGTGAAACCCTGGCCGATACAAGCGGAACGGCCGGTGCGAACATTGAAGAGTTGAACGGAGATACCGGTCTGACCCAGACCAGCGGCACAATCGCACAGCGGGCTGAGGCGATTGACTTCAGTGCTGCAGCCAACGTGGCCGAGGGCGATGGGTTCGAGGTGACGGTTGCCGGTGCCGCGTTCCGTTATATCGCCGGTGCTGGTGAGACGATGGAGGATGTCGCCCGTGGCCTGAAAACGGCCATCGATTCGAACCCGCCCGATGGCGTGACGACCAAGGTTCAGCAGGACGATACCACCGGTGCCTATTCCTTGGCGATCGATTACGACAACGCATCGACCACGACGATCGCGCTTGCGGCGTCCACCGGTGGTGAAGCGTCGGGCGGATTGTTCGGGCTCGATAACATCGATGTGGAGACCAACACCGGTGCGGACTCGGCGCTCGACAACATCGAGGGTCTGATCCAGAATTCCATCGACGCAGCGGCGTCTTTCGGTACGGCAGAGGGCCGGATCGAAACGCAGTCCGATTTCGTGGGAAAGCTGATGGATTCGCTGAAGTCCGGGATCGGTACGCTGGTGGATGCGGATCTGGAAGAGACGTCTGCGCGTTTGCAGGCCTTGCAGGTGCAACAGCAGCTGGCCACCCAGTCCCTGTCCATCGCCAACCAGGCACCGCAGAACATTCTTTCGCTGTTCCGGTAAACCAGCCGGCCACCGGGGCGCGATAACCGCGCCTCGGTGGTTTCTATCCCGAATATCCTCGCGATTGATCAAAGATCATGATCGCGCCCGGCCCAGAAGCCAGCTCAAGGAGCACTCTCGTGATTTCCACCTCGCTTGCCCAAACCGCTTACGCCGCCTCCGCAACACCCGTGCGGACAGAGCGGGGCACCGAATACGCCGCTTTCCAAACCGTGACGGCGCGTCTCAACAAAGCCCGACGCGATGGCGCGTCGATGTCCGAACGTACGGCGGCGCTGCACGATAACCGCAAATTGTGGACCATTCTCGCCTCGGATCTTGCCGATAGTGACAATGGCTTGCCACAGTCCCTGCGCGCGCAGCTGTTCTACCTGGCTGAATTCTCTCTCCTGCAGTCTCGCAAGGCGCTCCATGAGGCTGACGCCTTGGGCGGATTGGTCGAGATCAACACGGCAGTGATGCGGGGATTGAGCGGACAGGAGGCAGCGGCATGAGCGGCCTTGTCCTGAAGCTCGGGCCCAAGGAACGGGTCCTCGTCAATGGCGCGGTGATCGAGAACGGCGACCGGCGCACGCGCTTGTCGATTGTGACACCCGGCGCGAACATTCTGCGGCTGCGCGATGCGATTCACCCCGAAGAGGTGAACACACCGGTGCGCAGGGTCTGCTACATCGCACAGCTTGTGCTGTCGGGTGATGCAGATTTCGACGACGCCAAAGCGCAGCTTTTGCGCGGGATGGAGCAGTTGAGCCAGGTGTTCACCGACTCAGACAGCCGCTCTCTGTTGTCCCAGGCAACCGATAATCTTGTCGATGGCCAAGTCTACCAGACTCTCAAATCGCTTCGGGGGCTCTTGGCCCGGGAAGAGCGGATGATGGCGGCTGGCCGCGCATGACCTTCGCGCCGGTCCTTCCCTTGGGTGGCTATGCGGGCTGGAAAGTGTTGCAGGCCACCCTTGACACACAGCAGGAGCGGTTCGCCGAGGACCCCGCCCAAAGTCGGGACCGTGCGTACTTCAAGGAGAACATCGGCGCCATCACCTCGGCAGAGGAATTGGTGAGCGACTACCGCCTCCTGCGCGTGGCCCTTGGCGCCTTTGGTTTGGACGATGACCTGCCCAACCGGGCCTTTGTGGAAAAGGTACTGTCCGACGGGGTCACCGATGACGATGCCCTGTCGAACAAGCTGGCGGACAAGACCTATCGCAAGTTCTCGGAGGCCTTCGGGTTCGGCAGCATCCTTCCGCCCCTGACCCAAGGGCCGGGCTTCGCGGACAAGATCCTGGCGCGGTTCGATCAGCAGGCTTTTGAAGTCGCGGTGGGCGAACAAGACACGGATATGCGCTTGGCGCTGGAGGCCACGCGTGAGCTTCCAGAGATTGCGGCAGCCGACACAAGCGACGCGACCGCATGGTTGACCGTGCTGGGTGATACGGCCTTGCGTCAGGTGTTCGAGACCGCCTTTTCCTTGCCAAGTACCATCGGGTCCGTGGATCTGGACCAACAGCTGGAAGCGTTTCGGAAAGGCGCCGAACGCGTCCTGGGTACGTCCGAATTCAGTGTCCTTCAGGATCCCGCCGCTGTGGAGGATTTGGTGCATGCCTTCACCTTGAAATCCCAACTCGCGGCGGGACCTTCGGCTTTCACCCGTGGGGCAAGCGCCGTAACGCTCTTGCAGAACCTGGTCTAGCTTACAGAACCTTGTCTGGTGCTTCAGGTCCTTCCGCTATTTTCCAATGGGAACATCGGCGGCTGACAGGATCTTTCGCAATTCATTGAACGTCTGCCCGATGTCCACGGAGGCAGGGTTTCCGATGAAAGCATCCAGATCGCCCCAAACCTTGACCGCGCCGTCCGTGATGGGATCGGCACCGGGCGAATAGAGCCCGGCTTGCAGCATCATCTCGGCGCGATCATAGGCCCCAAGCAATTGCCGGGCGCGCAGAATCATCTTGTTCTCCTCGGCAGAGGCGGCGTTCGGCAGGGACCGGCTGACGGATCGCAGCAGGTCGATAGCGGGGTAGCGACCCCTTTCCGCGATCCCTCGCGATAGGACAATGTGGCCATCCAGGGTGCCGCGCATGACGTCGGCCACCGGCCCTTCCATATCGGAGCCCGCCACAAGGACCGAGAATATGGCCGTGATGTCGCCTTGTGTTCCGGCCCCGGGCCCGGCGCGTTCTGCCAAAGCCATGATCGTTTGCGCCATGGAAGCAGGAAAACCGCTGGGGCCAAAGGGTTCCCCGGCGGCGGCGGCAACATCGCGCTGCGCCTCTGCGAACCGGGTGATGGAATCGGCCAGAACCAGCACATTGCGCCCTTGATCGCGGAAATATTCCGCAACGGCCATCATCGCATGGGCGGCCCTTGCACGGGTAAGGGCCGGGCGATCAGAGGTGGCAGCCACGACAACGGCGCGGGCCAATCCTTCGGGCCCCAGGGTTTCACTGACAAAATCCCGAACCTCGCGCCCCCTCTCCCCAATCAACCCGATGACCACGACGTCAGCGGTCATCCCTTCGGCCAGCGCAGCGGTGAGGTGCGATTTCCCAACGCCCGATCCCGCAAACAGCCCTACGCGTTGGCCTTGAACGATCGGCAAAAGCGTATCGAACACGGCAAACCCGGTTTGCAACCGCGCCCCCAATCCACGGCGTGCGGCGGGCGAGGGGGGCGGTGTCACCAAAGGGTAGGCGATGGGGCCGGGCAGGATCGCGCGACCATCCATGGGCTGTCCGTCCGGGTCGATCACGCGGCCAAGCCAACTGTCGTGGGGCGCAATCGTGGCTGGTCCAAGGTGCGCTACGGCGGCCCCTAGACGAAACCCGTCGGCAGGGCCTTCCGGCATCACGCGGGCGCGCCCGGCCTCCATCCCGACGATTTCGCCGCTGACCTCGGGGCTGAAACGAACGCGGTCGCCCAAGGCGGCGACCCGGTCGAGGCCCGAGACGATCACGCAATCGCGCCCCATCGAGGAAATCTTGCCAACGGCCTGCGCCGTTTTGATGCCGCGCAGCTGCGCGCGCAGAAGATCGAATGCGTCGGTCATGGCGGGTTCTCCGGGCCAATCGGCACGCGGGCCGCGCGCCTTCATTACGGAATGTAAAGGAATCAGTCTTAAGCATTGGTGTAGCCGAGATGGGAGAAGCCCAGATGTTTGAAGGCCTAGAGATTTTTCAACTTGCCCGCGGGCTCGCCCGCCACTCCGCGTCCCGTCAGGCCGTGGTCGCGCAGAATATCGCGAATGCCGATACGCCCGGTTATCGCGCCCGCGATGTTGCGGATTTTGACCAAACCTGGCGCAATATGACGGCCGAGGCCCGGATGGGTCGGGCCGAAATGCCGATGCGTGTCATCGACGCGGGCACACCGGCATCGCCCAATGGCAACTCCGTTTCGCTGGAGTTTGAGATGCTTCGCGGGATCGAAGCCCAACGCGCCCACAGCCGGGCGCTGCGGGTCTACGGATCGGCCATGACAATCCTACGCACAAGTATCGGGCGCTAATCATGACAGATTTTTCAAATGCCTTGTCGGTTGCTGCCTCTGGCATGCGTGCGCAAGCACAACGCCTGACCCATGTGTCCGAGAATATCGCAAACGCCGATACCCCCGGATACCACCGAAAGATCACCAGTTTCGAGGCCGAGCGGGGCGTTGGCGCCACCGAAGGTGCTGTACGCACCGGGCCCGTGCGCCTCGATCAAACGGCGCTTCCGGTGATTTTCGATCCCTCCCACCCGATGGCCGATGACGGTGGAAGCTATGAAGGCTCCAACGTTGATCTGGTGATCGAACTGGCCGATGCGCGTGAAGCGCAGCGGTCCTACGAGGCCAACCTGCGGATCTTCGACCAGATCCGGCAGATGTCCACTTCCCTGAACGATTTGCTACGTCGCTAAACCCACCCCGCATCTGAGGAGAAACCCGGATGGATATCAGTCAAGCCCTTGCCGCCCGCGCCTATGGGCAGCCGCGCCCGACCCCGCAACCCGAGCAATCGCAGGAGGCGGGCGCCTTCACGCAAGCCGTGTCCAGCTTCGCGGAAACCGTTGCCAATGGTGAAGCCCAGGCCCGCGCCGCGATGACGACGGGCGCCGATCCCCATTCCCTGGTCACGGCGCTTGCGCAGACGGAACTGGCGGTGGAGACCGCCGTTACCATCCGTGACCGCGTCGTCGAAGCCTACCAGGAAATTCTTCGGATGCCGGTCTGAACCCATGGATGAAATGATCTTCTTCGACACCCTGCGCCAAGGGCTTTGGATATCAGTTATCACTGCGACCCCGATCCTGGCGGCAGCCCTGATCTCGGGCGTTCTGGTGGGCCTGTTCCAGGCGCTTACCAGCGTGCAGGAAATGACGCTGACCTTCGTCCCGAAACTCGCGGCGATCGTTGTCGTCTTCTGGGTGTCCATGGGGTTCATGTCCCAAACCCTCGTCTCGTATTTTACCGACACGCTCGTGCCGATCATAGCGGGGATGTAACCCATGGATAACGCAGGATATACGTCCCTCACGCGGTTGTCTGGCCTGATGCGAGAAATGTCCGTCGTCGCCAACAATATCGCCAATATCTCAACCACTGGATTTCGGTCCGAAGGGTTGATTTTTGCCGAACATATTGCTGTTACCGGCCCTCGGGACCCGTCGCTTAGCATGGGCACCGCGATCGCCCATTCCATCAGCGCCCAACAAGGTGCGTTGGAACAAACGGGCAGTGAGTTTGACCTTGCCATCGAGGGCGAGGGGTTCTTCCTGATCGACACCCCAGACGGTGAAGCGCTGTCGCGTGCCGGTGCCTTCATCCGCAACGATGCCGGAGAGTTGGTGACGCCTGATGGCAACTACCTGCTCGACGCGGGCGGCGCGCCGGTTTTCGTTCCGCCGCAGGCCAGCGCGGTGGCGGTCGCACCCGACGGGACCATCTCTGCCGATGGGCAACCGCTGACGGTCGTGGGCCTCTACATGCCCAATGATCCGTTGGAATTGACCCGTCGCGCGGGCACGACCTTTACCGTCGAATCGGGTGTTCGGCCCGCCGAAAACGCCCGTGTCCTGCAAGGGTTTCTAGAGCAATCGAACGTAGATCCGATGATGCAAGTCGCCCGCATGATCGAGGTCCAGCGCGCCTATGAGCTGGGGCAAAGCTTCATGGATGCGGAAGATAACCGCATCCGAGACTTCCTCCGCACCGCCGGCCAACGCAGTTAATCCAGAAAGGATAACCCCATGAGAGCCTTGGATATCGCCGCCACGGGCATGAGCGCGCAGCAACTGCGCGTGGACGTGATTTCGAACAATATCGCGAACATGTCGACGACGGGCTACAGTCCACGCCGCGCCGATTTCGCGGACCTGCACTATCAGCAACTTGTGCGGGCTGGCGCGATCAACGCCTCTGACGGAACGGTTGTTCCTGCGGGCGTGCAAGTAGGCCTTGGCGTGCGACCCGCCGCCGTGACCGTCACGTGGGAACAAGGGTCCCTTGGCGCCACGGGCGGCCAGTTGGACGTCGCGATCGAAGGGCGCGGTTACCTTGAAGTCACGCTTCCAAGCGGCGAAAGCGCCTATACCCGCGACGGCGCGTTGCAGCGCACCGGGGATGGATTGATCGTGACAAACGACGGCTTCGAAGTGAACCCCGGCATCACCATTCCCGACGACGCCCGCGACATCACGATCAACGCGAATGGAGAGATCTACGCCTCTTTCCTCGATCATGTTCAGCCGCAACTACTGGGGCAGCTGAACATGGTGCGGTTCTCCAACGACAATGGTCTGGAGGCGATTGGCTCCAACCTGTTCCTTGAAACGGGTGCCTCCGGCACGCCTTTGGCCGGTGCCCCCGGGCAAGACGGGCTTGGGACGTTTCGGCAGGGCTATGTGGAGCAATCCTCGGTGGATGCCGTGCGCGAAATCAGTGACCTGATCGAGGCGCAGCGGGGCTACGAATTGAACGCCAAGGTCCTGACCGCCGCCGACCAGATCCTCGGCGCAACGACGCAGGTGCGCTGATGCGGTGGTTTCTTCTGATGCTGGCCCTCGCCAGTCCCGCCACGGCCCAGGAAACCGTGATTGCCGCAGGCACCATTCGGGGTTCTGCCCTGATTGGTCCCGCCGACGTCGCAGTGATTGAGGGCGCCACCCCCGGTGCGCTGTCGGACATGTCCCATGCCATCGGCATGGAGGCGCGCGTGAATCTGTATCCGGGCCGCCCGATCCGCCCCGGCGATCTGCGCCCCCCCGCCATCGTGGAGCGCAATGAGATCGTCTCGCTTCGCTACAATTATGGCGGACTTCTCGTGATGACCGAAGGGCGTGCGCTTGATCGCGCAGCCGAGGGGGAGGCGCTTCGCGTCATCAACCTCGCCTCCCGTCAAACCGTTACCGCCACGGCCACTGGGCCTGGCCTTGTCACCGTTGGACCCAATCGATGAATACTCGTGCCTATGTTTTTCTAATCCTCGCTGCGATCAGCCTTTCGGGCTGTGGCCGTTTGTCAGAGATCGGGCAGACCCCGGATCTGACCTCTCCCGCCGATGGGAATGAGGTTTTCGCCATGAATGTGAGACCCATTCCCGACGCGCGTGATGTGCCGGACCGGGCCGAGGGGGCCTCTCTTTGGACATCGGGGCGGGCCTCGCTTCTGGGCGACCGCCGCGCCAGCGCGCGTGGGGACATCCTGACCGTCGTGATCGAAATCGATGACAGCGCCGAGTTCTCCAATTCGTCCGAGCGCGAGCGCTCCGGGTCCGAGCAGATGGGCATCCCCAATCTCTTTGGCCTGCCGCAACGGGTGGACGGATTGCTGACCCAAGGCGGATCGCTTGGCGAAGCGGTCGAGTTTGACAGCGCCAGCAGCTCATCCGGCGAAGGTGCCACGCGACGCAATGAACAGCTTACCCTACGGGTCGCGGCGACGATTACCGAGGTGCTTCAGAATGGCGTTCTGCGCATCGAGGGCAGTCAAGAGGTTCGGGTGAACAACGAGGTACGAGAGCTTCTGGTAACAGGCTACGTGCGGCCCGAGGACATCTCGCGCCAGAACGCCATCGAGTATGATCGAATCGCCGCTGCCCGAATCTCTTACGGGGGACGCGGGTTGATCACGGACGTTCAGCGGCCGCGCTACGGCCAGGAAATCGCCGACACCATTCTGCCATTCTGACCCTGAAGGACTTCCAACATGAAACGATTGCTTTTGCCGATCATCTTGCTGTTCGTCGGCGTTGGCGGCGGCGTTGGTGCCGGGTTGATGCTCGGCGGCGACGACGCCCCGGCGTCTGAGGCGGACGATGCCCAAGGGGCGGAAGATGAGCATGCTGAAGAGGATGACGGCCATGGAGAAGATGACGCCGATGATCACGCGGGCGATGATGGCCACGGGGAAGATGAGGATCACGGTGAGCCGGCGCGTGTAGAACCGGCCGGCGAAGGGACGGAGTACGTTCGCATCAACAATCAGTTCGTCGTGCCCATCGTGCGCAACGGGGCTGTACGGTCTCTTGTCGTCCTGTCGCTGTCCCTAGAGGTCGACACGGGCGGCAGCAGCGCGGTTTTCAACTATGAGCCACGATTGAGAGACAGCTTTCTCAGGGTCATGTTCGCCCATGCCAACGCTGGCGGCTTTGACGGACGCTTCACCGAGGCAGAAGCCCTGGCCCCGCTCAGATCGGCACTGCGTGAAGCGGCGCAAAGCGTGCTTGGGCGCGGCTCGACCTACGATGTCTTGATTACGGACATTACGCGGCAGGACGCCTGATCCAGGAATCAGGCTATCGCAACAACCGGCGGCGCGCCTCTAGTTTGGCGGCCGCTTTTCGCTTTTCTACCATCTCGCCAAGGGCTTGATCCCGGCCAACCGCCTTGGCCGCCGCCCGACGCGCCTTTTCCAAAGCGACACGGGCGGCGGCAAGTTCGGTCATGGCGGCCGCCTGTTTCACCCGCAACCGCTCTGCCTGGCCAAGCATCGTCCCTGCGATCGAAGGATCGCCAGTGCTGGCCGTCAACTGGGCGCGATGGTGCGCGATCTCGGCAATTCGGTCTTCAATGCGCTGGACTGCTGCCGATGCCGCCACGACGGGTTGCAATGCCCGGTCCGCCAAGGCCCCCGCGATGTCTTGAAGGCGTGCCAGCTGTTTGTCAGAGCCGCTCATGGGCGTGCCTTCGCTTTCGACCGCATGAGATCAGCAAAGCGGATGGCGGCGGCGACGGCGCGGTATTGGTCGGGTTCAATGGGGGCACCGATATCGATGCTGGCGTGCAAGGCGCGTGCTGTTGGCGGATCCGAGAAGATCGGAACGGCAGCCTCGGACGCGGCCTCGCGGATGCGCCGCGCCACCTCATCGACGCCCTTGGCGACGCACACCGGCACGCCGCCCCCAGTGCGATCCCATTTCAGGGCGACGGCGTAATGGGTCGGGTTCACGACAACAACATCAGCGCCAGCCACGTCGCCGATCATCTGGTTCATGGCGATTTCCTGCCCCCGCATCCGGCGCTGCTGTTTCATGTGGGGGTCGCCCTCGGCGCTTTTTGATTCGTCCATCAGTTCCTGCCGGGTCATGCGATTGCGCAGCTGCAATTGGCTCCATTCCCAGAACCAGTCGACGACGCCGATAACGGCCGTCATTCCCGCCACGGCCATCAGGAAATCAAGCGAGAGGCGGCCCAATTGTTCAAGAAGCTGACCGGCCGTCCCATAGAGCGCGGCCAGAATAGTCTCTGCGCGCGCCCATAGGAAGAGCGCCAGAAACAGCGACACGAGCGCCAGTTTCGCCGCCGATTTGGCGAACTGGAACAGACCTTGGGGACCGTATTTCTGCTTGGCATTTCCGAGGGGAGACAGTCGGTTGAGCTTCGGGGCCAGCTTGGAGGGTGTAAACAACAAGGCCCGTTGCGCAAGCAAGGCCACCAGCAGAAGTCCGGCCGGAATCATGACGATTGCGCCGGTGGCCAGAAGGCTACTCGACAGCAGCCCAACAGCGGGCCCGTCGCCGCCGGGGCCAAGCATCAGGGGGGCGATGACCTCGGCCTGGCCCAAGGTCGTTTGAACCAATTGCCCCAGGTTCTGGACCAGCCACGGGGCAAGGATAGAGCCGGACAACAGGAAACCGCCGTAGATCACGGCGGTGTTCAGGTCTTGCGAGCGAACGATCTCACCCTTGTTGCGGGCATCCTCCAGCTTTTTCGGGGAGGCATCATATGGCTTGTCGCTTGGACTGGTGTCGTCGTCGCTCATCACCGCCCCCCGAGGGGAGAGGCCAGCGCCCCTTCGAAGGCGTGCAGCCACACAGGGAGGATGAAGGGCGTTGTCACCAACAGCAGAACCAAGCCGCCCCATGTGATCGCCGGGGCGCCCACGAAGGCGACCATCAACTGCGGCATGGCCTTGTTGATCACGCCAAGCGCCACGTTGTAGATGAGCGACGCGATCAGGAAGGGGGCGGCGAGGGAAACGGCGAGCGAAAAGCTGGCGCTGACCTCTCTTACACCCCAACCGGCCAAATCTCGCGGACCGGGGAGATCGCCGAAAGGCAGCACATTGTAGGACCGCAGGAAGGTTTCCACCAAGTGGACGTGCAGGCCCGACAAGACCGCAAGGGTCAGGCCGCCCAGCATGAGGATCGCACCCATGGCGGGCAAGGGATCCGGCGTGGCACCGCCCATGATCTGGCTGAGGGACGTCGATTGCGCAGCGATTGTGCCCGCGATCTGAAGCGCATGGACCAGAAACCGCAGCGCCATGCCGATGATCAAGCCGGCCATTATCTCGGAGAAGAAGGCCGTGACCGGGGGAAGGACTTGACCAGTTGCAAGGTCCGGCAGCAGGGCAGGCGTGAGAAAAACGGTAAACGCAAGCGCTGCGCCTAGGCGCACTCTGACGGGGATCATCTGATCCCCCAGCCCAGGCAGCACCAGAAAACAAGCGCCGACCCGAAGAAAGACGGCGACGGCTGTGGCAAGCCAGAGTTGCGACAATTCAAGAGCCTGGGCCAGCAGATCGATCATGGCGCGGCCAACCCCACAAGCGCTGGTTTCGCTTCCAACCCGATTTCCTCGAACGAAAAAACGGGGTTGGTGATGCCGCGAGCCGACAATACGGTGCGCAGGAAGCGGCGGCGCATGGAAGAGGTCACAACAGCCGGAAATGTGCCCTTCTCGCTGGCGGTTGCGACTTTCTCGGCCACAGATTTCGCCAAGGCGTTGAATTCATCGGGCGGCAGCGCGATCTCAGGCAGGCCGCCATCACCACCGATCTGGAAGCGCATGAAGATATCTTCCCAATCGCTCGACAGTTGAATCAGGGGCAAGGTGCCATCACTGCGCTTCATTTCGGCGATCAACTGGAAGCCGAGGCGTTGGCGAACGTGCTCGCAGATCATCTCGGGCTGGGTCGTGGTCCCTCGGGATTCGGCAATCGCTTCCAGTATCAGGGGCAGGTTGCGGATCGAGACCTGTTCGGACAGCAACAGGCGCAGGATCGAATGTAGGAGGTCGAGAGGCACCTTGTCGGGCACCAATTCATTGAGAAGGCGGCGGTTTTCCTCGGACCGCGTGCCGTCGCTCAGCGTGATGAACGCATCGAGTTGCCGCTGCAGTGTCTTGAACGTCATCAACCGCGAGAGATTGCGTTTCAAAACTTCTAGAAGATGCGTTGCCAGAACCTCGGATGGGGTGACGACGGTCATCCCGGCAAGGCCCGCGCGTTCGCGATCACGCGGATCAATCCAGCGTGCGGGCGCGCCGTAGACGGGCTCGGACGTTTCTTCGCCATCGGGCAGATCGACGGTGCCGTCCTGGGTCAACATCAAGACGCGCGCCGGATTTAGATGGGCTGTCGCATGTTCGACCCCGAGGAGTTTGATCGAATAAGTTCCGGGAGGCAGATCGCCCCGGTCGGTCAGCCGCATCTCCGGGAGCAGGACGCCGAACGAGCGCGCCACATGTTCGCGCATGTTCTTGATGCGCGCATCAAGACCGGTGGCCGGGTCCAGGGCAAGGCTGACCAGATCGGGCGAAAACTCGACATGTATGTCATCAACGTCCAACAAATCACCGCTGGTTTCCTTGGGGGCCTCTAGGGCTTCCGGGCTGGGGGCGGCATCCGATGCGGCCTCTGCCTCCAAGGATTGCGTACGTCGCCAAGCGGCATAGCCAAGTGCTGCGGAGCCCAGAAGAAAAGGCGCCATGGGGAGGCCGGGCACCAACCCGAATATCGCCATCAAAACAGCGACAGCGACGAGGGCGGACGGGTGGCGGCCAAGTTGAGCAAAAAGCGCGATGTCCGTCGCCCCGCTAGCGCCGCCGCGTGCCAACAGAAGGGCCGATGCAATGGCGATGATGACCGATGGAATTTGGCTGACCAACCCGTCGCCCACGGTCAAAATGGTATAAGTTTCGAAGGCTTGGCCGATTGGCATGCCATGAATGGTCGTGCCGATGATAAGGCCGACGACAAGGTTCAACATCGTGATCAGAAGGCCTGCAATCGCATCCCCCTTCACAAATTTCGACGCCCCGTCGAGGGAGCCGAAGAAGGTCGTCTCCGCCTGCTCCCTCTCACGCCGGGCCTTGGCTTCATTGTGATCGATGGCGCCCGCGGCCATATCGCTGTCGATGGCAAGCTGTTTGCCGGGCATCCCGTCGAGCGCAAAGCGCGCACCGACCTCGGCCATACGTGCGGCGCCTTTGTTGATCACGATGAAATTCACGATCAGCAGCACGCAGAAAATGACAAGGCCCATGACGACCGAGCCGTCGATCACGAACATCGCGAACCCTTCGATCACGCTTCCCGCCGCGTCGGTGCCGGTGTGTCCCTGGCCGATGATCAGTTTCGTCGAGGACACGTTGAGCGAGAGTCTGAGCATCAAGGATGCCAGCAGGACCGTTGGAAACGCCGAAAAATCAAGAGGGCGTTCGATGAACAGGGTCACCGTGAAGATGAGGATCGCGAGCCCGAACGAAGTGGCCAGTCCGATGTCGAGAATGAACGAAGGCACAGGCAGGATCATCATGATGATCACAGCCATGAGCGCGAGGGCGAACAGTATCGTTGGTTGAAAAAGCGCTTTCGCCGCGATCATGATGGCACCGCTTGGGGGCGATTTCGGCGTGTCTTAGCCGGAAAAAGACCTTCCGACCGGGTGGATGTGGAACCAAGCCTGCTGGCGATGGGTCCTTGGGAATTATCTCGGCGTCGCATTCTGCAGAGTCCGATCATTGGATGGGGTTGTTATGGAAGAGAGGGTTGGGCCAAAAGCTCTGCGATCTCTGATCGCATCGCGCGGCTGTCTTCGAGAGTTGTGCTTAGAGATTGCAAGTCGGGGGCCCCGTCAGGGGTTGGCGCGACGGGATCGTCGGTGTTCAGCTGCGTGAGCCGCGCGGCGATCGTGGCATGGGCACCGGCATCCGTTTCGGCCAGCCGCGCCCAGTCGCTTTCTTGCCAGGCAAGGGTGGCGTCATCCGTGACCTCCTCCACGGGGATGTCGGAGGCTGGCAAGATAAGGGCGCGACGCACGTCGCGCAGGATCTGGGCGGCTTCGAAAAGCCCCTCTTCGCGCAATGCTGCAATCGCGCTGACCTGGATCCGCCCGGCGGCCGATCCTTCAGGCCGCCAATCGCGACCATAGGTATGGGCAAGGACGACCAAGGCAGCCGTGTCGCCGACGCCAACGCGTTCGGCGATCAGGTCGGTCAAAGCCTCGGCGCGGGCGTCCGCACTGCGCGAAGTATCGCCCAAGCGGCTGATCGCTTCGTCGATTTGACCCAGCGCCGCGTGTCCAAGCAGGGCTTCACGCCATAAATCGTCCGTTTCCTGGCCCCCGCCACTCTCGCGGATCAGGGCGTCAGCGGTTGTCAGACGAGCGGGCGTGGGCAAAGTCCCGACACTGCGGTCAAAGGCCAGCGCATGGGTCAGGACCGAGATCGGATCGCCGCCGTCATCGCGCAAGGCCTCTGCCAATTCCTGCTGTATTTCGGCAGGTGCGGTATCGAGCGAAATGCCCATATCCAGATCCAACATGCGCAGGGCCACCGCATCGATGCGGCCGCCCCGGTGGAGTATGTCGCGGATGTTGCGTGCGGTACCGGCATATCCATCTTCGACCAGGCGCATGGCAAGGCGCGGACCCATGTGATCGCGCAGACCCGGAGGCAGATTGCTAAACGCCCGCTGAATGGCGGAGGTGTCATCGGTGGTGAGCGGAACCGTTACGGCGCCGGCCATGTAACGCCAGAGAAGCTCTCCCTGGGTGCAATCATCGGTGGATTCTACTGGAATGAACGGTGCGGTTTCGGCCCCATCCAACAGAGCTGCGACATGCAGCAACGCGACCGGCGGATCCTCCAATTGATCCAACCAGAAAAGGGCCTCCGCGCCGAACCCGTAGTAAAGATAATGCTGAGCGAGTTCGATTGCGCCATCAGTCGTGAGGACATCACGCTCATCATAGAGGTCGCGCCGAAGCGCTCCGAGATTCTGGTGGAGGCTGTTGCCGTCAGACCAATCCGCAACGACAAACGGCACATTGGCGCAAGAGACCTCGGCGCTTGGCGGGGCGAGTGGTAGTTCCAATGGCAGGACCGTATCAAAGGCTGTTTCAGCGCGGATCGGAAGGGGCCCGTTAGGCGGTTCGACAAGAGCGGCATGAGGATCCGGCGTTGGCGCGACGTGCGTTTCAGCGGCCTCGGCATGTTCGAGAACGGCTGGAGGCGCGGGGATGTCGCGCCGATCATCGCTGGGATCGCCGATGTTCATTGCCTCGTTCGGAGCGATGTCCAAAAGTCCGGATGCGGCTGCCCGGGCCAACTGCTCTGCCATGATCTGGGCGGCCTCGGCCAACCTTGGATTGGCGGCGGCGGGTTCGGTGGCTTCAACCGGGTCCGGGGGGCCGTCGTTGCCACGCGGCGGGGCCACGTTCGGCAAGCCTTCGGGTGATCCCAGAAGAGTCGCAAGGTTCGGCAGAGCCTCGGCGGCGGCGGCCCGTTCGGTCGCGGCGGGGTCAATGACCTCCGGGGCGGGCGCGTTTGGGTCTGGGTCCGTGATGTCGATGACCAAAAAACGGGTGTCATACCGGAACGTCCTCACGTCACAGGCACAGGCCAGTTGCAGCGACAAAAGCTGAGTGGCGCTCAAATCGGACAAGCGGGTGCGTTGGATCAGGTTGAAAGCCGTAGAGGTGTCGAAGCCATCGACGGCGGGGGTCAGCGTCAGGTCCCACTGATCGTCCAATGTCTGTTCAAGGTCCCACTCCCGATCAGGCCCGATGGCCAGGACAAGACGCGTGAAACCCGGATGATCGCCCGATTGAACGCGGATTGTTTGGGCTTGGGCTGGGCTCGACAAAACGATCGTTGCGCCCGCGAGTAAGAAAAGGAGTCGCAAGAGAGCACTCATGCGGCTTGCTTCAGGCCGCGCAATGCCTCTTCCAGTTCATTGAAATCCGGACGCATGTGGTGCGGCGCGTTTTGGCGACCGACCTCGATACAGATGTTGGTTGCGTGACTGTGGAGGTTTGCAATCAGCACTTCCCGGATCATTAAATAGAACTGATGGTCCTCTTCGATCATGGTCTTCATTTTTGCCGCAAATGGACCCACGAAGCCGTATGCCAGAAACACGCCGAGGAAGGTGCCGACAAGTGCGCCGCCGATCAGTCCGCCCAGAACTTCTGGCGGTTGGTCGATGGAGGCCATCGTCTTGATAACTCCCAGAACAGCCGCAACGATCCCAAGGGCGGGCAAACCATCGGCGACCGTTTGCATCGCGTGACTGCCGTGCATCTGATGATGGACATTCTGGTCCAGACGTTTGTCCAAAACCTCTTCCACCTGGTGGGGATCGTTGTAGTTCATCGCCGCGGACCGCATCGTGTCGCAGATCAGCTCTATCGCTTCATGATCTTTCAGGATCTTTGGGTATCTCCCGAAAATCTCGGAGCCTTCCGGGTTTTCGATGTGCTCTTCGACCGCGACGGCGTTCTGGCGCTGCAATCGGATCAGTTCGAACAGCAAACAAAGCAAGTCCTGGTAGTCCGAATTTTTCCATGTCGGGCCTTTGAACACTTTCACAAGGGCGCTGAGCGTCGCCTTGATGGCCCCTTTGTCGTTAGAAATCAGGAAGGCGCCCACGGCAGCGCCAATGATCATCATCGACTCGAACGGGAGTGACTTCAGGATGATCCCGAACTTGCCTCCGGCCAGTTTATAGCCGCCAAAGACCATGACGAAGACGACGACGATTCCAACAATTCCAAGCATGGCGGGTTCTCCTGCGCTGTGTTGAGGCTTGGCAGCAAAGATTTAAGATTCGGTGTCTGGATCGGGTGCCGCATCAGGTTCGTGCAGCGTCGGCGCCCCGGCGTTGCGGGTCGCGATCACGACCGAGATTGCGTAGGCGATCGCCGGGTCCAGTTCTGCCATGATCGCACCACTTGCGGCGGGGGTCATGCGGGTCAGGAAACCGGCGGCGAAATTGGGATCCATCTGCGCGAACAGGGCGGCGGTTTGGTCCGCTTCCATGGTTTGGTACACTTCCGTCAACCGCGCGAGGTCGGCTTCGGCGGCGGAATCTGACGTCTGAATGAGCGCCTGCAGGCGCAATTCCGCAGCCTCCAAGACGGCCAAACGCTCTTCAATCAACAGTTGCGCTGCTTCAATGGCACGCTCCCGGTCTTCAACGGCGGCTTCACGCTCAGCCAAACGGTCCCGCAAGGCGGTCACTTCGTCCAAGGCGGCGCGGATCGGGGCTGTTGGGCCTACGGCCGATGCGTGCGGCTCTGGATCTGACGCCTCTGCGGTCGACACAAGGCTGAGATCCAGTGTTCCAAGGCGCAAGACGATGGAAGCGGCGAAAAGAAGCCCCAAGGAAACAAGCAGTCCGCTACGCTTGAGCCGACGTATTTTTCGGGCTTTTGACATGGCTCAGCCCAGCGCCGATTTGCGACGCCCAAACAGCGGCTCTGGTGCCGGGGCTGTACCCTGGTCCTTTTCGGCGGCGGCGCGACGAGATCCGAATATCGGTGTGACGCTGTCGTCCTGCGAATCTTCCGGTTTGATTTCCAGCTCGGTCGTCTCTGCGGGTGGGTCCTCGGGGGTTACTGTGACGGGCGCCTGAACCGAGATCGCCTCTTCTGCGAAGTCGTGGCAGGCTGCGATCATCATCTCCAGTTCGGACGAAATCTCTCGGGCTTGATGAACCAGATCATTAAGCTGGTTGCCCGCGCCATCGGATCCCGACTTGGCTTCTTTCAGGGCCGCTTTCATCTCATCGACCTGGCTGGACATCACCGCGATCGCGCCACCAAGGCCCTTGTCGAAACTGGTCAGCCGTGACAGGCGGCGCGAGAGAACCATGCAATAGGCCATCGCGCCAAGGCTTGCGAGGATGACGAGGATATCGGCGCCGAAACTCATTAGAATAGTCATTCAGTTCACCAGAAATTGTGTGACGAGAAGGTCGCGAACACGGCCGGTACCGGTCACCACCTGGATGCGGCGCAACATTTGCGATCGCAAACGCGCGAGGCTCGTGGGCTCGCTCAATTCCGAAATCGCGATCACGCGCAGGTAAGAGTTCAAGACGTCCAGGACCCGAGGGATCAGTTCGGTCACTTCTTCCAAATGCTCGGGCCGGACTTCGAGGGCCGCAGAAAAGATCAGGTTCCTGTTTGACTCTTCCGCGCCAAGCGAAATCACCATCGTTTCCAGTTCAAGGAATGCGACATCCGTCGGACCCAGATCGGGTCCATGATCTTCGTCTTCCCCATGGCTTCCCTCATCGTCTCCAGCGTGTTCATCACCGCCCGTCGCCGATGCCAAAGGCCCCTGTGTGACGGCCCAAAAGCCGCCCCCACCGCCCGCTGCAGCCAGAATCACCCCCAGCAAGAGCGGTACAAGTAAGCCCTTCTTCGTCTTGAGCTCTTCTATTTCTTCGTCTTCTGCCATGGGACACACGATCTTGTTTCGTTCTCATTCGTTTTAACCCCAATGCACTAACCGATTGTTAATCGTGTGGCGGCTATGTCTGAGGGCAACGGGCCAGAACGGCTCGGCGTGAAAGGGAACGTGTTGAACGCGCTGCTGGAAATGTGGAACGGATTGGATGGGCGCCGTCGGGGGCTGTTGATTGGTGGTATCGCCGCGCTTGCCGTCGTGCTGGTTATTCTGACGCGGATTGCGTCTCAGCCTTCTTACCAGATTCTGTACAGTGGTCTGGATCCCGCCGCTGCCGGTGAAGTCTTGGATGCCTTGGCCGCACGGGGCGTTGCCCATAGAATTGACGGCGATCAGATCTTTGTTGACGCGACACAGCGCGATGAACTTCGGATGGCGTTGGCGGGCGAAGGTCTGCCCGCAAACGGACCCCAAGGCTATGAGTTGCTTGATTCGCTGTCGGGCTTCGGGACGACATCGCAAATGTTTGACGCGGCCTACTGGCGCGCCAAGGAAGGGGAGCTGTCTCGGACAATTCTTGCCTCTCCGGCGATCAGGGCCGCGCGGGTCCATATCGCCAACCCCTCGTCCGACCCATTCCAGCCGACCAATGAGGTAACCGCTTCGGTCGCGATTCGCCCCTCATCCGGCGGGCTCGCGCCGGGTCATGCCCAGGCGCTTCGGTATCTGGTTGCTTCGTCAGTCCCCGGTCTGCGGCCGGAGAACGTCACGGTGATCGATGCCGATTCGGGACAGGTCCTCGGCGGACAGGGGCAGATGACCCCGGCCGCCGATGCGGCAGGCCGTGCCGTGCAATTGCAGCAGAATATCGAGCGGTTGCTGGCGGCCCGTGTGGGGCCAGGTAACGCTGTCGTCCAGGTCTCGGTTGAATTGGAAACGGCCCGTGAGACGATTCTGGAGCGTGTGATCGATCCGGAAAGCCGGGTGATCATCGCCACCGACACGGAGGAATTGGACAACGCGACGACGGACGGCGCCGCTGCCGGTGTCACGGTGGCGTCGAACCTGCCGGACGGGGATGGGGCCGCTGGTGAAGGTTCGTCCGCGCAAACGACCGAATCGCGCGAGCGGGTCACCTTCGACATGTCCGAATTGCAGCGAGAGATCGAGCGGGAGCCGGGCGACATTCGCCGCATCACCGTCGCGGTCCTGCTCAACGGGGTCGAAGAGGTCAACAACAACGGAACCGTGGAAACGATACCGCGCCCCGCCGCCGAAGTGGAGGCGCTGACAGAGCTTGTCCGTTCTGCCATGGGCTACGACGAAGCGCGGGGTGATTTGGTCACGATTCAATCGATGGCCTTCGACGCGGCGGCCATCACGGATCTGACCGAGGCGAGTTTCGCCGATCGCCTGAACCTCGATCTCGGTCAGATTATTCAAACCTTGGTGCTTGCTCTCGTGGCGCTGGCAATCGCGTTCGGCTTGCTCCGCCCGCTGATCTCGCGGGCCACGCCCAATGGCTTGAACACGCTGCCCCCGCTCGATCCGGCCGGCAGCCTCCCGGCGCCCCAAGTGGAGGCGGCGTTCGATCCGGCGGCCTTGCCCATGGCCACTGCCACAGATCTGCCGGAACTGCCCGGCGCCGCGTCGTCGGCCGAGCCACTGCCACCGCTATCGCAATTGTCGCAGATGGGCGTCGCCTTTGACGATGCACTGCCGATGATGATGTCAGGCGCCCTGACCGAAGAGGTTGAACAGAACCTAGAGGACATGGATCCCGTGGATCGCCTTCGCCTGTTGATTCAGGAACGTGAGGAAGAAACCGTTCAGATCTTGCGCAGTTGGATGAACGAAGATGAGGAGACCGCAGGATGACCCGAAGCCTTATCCTGAAAGACTTCGCATCGGGACAACCAGATCCAAACGTGGGTTCCATGGCGGCAGAGCCATTGTCAACGCCCCAACCCGCCGATGAGGTAGACGCATTGGAATCCTATGATGCCGGTTACAAGTGCGGATGGGCCGATTGCGCCGCCGCCGAAGCTGATGAACGAACCACCATTGGGGCCGATCTGGCGAAGAACCTTTCGGAAGCGACGCTGACGTACGAGACTGCGCGTCGCGATGTTATCGCGGCCCTCGGCCCGTTTTTTACCGATGTCGCGGCGACTCTCTTGCCGGAAATGGCCGCAGCGGCGCTGGCCCCAACAGTCTTGGCCGAACTTGGCGCGTTGGCGGAGGGGCAGACCGAGCCTCGGATCGAGATTCGGGCCGCGCCGACGGCATGCGCCTCGTTGGAGCGGCTGGCAGAAGACAAAAATCTTTCGGATCTCACAGTAAGACCCGAGCCCGCCTTCGCGGAGGGGCAGGTCTCCATCCGCGTCGGCACAGAGCAACGGGATCTCGACATGGCAGGCGCCGCGACCCGGATCGCGGAGGCGATCGCCGCCTTCAGTGCCCATCCACCCCACGCCGATGCCCAAGTCACCTCTCAAGGAGCCGCCTGATGTCAGAGCCCAAATCACCTAATGCCCGCGCCGCAGCCCTGCATTCCGTCCCGATCGAAATCAGGGTCTGCGTGGGGAAAGCGCGCCCTCGCCTATCCGACATGCTGTCGATGGATCCGGAAACCATTCTACCCCTCGACAGCCGCATCGACGACAAGGTGAGCCTCTGGGTCGGCGACAAGATGATCGCCGAAGGTGAATTGGTGGAACTCGATGGCGACCGCGCGGGGCAATTGGCTGTGCGCATCGTCGACCTTGTGGATCACGGCGATGCTGCGGCTTGAGCCAGTCCTTTTCCTGGCGTTGGTCGCCCTCGGAATCGTGCTGCCAGGGGTGGCATCGGCGCAAGAGATCACACTCGATCTGGGCGACAGCAGCAGCCTGACGGCACGGTCGTTCCAGTTGATTGCCCTCATCACGGTGTTGAGCCTGGCCCCCGGTCTTGCCGTCATGGTCACCTGTTTTCCCTTCGTGGTGACAGTCTTGTCGATCTTGCGGCAGGCGATTGGCCTTCAGCAGTCCCCCCCAAATATGCTGATCGTCAGCCTCGCACTATTCCTGACCTATTTCGTCATGGCCCCGGTGTTTGAACAAGCCTACGCCGCCGGCATCGCGCCGCTGATCGCGGGCGATTTGACGCCCGAGACAGCAATGCCCCTGATCTACGAACCCTTCCGCGCCTTCATGCTCAATCGCGTCGACATGTCGACGTTGGCCAGCCTGGCCGAGCTCCGCCCCGGTGCAGACGCCGTTAACCCCGAAGCCTCCGTCCTGATTCCTTCGTTCATGTTGAGTGAGGTCGAACGGGCCTTCCAAATCGGTTTTCTGGTCTTTCTCCCATTCCTCGTCATTGACCTGGTCGTTGCGGCAATTCTCATGTCGATGGGCATGATGATGGTGCCGCCCGCAATTGTATCGCTCCCCTTCAAGTTGGCATTCTTCGTGGTTGCCGATGGGTGGGCGCTCATCACCGGGGCATTGGTCCGAAGCTACTTCTGACCTCCCCAACCCGAAGGAGAGATCCATGCCAACGCCATCCAAAACGGCCGCTCAAGGTCCAATGTCGCGTGCCGAGAAGCTGAGCATCCTGTCCGCCATGCTGGGCCCTGACGCCATAGCCCGCCTGCGCGATGGACAGAATGAAGCGCCTGCAGAGTTCAGCAACGCCCCGGTCGAGGTCGACGCAGAGCGCGCCGCCTGGCAGCGCAACAGGTTGTTGGAACGCTTGCGCCAACAGGGCAGAGCAACGCCCCCGAAACCGGCGCAAGCAGCTTCAGCGCCCGAAAAAGAGGGTGTGCCTCCCCGTGAAGGCGCACGGGGTCAGCGGCAATGGGGGCCGGAAAATGCGCACCTCGACGCGCGATTGGCAAGCATTTCCGACTTTTCGACGTTGGGCCAGGAACACCCGGCGATCATCGCCCGCCTTGTGAAAGCGCTGCCCCGGGAAGAACGGGTCGAAGCCTTGAAATCGCTTCCGGGCCCGATGGCCCGCTCGATCGTGAGGCGCCTTCGCTAGCGCCACGCTGTCCAATAGTTGCCGCATGAAAAAGCCCCGGCCGAAAGGTCGGGGTTTCATTCTTTCAGGTTGGCTGACCGCGATCTACCGCACGATGAACTCTGCGTGGAGGGCACCCGCAGCCTCGATGCTGGACAGGATATCGATCATGTCCCGCGGCGAGACGCCCAAGGCATTCAAGGCGCCGACAACTTCGGACAGTGATGTGCCGCCCGGGATCTCGGCCAAACCGGTGCCGGCTTCTTCGATAAGTTCGGCATCCGTGCGGGGGAGAACTACGGTCTCCCCTTCGGCAAAAGGATTGGGTTGAACAACGATCGGTTCTTCCTGAATCCTCAGGGTCAGGTTCCCTTGTGCCACGGCCACACGACTGATCCGTACGTCCTCTCCCATGACAATCGTTCCCGAGCGTTGATCCACGACGACCCTGGCGCGCGCCTCGGGCTCGACCCGGATGTTCTCGACCCGCGTGATGGCATGGGCTGGCGAGGGCGCGCGGGTGGCGTTGATGTCCAGCAGGACAGTGCCGGCATCCAGCATCGCGGCCACTCCTCGTCCAAATTCGGTATTGATCGCTACTTCGATCCTCGCGGCAGTTGTGAAGTCGGGGGACCGCAGGGCGAGCCTGATCTGGGACATGCCAGTAAAGTCGAAATCGACCTCTCGCTCTACCCGCGCACCCGCCGGAATGACCCCTGCCGTTGGAACGCCTTGGACGACCTCGGCCCCGTCGCCGCCTGCAGAGGCGCCGCCCGCGATGACCGCGCCTTGGGCAACGGCGTAGATCTCGCCATCTGCGGCGGTCAGCGGTGTCATCACAAGCGTGCCGCCAAGCAGGCTATCCGCGTCGCCAATGGCCGAGACGGTAATGTCGATCTGGCCACCTTGCCGCGAGAACGGCGGCAAGGTGGCCGTGACGATCACTGCCGCGACATTCTGGGGGCGAAACTGCTCGCCAGTGACGTTGACACCCAAACGCTCCAGCACGTTTACCATAATTTCTTCTGTAAAAGGCGCATTTCGCAGCCCGTCGCCAGTTCCGTTCAGACCGACAATCAAGCCGTAGCCGACAAGATCGTTGCCACGGACACCGTCGAATTCCACAAGATCCTTAATCCGGATCGGCGTCGCAAACGCGCTGGTTGCAAGCGTTGCGACCAGCAGGAAGAGAGTAATAAATCGGGTCACCTCAGGTACTCCGTAAGGCTCAGGCGCGACATGCGCGCGGTCAGGATGTAGAGACTCTCAAGTTGAAGTGAGACGGCCTCCAATTCGGTTGCCGTGTCATAGGGGTCCGCTTCGACCAGCCGCCCATATTCGATTTGCAGACTGCTGCGCGTGGATTCGGCGGTCACCTTTGCCTCTTCGATGCGCGCTTCTTCCGTCCCCAGACGCGCGCGCAGTCCGATCAAACCATCCTCGGCGTTCAACATCTGGTGCGCAGCGGCGGTGATGAACGCGCGTTGTTCATCTTCGGAGAAGGCCGGGGTCTGTTCTGACGCAAGCGCTGCCAACGCAAGCCCGGCAAGCGTTTCTCGAATGGCCGGGTCCAGCGCCGTCACGCCGGTTTCCGCCGTTTGCCCCTCGCCGATAAGGACCGAGGGCGCATCGCCCGCCCCTCCTTGCCAGGCCAGCGTTTCATACCCGCCGCCGGTGTCCATGAACCAGGCGGTGACATCGGCCGCTGCTGTTGTGGCATCCACAGCACCGCTGACCAGCGCCCTCAACTCGACCATCATATCTTCGGCGGCGATCAAGGGTGTCGCATCAGGGGCGTCGGCGGAAAACAGGCTGCGCCCGGCGAACCGTGTGTTCAGGACGTCAACCGCCTGATCAAACCTGTCGGTGCCGTCGGCCAGCTTCAATTGGAGGTCCGACAGGCTGCCACTCCCCGTGACCGCCAACAGAGATGGCGCGAAACCATCAAGTTCGGCAGACATGCGTCCAAGGGCATTTTGGCGACCTTCCGCGGCGATCGCGGCCTCCGTCACAGACGTGGCGAAGGTGGTGTTCAACCGCATACCGCGTGTGATGTCGGCCAGCGCCGAGTAGTCCCCCCCCAATGCCTTTCCAAGATCTGCGACCCGGCCTGTCGAAAGCTCGGACGTAAGCCGCGTGAGATCTGCTTTTTGTTGTGCCGAAGCGCGGCGGAGGAGCGAGAATTGGGCAGCGTCACCGTAGGTCGTAATGCTCATCCCGCGATCCTCATCAATTCATCCATCAATTGTTCTGCCACACTGACCACGCGGGCATTCGCGGCATACATCTGTTCAATCCGCAGGAGCTGCTGCAATTCCGCGTCGGAATCGACACCCCCCGCAAGTTCTGCTGCCTCCAGCGCGGCATGCTGAGCGGAGGATCGACCAAGAGACATGTCAGCCGTCGAGCGCGCCAAACCCGCAATCGACAGGTTTTCAGAGATCAACCCGGCCATGGTGCGCTGCGTGCTGGAGAACGCGGCAGAGCCCGTGATGCGCGACGTCGCCAAGGCATCGATCTGCGCGGTCAGGAACGTGGCGTTTCCCGTTGGACCTTCAGAGGTCGCCCCCATGCCGTCCCGCAGGCGCCAGACGGCACCGCCTTCGTCCGGGACCACGGCGGCATTGACGCGCAACCGTGATGCGAGGCCAAGCTCGTTCATGGTGTCGGCAAGATTGCCGGCATCGGTGAAAAGACCCGGCGCACCGGCGGTCAGGGTCGCATCCAGACCGGAAGTGTCAAAGCGTTCCGCAAGGTCCATCGCGATGCCGTCAAGACGGGCTTGGGCTTCGGGCGCCAACGTGTCGCGGACGTCGAAAAGGGCCCGCAACTGGCCGCCGTCAAAGGCCGGGTCGGGCCCATCCATGCGCATGTCTCTGCCGTTTATCGTCAGCCCGGACAGGGTGGCATTGTCGAGGGACAGGTAGGGATCCATGCCCGGCGCTTTATCGAACCCGAGGGTGGCCGCGCGATGGCTGAGCAGCACATGCCCGTCGTCGCTGTAGATGTTGAGTTTGCCGTTGTTGTCCCGGCGCGTTTGCAAGGGGATCAGCGGAGAAATCTGGTCTACCAACTGGCTTTGTGCGTCCATCAAGGACGCGACTTCGCCGCCGCTGGCGCTTACCGAGAGGATGCGTGAATTCAGCTCTTCCAGGCCCTGGAGTGAAGCGTTGATCTGATCCACCGCGAGCCCGATGTTCGTGTCCGCACGGCCACGCTCGGCCTGAACGTCATCGCTGAGCGAATTGAGCGCCTCGGCAAAAGCCTGTGCGCCTTGAACAGCGCCACTGAGGTGGGTCGCATTCCACGGCGCGTTTGCGGCCGAGATGAGTTTGCCTTCGAAGTCTGCCAGTCGCGCCGACAGGCTGCCGGGGTCGTCCGGCGCGCCGATCAGTGATTCAAGACGTGCCATGAAATCGGCGGCGGTCTGGCTTGCGCCGAGGTCGGCGCCCGCCGAGCGGCGCTGCCCGATCAGGACCGTATCTTCCTGCCGGGTAATCCCGACGATGCGCACGCCGGAGCCGTCGTTGCCGATCTGCCGGGAGGCTAGATCGAGGCGGCGTACGCCGTAGCCGTCTGTCATCGCATTTGCGATGTTGGACGAGACAACGTCCGCCGCCCGCGACGAGGCGGTCAGGCCGCTTAGCGCGCTGGAGAGTGTTGAAGAAATGCTCATGGGAATTCAGCCCCGAATACCAACGCGATTTTAGCGGATGATATTCGTGGTCTCCTGTAGCATCTCATCCACGGTCTGGATGATCTTCGCGTTCGACGAATACGCCCGTTGCGTTTGGATCAACTGCGTCAGTTCCGCTGCAACGTCGGTGGTGGATTCCTCCAACGCGTAGGCGACAATGTCGCCGGTTGGGCCGTCACCGGCATCCCACAAGAAGAAGCTGCCGCTTTCTGCAGAGGTCGAATACAGCTGATTATCGTGAGACATCAGGCCATTGGGGTTGGGCAGGTCGATCAGAGGGATCTGGTAGACGGTTCGGGTGATGCCCACGTCGAAGTTGGCGTGCACGAACCCATTTGCGTCGACTTCAACCGAGACGAGGTTGCCCACCGGGGAGCCATCCTTCGAAATGGCCGTCGGCGCGAAGCTATCGGACAATTGAGTCAATCCAGCCCCGGATCCTTGTGCACCGATATTGAATTCGATCGGGCCGCCAAGCACGTCAACGGTGAAGGCACCGGTGGTCGAGTTCCAGGTGCCTCCAACCGGCGGGACACCTTGTGAGACACTTTGAATCGTACCGCCGGCCGTGCGGCTGTCTTCGAAGACGACCGTATATTCGCCGATGATGGCGTCGTTGGAGGCGCTGTCGCGCAGCACCATCGTCCATGTGTTGGAGGCCGGGTCACCGGACGCCGGAACGGTTGGTGTGAAATACGCGTCGATGGACTGGGACGTGCCGAGGTTATCGAAGTATTCGACGGACAGCTGGCGCGTGTCGCCAGCGGAGCCAGCAGTGGTGTCGGTGCCCGGCAGGTTGACCCCCAACGAGATCCTGGTCGTTGGCTCGGACGTGAATTGGTTCACGTTCACCTGAACAGGTTCCAGCCCAACGCTTGTGTCGCGAGGGAAACTGGGGATGGAGCCGTCTGCTTCCGCAGGCCACCCCATGAGGGTCACACCCGACGGGGTCACCAAATAGCCATCGGCATCGGTCCGGAAGGATCCTGTCGTGGCCAAATACAGCGGAAGGTCGGTGCCGTCGGCGGCGTTGACGGCAGAGTTCGTGGTGACCGGCAGGAAGCCGCGCCCACGAACGGCGAGGTCTGTCGCGTTATTGGTGGTGCCAAGGGCGCCCGATTCGTCGATCAGACGTTGCGTCGTGACGCGAACGCCACCGGCGGAATAGATCCCGCTGCCCTGATCAATCACCATGGAGGAAAAGTCGGCTACGGCCTTCTTGTACCCATGGGTTCCCGAGTTTGCGATGTTGTCGGCAATCGTGGCCAAACGGCTGGCATTGACCGAGAGGCCCGCCACACCCGCGTTGAGCGAGGAAGAAATTGTCATCACATGCGCCTTTCTGCTGCATCTGGAATTGGGTCTACTGTGCGGTCCGAAGGCTTAAGGGCGTCCTAACGAATAAAATGTGATGCATTTTCCGCCCGATTTTGCGTTTGGTCGCGCCCTAGTACCGGGCGCGCAGAAGGATGACTTCGATCCGGTCGTTGCGCGGCGAAATCGGCGGATCAATCAAGGGCTCACGGTCAGAATGCCCTGTTACCCGCGCGATGCGCTGTGCATCCAAGCCGCCGCCTTCAAGCAGAGCGCGGATCAGTTGCGCGCGTTCGGTCGTGCGTTGCCAGCCGCTTTCCGTGGCACGCACCAAGGGCTCTGCCGCGATGTGGGCTTCGACCGCAACACCGTTGGTGACGGTGCCGAACAGATTCGCCATGGAAACGGCCAAGTCCGCCAACCACGGCTGGGGCATGCCGGTATCAGAATCAAAAATCGGCTGGCCCGGGCGCGAATAGATCTCGATCACCAGGCCTTCGTCGGTCAGCCGCGTCTCGATATGGGGGCGGGCAAGGTCGCTAAGGATGCTGTCGCCGCCATCGCCGGTCAGCGATCCCTCGATCTCGGCCAGGTTTGCCGCGTCTTCCTCTGCGTCATGTTCGCTGCCCTCAAGCCCAAGGGCCTGTCGCCCCTCTGTCGGGCGCAGGCTGGTGGCACCAGTGCCGTCCTGGGACAACACTTCTTCCGAGAAGGGGCTGTCGCCGCCGAAGGCACCGTCGCCGCCGCCGGAAATCCGGGCGACCGGGATCGTTGGGCTGAAGTAGTCGGCCAACCCCTTGCGTTGGCTTTCGGTCGTGGCATTCAACAGCCACATCAGCATGAAGAACGCCATCATGGCGGTCACGAAATCCGCATAGGCCACTTTCCATGCGCCGCCATGGTGGCCGCCGCCTGCGATCACCTTCTTTTTCTTGATGATGATTGGACGAAGGTCATTATCGGCCATGGGGCGCTCTTTCGCGGACTACTCGTTCCGCAAACCTAGCCGTTGGTCGTGAAGGAACGTTTAACGCTCAGAAAGGACGGTTGCGGCGCAGGCGCTCTTCAAGGGGCATCCGTTCGAAAAAGGCATTCAGATCCAGCACCATGGGCACCGACAGGCCATTCTCATAGTGTATGAAATCATCGCCCGTCCTTTCGAACCCGACACTGCCGTAGAATCGGGCAAGCTTCGGCACACAGTCGATGAAGATCGCATCGACCCGAGAGGCATGGACATAGGTGCCGATGGCACTGAACAGGCGCAGGTAGGTGAAGCCGCCACGATGACTGTCACGAACCGCGTATTTCGTGATGATGGCGCTGTTCTCCAACTCAAAGGGCGATGCCTCGATGCCGTAAAGGTCCGGCAGGACCCCAAGCGCGCCGTCACGGCCAAGGTTCACCCGCGCGGTGCCGATGACAAGGCCTGTCTCCAGCGCGATGAAGGACGTGCCATGTTCATCGAGGTCGTCGACGAGGATGCCCTCGTCAGCATCCGCGAAGGGAGAGCTTCGCCCCAACTCGACACAGTAGACATCGTAGCGCAGACGCTGTGCTGCGCGCAGTTGGTCGAGGGTCGAGCAGCGGATGATCTCGAAGTCCGACCGTTTGCCCGGATCGCTGTCGGCCAGCAGATCCTCGTTCTGCTCTTGGCGCTCAGACATCAGCCGTGCGAGGTGGCGCAGTACCTGGGCGGCAATGGAGGGCATGTCCCTTTGCAGTCGCTGCAACGCAGCAGCATCCAGAGACAGGGCCTCAACCGGACCAAGCGCACGCAAGGTCGCCGTCGCGCCCTTGCCTGTCAGAAACCCGATTTCGCCGACGATGGTATCGGGGCCGACGGTCAGGTGAATGGCGTCGGATGCGGACAGGATGCAATCGACTTTTCCTTGCGTGATTAGCAGCATATCGGGGGCGAAAGCGTCCTTGTGACGCAGGATTTCTCCGTCGGTGAAGGTCACTTTCTGCCCGGTCTCTTGCAGGGCGGCGCGCATGTCAGGCGTCATGATTGCACCTCCGTGCTGTCCACGGTTTCGCGCAAGGCATGAAGCGGTTCCTTGTGCACGACGACCTTGTCGAAGACCGCCGCCGCGTCGGGCCATTCTGTCTCGAACAGGCGGTCCAACACACGGGTTCCCAGCCCATAATTGCCTGTGTACCGGCTGTGATGCAGCGCGTGATAGACGGTGGAGGTCAGCACGGTGCCCTTGAGGGCCATGAAACTTTCGCCTCGAATCTCATAATTGGCATGACCGTAGGAATTGATGATCAGGTAGCCCACGAACCACGTCGCGATGCCGTAGAAATTCAGCTCGATGAACAACCCTAAAAGGGCCATGCCACCCACGATGCCAAGGTCGAAGATCAGCTTCTCGGTGAAGGAAAAGGACAGCGCGGTGAACGGGCTGGAGAGGCGGCTTTTGTGATGCTCGGCATGGATCCAATGCAGTGACTTGAGATGAAACGCCCGATGCGAGGCATAATGCCAGACCTCAGTCCAGAGCGCCGTCAGCACAAGCGTCCACAGAAAAGTGCCCAAGCCGCGCGCCTCGAACAGGCCGACAAGCAGCGCCAGCAAAAGGATCACGGCATGCATCGGCGTGTGCAGCGAGTTCTTCAATTCTCGGCGCACCTGCGCGTCCTTGATCGGCAAATCATAGATGCGGTCGCGGGACAGATCGATCTCGTAATCCTCCACGCACAACCAGAACAGCGCCATGAGGTGGCCGATGACGGCCACGACACATAGAATTGCGGCCTCACCCGCTGTCATTTCCTGTCCCCTCCTGGCTCAGGGGACAGCTTTGCAGACAAGTCGATTCGCGCAAAGGCCTGGCGCCGTCAGGGGTGAGGCACCGCGTTACACGAAATCAATGTGGTTCCAGAACGGCATCTCTCTCAGGCGTTGGCCCGTGGCGGCGAAGATTGCATTGGCCAGGGCGGGGGCGGCGGGCGGCACGGGGGGTTCCCCAATTCCGCGCACGGGGCCATTTTCCAACCCGCGCACGAAGATTTCGGGCGTCTGGTGCATGCGCATCCCGTCGTGGACGTGGAAATTGGTCTGATCCGCGATGCCATCGGTGTAGGTGAGTTCCGCATTGATCGCGTGGCCGAGGCCCCAGATCACGCCGCCCTTGACGTTGTTTTCGAAGTTGACCGGGTCGACGATCCGGCCAACGTCGGCGGCGACCCAGACGCGGTCGAGGCGGATGCCATTGTCGGTATTCGTGACTTCTACCACCTCGGCACACGGCACGCCGAAGGCGTGGACAAGGGCCACGCCCCGTCCCGTGCCCTCGGGCAGGACCTCACCCCAATTGGACATGTCCCCGACGGCTTCCAGCACGCGGGCACTGACGTCATCAAGGGTGCATAGGCGGATGCGTTCTTCCAGCGGGTCGGCGCCAGCGGCATGGATCAACTCGTCGAGGAAGCCCTCCCCCACAAACCCGTTTGCCGAGGCCCCGACCGAGCGCCACGAAGATACCGGCGACAGCCCCTCCACCGCGTAGGCGCGCATGCGGGCGTTCTCGAACCCATAGGGCTGCTGCCAGATGCCGGCGGCGATCTGACTGTCGGGGCCGGGCAGGGACTGTCCGAGCCGACCGATCTGGGACCGCATCACCGAAGGGGCGGCGATCTGCGTGTCATAGCTGATGACCCGGCCGCCGCGCACTGCGCCGCGTCCGCGACCCATGGTGATCTGACGGGGGAAATCCTGGGCGAAATCCTCTTCCCGGCTGTAGGTCATTTTCACCGGCGTACCGCGCAGCTGCACTGCGATTTCGGTTGTCTGTTTGACCTGCTCGAACTCCAGCCGATGCCCAAAGGATCCGCCCGCGTATTGGTTGTGCAGCGTCACCTGATCGGCATCATGGCCGGTGATCGCGGCCACTTGCTGCTGCAGGAAGCGTGGCATTTGGTGGCTGGTCCACACCTGCACGCCGCCGTCTTCCACAAGCACAATGGCGTTGAGCGGTTCCAGCGGTTGGTGCGCGACGTAGGGCACGCGGTACTCGGCCTCCAGCACCTCGGCGTCAGGCATGTCGGCCTCTACGTCGCCGACGTTCAACCATTCGCTATCGAGGTTTGCGTCGGTGAAACCGGCCTCCAGTGCCGCCCAATGATCCGCTTGCTCGGGGGCGTAGGGGGCAGGGCCCCAGTCATACTCGATCGCATCGAGCGCTTGCATCGCGTACCAGGTGTTGGTGGCGATAACGGCAACGCCGCCGGGGATCTCTAGAATGCGCTCAACTCCCGGCATTCCTTCCGCGCCGCTTGCGTCAAAGCCGTTCAGCACTCCGCCTTTGCGCGGGTTCATCCGCACACTCGCCCGCGCCATGTCGGCGAGTTCCAGGTCAATCCCGAAGATCGGCGCGCCAGTAGATTTCGCCATGATATCAAGGCGGGGCATGTCTTTGCCGATCAAGCGCCACGTTGCGGGATCGCGCAGGGGCGTATCTTGGACGGGCTCTAGCTGCGCGGCCTCGGCTGCCAGATCCGCGTAGGGGATCACCGTGCCATCGGGCAGATGCACCGCGCCTGCCTCGGTGCGCAGGTCCGCGACCGCAACGCCTGTGCGTTGTGAGGCGGCCAGCTTCAACGTCTCGCGGGCCATGGCGCCCGCCTCTCGCAGTTTCACGAAACTGTCGGGGGTGGAGGTCGAGCCACCCGTCCCCTGCATCCCGATCACCTTCATCAGGCTGTCCATCGAGCCGCGCATGGCGCGGGCGCCAAAACCGTCATCCCAAGGCAACAATGGCGCCCCTTCGCTGCCCATCGCAGTGTTCCAGTAGGCAGGGGCGGGACGGCCAAAATCGATGTCGAAATCCGCCCATTCAAGGTCCATCTCTTCCGCGATCAGCGCCGCCTGCATCGAGGCCGCGCCCTGACCGATATCGGTATGGGGCGTGATCAGCGTGACACCGCTGGCATCAACGCGGACCCATGGGTTGAACGAGGCCGCGCCTTCGGCAAGGCCTTCCAAATTCGGGTTTTCCGGGTCGCGCACCACCAGATACGCGCCGAAGGCCACGCCGCCCGCGACGGCAGCAGAGCCTACAAGAAACGCGCGGCGGGTGAAGGTTTTCAACTTGCCCATGCCCTCAGCCCTCCATCGCGCGTGCGGCGGCGTGGATGGCGGCGCGGATACGGGGGTAGGTGCCGCAGCGGCACAGGTTGCCGGACATCTCGAAATCAATGTCCTCGTCGGTGGGGCTGGGATTGGCCGCCAGAAGGGCCGCCGCCTGCATGATCTGACCGCTCTGACAGTAACCGCATTGGGCCACTTGGTGATCCACCCATGCCCGTTGCACCGCGTGCAGGGCGTCGGGCTGGCCAAGCCCCTCAACCGTCGTGATCTGCGTGCCCTCCAGATCACCCACGCGGGCCTGACAGGAGCGTTCCGCGCGCCCGTCGATATGAACCGTGCAGGCCCCGCATTGCGCGACGCCGCAGCCATAACGCGTGCCGGGCAGGTTCAGTTCTTCGCGCAGGACCCACAGAAGGGGCATGTCGGGGGCGACGTCGACTTCTCGGTCCTCACCATTCACGTTCAGTCGCATCTTGGCTCCCTCGCTTTTGCCACGCCAAGATCGCCGATTTTGGACATATAGTCAATATGTGTCCAAATGAGATCAAGAGGTCGTCGTCAGCAAGATCATCGCCTTCAAGGTTGCTAGATGTCGGACCAGCGTCGCACGATCATCGACGCCGTACTTCAATCCCATCAGGGCTGCGTTCACGAAGGAAGCGAAGTCCGGCAGAGTATGTCCGTTGCGCTCGATCGCGTCCGTATCGGGCGTGAAGAGCTGGCAGATCATGGCCTCCAACTCTTCCCCTGCAAGGCACATCGCACGTTGCACGGCGGCGTGCCCCCCGGATTCCAGATCTGCGGCATCAGGCGTGGCTCGCACGGCATCCCACGAAGCAAGGATATAATGCTCGAACAACAGATCGAGCTTCGTAGGCAGATCCTCGGCCTCTTTCCATGCATCCTGTGTCTTTTGCCGAAGGGTATCGGTATACAAAAGCAGCGTGCCGTTAATGACCTCATCTTTGTTGGCGAAGACATTATAGAGGGTCTGACGCACGACGCCCGCCTCCTCGGCGATGTCGTTCATCGTGGCGCGCTTCAGCCCGTAGCGCGAGAAGACGCGCAGGGCGGCGGCTGCGATCTGACGCTCTTTCTCGGATTGCGGGGCCATGGGCGACATATTCACGCCGCGTGTCGTCGTGTCAACTTACGCCCGCAGCCCCAGGATTTTCCGCGCCTGCGCCGTCGTGGCGACAGGGCGGGCGTTCTTCTCGCAGATCTCGACCGTGCGTTTGACAAGCGCAGCATTGGACGGCGCGAGGGTCTGCTTGTCCCAACGCACGTTATCCTCCAGCCCCGTTCGGGCATGACCGCCTGCTGCGATGGCCCATTCGTTCAGGACGATCTGGTTCGGCCCGACACCCGCTGTACACCATTCGGATTCTGGCAACAGCCGCTTCATCGTCGCGACATAAAAATCAAATGTTTCTCGGTCTGCAGGCATGGCGTTCTTCACGCCCATCACGAATTGCACGTAGGGATGATCGGCCAACTGCCCGCGTCTGTGCATGAGGGCCGCATGGTGGATATGGCTGAGGTCAAACGCCTCGATCTCGGGCTTCACGTCGTATTCCAGCATCTGCGCCGCCAGCCAATCCACCAGATCAGGCGGGTTCTCGTAGACGCGGGTGGGGAAGTTGTTCGACCCCACCGACAGCGACGCCATGTCGGGGCGCAGCGGCAGCATCCCGCCCCGCTCCTGCCCCGCGCCGGAACGTCCCCCGGTGGACAGTTGCACGATCATGCCGGGGCAGTGTTTTTCTACACCCTCTTTGAGGCGGGCGAATTTTTCGGGATCCGAGGACGGCGTTTCGTCATCGTTGCGCACATGGGCATGGCAGATGGCGGCCCCGGCCTCGAACGCCTCATGGGTGGACTCCACCTGTTCGGCCACCGTGATCGGCACCGCTGGGTTCGCCGCCTTGGTGGGGACAGAGCCCGTGATAGCCACGCAGATGATGCAAGGTTTTGGATCAGACATCGAAGAACACCGTTTCATTGTCGCCCTGCACCCGTATGTCGAAGCGATAGGCGTTACCGTTTCGCGTGGCAATCAACGTTGGACGGCGGGCGGGGTCAAGCGCGTTGAGCACGGGATCAGTGGCGTTCGCGTCCGGTTCATCATCGAAATACATCCGCGTGTGCAGGCCTAGGTTGATGCCGCGTGCGACCAGCCACAGGTGCAGGCACGGCGCGCCATCCGTGGCACCGGGCTTGATGGTATCGAAGGCGAATTGCCCGGTCTCGAAATCAGGCACCGCGCGGCCAAATCCGGTGAAGCCGGTGTTGTTCCCCGTGTCATCTTGGGTATCGCTATATCGGCCCTGCGCGTCGGCTTGCCAGATCTCCAGCAGCGCGTCGGTCATGGGTGCCCCTTCGCCGTCAAGGATGACACCCTCGACACGGATCTGCTCGCCCGCCGCATCCGGCCCGGCGATGTTTGCGCCGTATGGCGCAAACGCGCTGAAGCCCGCCGCCTCGGTCGCGAGGCCGATGTGCACGTAGGGGCCCGCCGTTTGCGACGGGGTTTCTTTCAGATCAGCCATCAGTTCCCCTCCTTCCGGTTTTCAAACGGTGTCGACCGCGCGCCCCGCAGTACGATGTCAAAGCGGTAGGCCACGCTGTCAAAGGGCACCGTAGTCTCCATGTCCAACTTGGCGACAAGCATGTCGATATCACTTGGGTGCGGCACGGTCTGAAGGATGTCGCAAAGCGGGATCAGGGGATCGCCCTCAAAATAGAGCTGCGTGATCAGGCGCTGGCAGAAGGCCGCGCCGAAAATGCTGAAGTGAATATGGGCGGGTCGCCAGTTGTTGCCGCCGTTCGGCCACGGATAGGCGCCCGGTTTGATGGTGTCGAAACGGTAGTAGCCGTCTTCGTCCGTCAAGGTCCGCCCACAGCCGCCGAAGTTGGGGTCCATCGAACCCATGTAGGTGTCCTTCTTGTGCCGATACCGGCCCGAGGCATTGGCCTGCCACACCTCTACCAGTGTGTTGGGCACGGGCCGTGCGGCTTCGTCCAACACGCGTCCATGGACGATGACCCGCTCACCCACCGGCGCGCCGCCGTGGGTGTAGTTCTGGATCAGGTCGTGGTCCAATGCGCCAATGCTGCCGTGGCCGAAGGTTGGGCCATGGCGGTCTGCCGGGCCGTCGGGCAACCGGATCAGCGCCTGCGTTGGAGACCGCAGGATCGAACTGCGGTAGCGCGGCGTCAGTGCGGCCGGGTGGCGCGAGAGGTCGCGGGCGGCGTGGGTACTCATGGGGTGGCCTCCATCTCGGCGTAGGTCTGTTTCGCCAGTTTGATCGCATGGTTGGCTTTCGGCACGCCTGCGTAAACAGCAACATGCAGGAAGGCCTGCATGACATCGTCTTGTGTCGCGCCGGTGTTGGCGGTGGCGCGAATGTGCATCGGGATCTCTTCGAAGTTCCCTGTCGCCGCCAGAAGCGCCAAGGTCAGCATCGATCGGTCGCGGTGCGTGATCGTATCGTCGGCCCACAAGGTGCCCCAGGCCCCCTCGGTTATCATTTGCTGGAACGGCGCGTCGAAGGGTGTTTCCCGGGCCTGAGCGCTGTCCACATGGGCGTCGCCCAGTACGGCGCGTCTTGTCTCCATGCCGGTTTCAAATCGATCAGTCATTCGACATCTCCTTCAATAGGATCGCTCAATAGGGCAGCCCCACGTAATTCTCGGCCATGGCCTTTTGGGCGCTCGTACTGCCGCGCAGGAACTCCAGATCGGCAATCTGCATCTTCAGGTCAAACGCGGTCTGGTCGGGGAAACGGTGCATCATCGAAGTGAACCACCACGAAAAGCGCTCTGCCTTCCACACACGGGCCAAGGCCTTTTCGGAATAGACGTCAATCCCATCCTTCGTACCATTTTTGTAGAAGATTTTCAGACCCTCGAACAGATAATGCACGTCTGACGCGGCGGTGTTCAGCCCCTTTGCGCCAGTGGGCGGCACGATATGGGCTGCGTCACCGCATAGGAACAGCCGCCCCCAGCGCATCGGCTCGGTTACGAAGGACCGCAGCGGCGCGATGGATTTCTCGATGCTGGGGCCGGTCACAAGGGCCTCGGCCTGTTCAGGCGGGATGCGACGTTTGAGTTCCTCCCAGAACGCATCGTCACTCCAGTTGTCGGGGTGATCGTCCAGCGAGCACTGGATGTAGTAGCGGCTTAGCTGCGCGTTGCGCATCGAGCAGAGCGCAAAACCGCGGGGATGATTGGCGTAGATCAGCTCGTGATTGACGGGGGGCGTTTCTGACAGGATACCGAGCCATCCGAAGGGGTAGATCTTCTCATATTCCTGCCGCGCGTCCTCGGGGATGGTCTTGCGGCTGACACCGTGGAAACCGTCGCACCCGGCCACGAAATCGCAATCGATCCGCAGGCTTTCGCCCTCCACCGCGAAGCTCACGTAAGGCGCGTCGGTCTTGGCATCGTGGATCACGACGTCGTCGACGTTATAGATGATCTGCCCGCCTGCTGCCTCGCGCGCGGCGTAGAGGTCACGGGTCACTTCCGTTTGGCCGTAGACCACGACGGGCTTGTCTACATGCGCGGTGAAATCGACGCGGAACATCTGGTCGCCGTAGGCGATCAGCGTGCCATCGTGGGTGAAGCCTTCGGCATGCAAACGATCCGCGCAACCTGCCTGTTCCAGCAATCCGACGAGACCTTGTTCCAACACGCCAGCGCGAATGCGGCCCAAGACATACTCCTTGGTCTTACGCTCCAGCACGATGCTGTCGATGCCCTGCGTGTGCAGCAATTGGGCCAGCAATAGCCCCGACGGACCGCCGCCGATGATCGCAACCTGGGTTTTCATGGTTCCTCCCGTTTGCCCCCTTTTGGCCTACTGGAATGGCAATTAAAAATGAAGTATTACGTATTTTGGATGTCAATATGGACAAGTAATGGACCGCCGGATCAAGTTTCGCCATCTGGATGCCTTCAGCGCCATCGCGCGGGCGGGCAGCCTTAAGCGCGCAGCCGAGCAGTTGAACCTGACCCAGCCCGCGATCTCCAAGACCCTGCGGGAGTTGGAGGACATCGCGGGTGCGCGCCTGATGGAACGCAGCCGTGCTGGCGTGCGCCTGACCCCCGCCGGGGACGTCTTCCTGCAATTCGCCGAACAAAGCACAACCGCCCTGCGCCATGGCCTGCGATCTGTGCGCGGCGGCGGCGAGATGTCCGGCCACTTGCGCATCGGCGCGCTGCCAAGCGTTGCGGGCACGTTGGTGCCGCGTGCCGTCCGGCGGTTCACCGCCAGCGCGCCGGATACCCTGGTGGAGGTGCAGGAAGGCCAGCACCACGACCTTACGGCACTGTTGCGCAGCGGTACTTTGGATCTGGTGGTCGGGCGGTTGGGCCGCCCGGACAGCATGGTAGGGCTGACATTCCGGCAACTTTATACGGAGCCGGTCATCGTCGTCACCGCGCCGGGGAGCGCTGCCGTGAGTGTCGCGTCCCTGGACGAACTAGCCGGATGCCGTGTGCTTTACCCGCCGCAGCAATCGGCCATTCGCCCCCTCGTGGCGCGGGCGATGATCGCGGCGGGCCAGCCGTTGTATGAGACGCGGATCGAGACGACCTCTGCCGCGGTCGCGCGCGCGATCCTGGCCGAAGACCCCACCACCGTCTGGTTTATCAGCCAAGGCGTTGTGCAACCGGATCTGGACGCGGGAAGGCTGGTGGCTCTGGACGTGCCGCTTGCGCAAACCGCAGGCGCGGTGGGCGTGATGCGCCGCGCGGACGACATGGCCACCAGTTCCGCGCGGACCTTCATTCAGGTTTTGGCCGAGGATTAACCCGGCTGGCGCGGCAAGAAGGCCTCGACCGCTGCCGAGGCGATCACCAACGTCTTGCCCGTGTCGGGGTTGATGACGTCGAGGCCGCCGAACACGGCCGTCACCTTGGCCCGCCCCCGAGGCAGTTTCCCAGCCAGCGCCGCGCAATCCACCCGGTCCGGGTGCTGCACGCCAATGGTGACCTGTACCCGCATCTGCTCATGGGTCAGGCCCGTGACCTCGAACATCGGGATCGCCGAGTGGCGTATCGCGTCCTCGATCGCGCGGGCGGCGGCCTTGGTGTAATCTTGGCCGTATTGGTCATTGCCCATGCCCATTTCGATGATGAACCGCTGATCGTTCATTGGTTATTCTCCAATTCCGTGGCACTTGGCAAAGGGGCCTCCAGATCAAGCGCGACTGAAATCGCGACGTTCGCAATTACCGTTGGATTGCCACCATCGTTGCGCGGCACATCAAGCCCGCCCTTGCGCGGCGCGACCTTGACCTGTCCGTAGGGGAAAATCGCCGCGATCTTGGCGACGTCCAGCGCGTCGGGGTTCTGCACGCCCACCTCGACCGTGATCTGCATCTCGGCCTTATCCTTGCCGAAAAGTTCTGCCAGATTGATGGAGTTGTGCCAAAGCGCGTCTTTCACGGCGCGCGTTGCGGCTTCGGTGTAATCCTGGCGGCGCAGGGAACTGCCCATGCCGAACTCTGTCAGCAATCGTTTGACGGCCATGTCGGGTCCTTTCACGGAAGTGACCGGGATTGTTTGCGCCAAAGCGCTGCGCCGCGCAACGTGACTTGTGGCATTTGGGGGGCCTCTGCTAGGCGAAGGACAGACCCGGAAGGAAACGCCATGGACCTGAACGCAGATTTCTCGCAGCGCGTCGTCGTGCACTCTGATCAGCTGGACTGGGTCGCGTCGCCGATGCCCGGCGTCGACCGCCGGATGCTGGACCGCATCGGGGGTGAGGTTGCGCGCGCGACTTCCATCGTGCGCTATGCGCCGGGCTCCCAATTCTCGGCCCATACCCATACCGGCGGGGAAGAATTCATCGTGCTGGAAGGCGTGTTTCAGGATGAGCATGGCGACTATCCGGCGGGTACTTACGTGCGCAACCCGCCGACCACGTCCCACACGCCCGGATCGGCCGAGGGGTGCACGATCTTCGTGAAGCTTTGGCAGTTCGACATGGACGACCGCACGCAGTTTCGCCTCGACATGGCAGCGCAGGGGGACCGCGCGGTGCTTCACCGCGACGCGTTTGAAGAGGTGACGTACCACCGCCTCGCGCCGGGCGCGGTCTTGGCTGATGAGGCCATCGGCGGGGCCGAGTTGTTGGTGCTGGAGGGCAGCGTGACCGAGGCGGGCGATACGCTTGCACAGGGCGGCTGGCTGCGGGTGCCGGACGGCGGACAGGTGAAAGCCGTGGCCGGGCCTGAGGGCGCAGTGGTCTGGATGAAAACCGGCCATGTGATCCACGCCAAACCGCCTGCCCCATGACCGATACGGTCATTGTTGGCGCCGGTTTGTGCGGGCTGGCTGTGGCGGAGATGCTGGAGGCGCGCGGCGCGGATTACCTTCTGGTGGAGGCCCGCGATCGGACGGGCGGGCGGATCTTGTCGGTGCCCCATGGAGGCAGCGCCGTGGACATGGGGCCTGCGTGGTTCTGGCCCGGACAACCCCGCATCGCGGCGCTGACAAAGCGCCTTGGCCTGCGGCGGTTCGATCAGTTCTCCGAAGGCGCGCTGAGTTTTGAGGATGAGACCGGCGCCGTGCAACGTGGGCGGGGCTATGCCTCGATGGCGGGGTCCTGGCGGCTGGAGGGGGGATTGGCCGCCCTGACAGATGCCTTGACGGCGGGCGTGCCAACGGCGCGCTTGCGCAAGGGCACCGCCGTGACCGCATTGGAGCGGGATGCCGAGGGCGTAATCCTAAGGACGCGCGGGCGGGATGTCTTGCGCGCGCGGCGTGTCGTTCTTGCGTTGCCGCCGCGCTTGGTGGCGGAGATGGTTTTTGACCCGATGCCCTTGGGCTCGGTTGTTGCCGCATGGGAACAGGTGCCGACGTGGATGGCAGGGCAAGCCAAGGCCGTCGCGATTTACCCTACACCTTTCTGGCGCGACATGGGCCTGTCGGGTGACGCCATGAGTCGCCATGGCCCGATGGTGGAAATCCACGATGCCTCGCCAGATGACGCCAGCTTCGGTGCGCTTTTCGGGTTCATTGGTGTGCCGCCCTCCGGGCGGGTGGACGACGCGGCATTGCGCGCCGCCGTTATGGCACAATTCGGGCGACTCTTCGGGGGCGAGGCCCCCTTATCGCTGCTGATCCATGACTGGGCTGCCAGCCCGTTCACCGCCACGGCGGCTGATGCCGCCCCGTTGACTGCTCATCCGACCTACGGGCTTCCAAAAGAGGCGCAACACCTTTGGGATGGCCGTGTGATCCTGTCGGGTACGGAAACCGCGCGGGGCTTCGGCGGCTATCTGGAAGGGGCACTGGAGGCGGCTGAGGCCGCGCTGGTGCAGTTGGAAGAAGGGCCCCTCGGCGCCTGACGACAGGTCAGTGACCATCCAAGCCATGGTGGTGGTCAAACCGCGGACCATCTGTCGGGCGGCATCATCGGATCGGTCATGGCTTCGCTCGAAGTCAATTCTTATACAATAAGTCAGGATCGTGCGCGCTGTTCTGAAACCTACCGCCGCAAACGGGGGCGGGCTGCACGCGCGCCCCTATCGCACGTTACCCGTGACAGGCAGGCGGTCGCGCACCAGCTGTGCCCAGAAATCGCGACCAAGGGGCAGGAGGGCGTCATTGAAATCATAATCCGACGCATGAAGCGGCTGCCCATGGGCCCCGCTTTCGCCATTGCCCAGAAGCAGAAAACACCCCGGGACGGCGGCGGTGAAATGGGCGAAATCCTCGGAGAAGCTCATCGGTTCGCGATTACCCAAGGTCTCTAGCCCCTGCGCGTGGGCGGCATCCACGACCGCTTGGGTGGGGCCGGGGGCGTTGATCGTCTCGATGAATTCGGTGGTGAAAGAAGTCGTGGCACTCACGCCATGGGCGGCACCGATGCCGTCCGCAATCTGGCGCATCAGGCGGGCGACGGCTTCGCGGTCCGCAGGCATCCGCGTCCGCACGTCGCCTTTCAGGACCGCCCGCCCCGGCAGGACATTGCGCTGCCCGTCTGTCAGGAACTCGGTTACCGACACGACCGCGCCTGCCCCGGGGGCCAGCTTGCGGGCGACGATGGTCTGCAAGGCCTGCACGATCTCGGCCCCCACGGTGATCGCATCGCGTCCGACCTGGGGCATGGAGGCATGACCGCCCTGGCCGTTGATCTCGATCTCAAACAGGCTTTCGCTGGCGCAGATCTGCCCCGCGCGGGTCGAGATCTGTCCCAAGGGCGCGCCGGGCAGGTTGTGAATGGCGTAGACCTCTTCCATCGCGAAACGCTCCAACAACCCTTCGTCGATCATCGCCTGCGCCCCCCGCCCGTGCTCTTCATTGGGTTGGAAAATGAACACGACGGTGCCGTCGAAATCGGCCTCCTGCGCCAATTTGGCGGCGGCTCCCAGAAGCATCGTCATATGCCCATCATGGCCGCAGGCGTGCATCACGCCGGGGGTTTGAGAGGGGTAGCCGTGGGAACTCGTCTCATGGATCGGCAGCGCATCCATGTCGGCGCGCAGGCCGATGGCGCGGTTGCCGGTGCCGCGTTTGAGCAGGCCGACAACGCCCACGCCTTCATGAACCTCAAGCCCAAGCGCCCGCAGAAGACCTGCCACCTTGGCCTTGGTCTCGTGCTCGGCAAACCCAAGCTCGGGGCTTTGGTGGAAAGTGCGGCGCAGCGCGATCAGGTCTTGGTCGGTCAAATGCCTCTCCCCCAAAGTTGCACCAGACAATCACAGGACGGCGCGCCTGCGCAACGCATCGCCCCCCGGCAGCGCATCTTTCGTGTCTGTCGGGGGGGGCGGTTTGGCTTGCTTGGGGCCTGCGTGGTGCAAGGCAGAGGGAGCCCGGGGGCTTACTGCCAGATGAAGCTGACCGTTCCGCCTGCGAAGGCACTGAGGTTCATCACCATCGCGCGGTTGGCCTGGGCGGGCTCCAGCCCGTCGAACATCCCGAAAGCAACCCGGCAGTTGGACGAGAAGTTGGCGCAGCTTTGGCTGCCGGGTTGCGCCACGAGCGGGTTGATACCGCGCACCGTGTGGGTAAAGGCACACCCCACGTTGCCATAGTTGGCGATGCAGACACGGGTGATCGCCGGGTTGCTGCCGCCGGTGCCTGCATTGAAGATCTGGTGCATCTGGCTGGCGCCCCGGGTGGAGGTCACATCCAGCGTCTGGATGTATCCGGCGTCAAACGTCTGCGCATTGGCGGACAAGGTTGCAGCGGCCAGAACAGCGGCGGCGGTGGCAAGGCGAAGGGCTTTGGTGATCGAAGAGGTCATTGGAAATATCCTTTGGTGTTTAGGTCCTTGGTTTGTTTCTGGCCCCCTCATGGGGCCGATGAAACAGACCTACCAACACCCCGCCACTTTCAATATGGGGGTGAATCCCCATACGGTCGCGCCTGCTCTTTTCCTAAGTTGGGATCATCAATTGATGGAGATCCCCATCAGCGCGGCCACTTCCGCGTTGGTCCGCCCGGCCAGCACCATGTTGAGGGTTTGACGCTCGCGCGCTCTCAGCGGCGCTGGCGTCCCGGCGCCCCGCACGATATCCAGGATCGCGGCGTCGATCTTCCGCCCGCCGCGCAGGATCAAGGGCACGGCGGCCAACATATCCGACGCGTCCGATCCCTTTGCAAACAAGCCGTGCACGCCCGCCTCGATCAGATGCGCCAGCAGGCCCGGCGAGGTCACGCCGCTGTAGACGACGATTTTCGTATCAGGGCTCCAGCGCTGCACGTCCACGACGATCTCGGCCCCCGAGGCTATGGGCATGGAGACGTCAAGGATCAGCAGATCCGGACGGTGCGCCTTGACCCCTTCGATGGTTTGCAGGCCGTCCTCGGCCTCGACGACGATCTGCACTTGGGTATCCTGCATCGCGCGATCATGTTCCAAGGCGGACTTCAGACCCATGCGAACGATCTTGTGATCATCGGCGAGCATGCCGGTGTATCGTTTCGTCATTGTTCTATCCATGCGTCCGCGATCACTCTTGCGCTTGGGAAAACCTATCCGACGAGGGGCCTATGACAAAGCCGTTAATCCATATCGCAGTGATCTCTGCCGCGTCGACGACACTGTGGACGGGGGCAAGTCATGCAGTGTCCTTCGATGTCCCTGCGCAACCGCTGGGGGACGTGGCCGAAGGGGCCATTGCGGCGGCTGCTTTCTTTCTGGGCAATTTCTCGGTCATCGCCGTCTTGATCGTCATTGCCCTTTCCCTGCGCTACTGGATCTGGGCGCTCTATACCCTTCTGGTCCCGCTGGGGTTGATCTACATCGCCCTGTTCGAGCAGAACATCAGCGGTATTGTCTGGTCCGGCATCGATGTCAGCGCCTAAGGCCTGATCGCGGGCGGCTATGGGATGCTGACGATCAACTACCTGGTGGCGGCGCATACACTGCCCGCTGACCACAAGTGGGCCTGGCTCAAAACCCCGTTCCGGGTCATCGCTGTAGGGGTCTGGGCCATCTGGGCGTTGGGTCGCCTGGCCCCGATCGAGGTTGGCTACCTGTTGTTCAGCATCACCGGCTGTACCGTCGCAGTCGCCCATTTCTTCCCGGTCTCGACCTTCTCGAAACTGCGGGGCGGCTATGACACGATGATCCGCAACCTGATCTGGGTCCTTTTGACCTGTGTGCTGATCGGCGGCACCGTCGTGATCGCGGGCGGATTTGATGGGCAAACCCTGACCGTCGTCATCAACCGGGTCCTTATTGCCGCCATAACCATCGGTTTCGGCGCGCTCTTCATCCGTAACATCTTCGTGCTGAAATCAGACCGCGAAATCGCGGTCCAGGAGGCGCTGGATCACGCCATCGCACAGGCCCGCCTCAGTGAGGAACTTCTGGCCGCGCAAGAGGGCTACACCGCCGCGGTGGAAGTCGCCCAAGCGCGCACGCTACGGCTGGCGACGGCCTCCCACGACATCCGGCAACCGTTGTCCTCCCTGCGCACCTCCTTCGCGGCCCTATCGCGCGATATGCCCGAGGTGACCCGCAGCCATCTACAGCAATCACTGGACTATCTGGACGAATTGGCCTCCAGCTACGTGAGCGAGGCGCGCACGTTTGAGGGGGCCAGCCACGGCCACCCTGAAGACGCCCCCGCCCCCGAAACGGACGCGCAGGTCCGCGCCGAACAAATCGGCGCCACCCTGCATCGCATGTTCGAGACCGACGCCGCCGAGCGGGGTCTGACCCTGAACGTCGATGTCGCCCCCGCGCTGCTTGATAACCCAGCCGCTCGCGTTGATGCGGGTGTTGTGTAACCTCATGTCGAATGCGATCGCCCATGGCGCGCCGGGGGCGCTGCAACTGGACGGCCACGCGGGGCAGGGGGGCTATACGTTCTCCATCAGCAACCCCGGCGCGGCGGCGCTGGACTTCGGCGCATGGAACAAGCGCAAGACCTCCGAGGGCAGTGGTCTTGGCCTCGCCATCGTTCAGGAACAGGCGGCGCGGGCCGGGTTGATCCTTGCTGTGCCGGAAGGCGGAGCGGATCGCACCTGCGTCAGCGTAACCATCCCGCAACCGGAAACGGAGACCGCACCATGATCCGATCGCGTCTTATCCTCATCCTGTGCCTAGCGCTTCCGTCGATGGCGTTCAGCCAGACTGCCGGACCGCCCAATGCCCTTGACGGGGTTTGGCAAACCGGGACGCGGAATGGATCGTGGGGATACGTCCGCTTTGCGCCTTGCGAGGCCGCGTATTGCGGGATCTTGGTCGACGGCGGTGGGCGCAACGTGAACCCACAATACTTCGGGACCGTGCTGGTGACCGGTATGCAATGGACAGGGTCCGAGTTTTCCGGCGGCAGCCTGCTGGATGTAGAGACTGGGCGCGTCTACCTGTCCCGCATGCGGTTTCGCGATGCCAATCGCCTGCAGATTTCGGGCTGTGTCCTGGGCGGCCTGGTCTGCGGTGGCCAAACATGGACCCGACTTCCGTAAGGGCGCACGACCCGTAACCGCTTGGCGTCTGTCGCTGGCATCAGGGGGTGCGGCACCCTAGCTTTAGCAAGGAAAATCCAGCTTGCACGCAACCGCACGCAAGCCCATCCTGATCGCTTCTCTGCTTTGAGGCCTGCACAAGTGTCTTCTGCCAATGCGCGAAATGTCGATATCTCAACCGTGTCCACGGATACGGTGGGCTGCGTCGTATGCGATGCGATTTACAGTCTTCGACCCGAACTGGCGGATCAGGCCACGCAGTGTGCGAGGTGTGGCCACAGGATCACCTACGGGAAACGCGCGACACTGGCATGGTTGGTCAGCCTGTCGGCGACGAATGTCGCACTTCTGGCAATGGTCGTGTTCCTGCCGTTTCTCGAACTGCATTCCGGGCAATTCGAAAATGCGGCTTCCGTCATCGATGTGGTGCTTGGCTTCAGTTCAGGCATCATGGTGCCGCTGGCCTTGGCCGTTCTGGCGTTCATTCTAATGCTCCCCCTCAGCCGCTTTCTGCTGTTGATCTATGCGCTTGGGCCCATTGCCGTGGGCCGACGCAACTTGCCCTATGCCGCGCGGGCTCTTCGGGGCGTGTTTTTGCTCAAGCCCTGGGCAATGGCCGAGATCTTCATGGTCGGCGTCGCGGTTGCCCTTGTGAAGCTGGCGGATCTGGCGACGATCTCGATCGGGCCCGCGTTCTGGATATTTGCCGGGGTCGTGATCTTGAATGCCTACCAGGACACGCTGATGTGTCGGCACACGCTATGGACGGCGTTGATATGCAACGAGTGATCACTGCCCGCGAAACCGGCCGCGTCGTTTGCCGAAGTTGCAGCCTTGTGGCCCCGGCAAAGCAGATGCGGTGCGCCCGATGCAACGAATGGCTGCAAAGCCGGGATGCGTTGAGCCAGCAAAAGGTCTGGGCTTGGCTGATCGTGGGGCTGATCGCCTACATTCCCGCAAATCTCTACGCGATGCTGCGCACGACGCAGAGTTTCCGTACCACCGAAAGCACCATCGTCGGCGGGGTCGTCGACCTGGTTCACCACGGTGCCTATGCGGTCGCGATCATCGTGTTCGTGGCCAGTATCGTGATCCCGGTGGGCAAGTTCATCGTCATCGCCTATCTCGCCATTCTTACAACGCGCCGCCATCGCACTGACCCGCACAGGCTCTTGCTACTGCACGAAGTGGTGGAGTTCATCGGGCGCTGGTCAATGATCGATGTCTTTGTCGTTGCCATTCTCACGGCATTGGTGCAATTCGACGTTCTTGCCACAATTAACCCCGGCATTGCCGCTGTTTGTTTCGCCCTGTCCGTGGTGTTCACCATGCTTGCGGCCCAAAGCTTTGACTCGAGGCAGATTTGGGATCGTCTGGAGGGAAAATCCAACCATGAATGACGAAGATCTGCCCGAACCCGAGATCACGCAGCGCCGGGGGCGCGGTGCCTCGTGGGTATGGCTGATGCCCTTGCTCGCCTTGGCGATCTCGATCTTTGTTGTCGTGCAATCCTATCGCGGCCAGGGCCCCGTCATCGTGGTGTCCTTGCCGTCTGCCTCCGGCATCGAAGCCGGTGAAACGCCCCTGCGATTTCGAGATGTGGAGGTCGGCATTGTCGAGGATCTGGATTTCTCCGAAGGGTTCCAGGCCGTTGAGGCGCATATCCGTATCGACAGCGAAATCGCCCAATACGTCGATGCCGAAGCCGAGTTCTGGCTGGTCGAACCGCAGGTCTCGGCCCGTGGTGTGACGGGGTTGTCGACGGTTCTGTCCGGTGTCTACATCGAAGGCACCTGGGACGGCGAAATCGGCGCCTTTCAGGACCGGTTCAACGCCCTTGAAAACACGCCTTTATCGCGTCCCGGCGAAGCAGGCACGCGGGTCGTGTTGCGGTCGCGCGACGGGGGCCAACTGTCCGCTGGCGCGCCCGTCCTGTTCAACGGCATCGAAGTTGGCCGCCTGGGCGAGCCCGAGCTTAGCGAGAACGGCACCGTCATCACGATGGATGCCTTCATCGAAGCCCCCCATGATGCACGGCTGTCGACCAATACGCGCTTTTGGGACATCTCGGGCATTTCGGTAGACCTCAACACCTCGGGCCTGTCGGTCAACTTCGAAAGCCTTGCCTCGCTGGTCGAAGGCGGCGTGGCTTTTCAGGCCCTGGTGACGGGCGGCGAACCGATCCAGCCGGGTCAGATCTTCGACGTCTATTCCAGCCGTCAGGATGCGCAACGCAGCGTGTTCGAGGCCCCGGTTGATCAAGCCCTGTCGCTTGGTGTCATCATGCCCGCCGAGGACGTGCGCCTCGTGCTGGGGGCGCTGGTGCGCTATGGCGGCATCCGGGTCGGCGAAGTTACCGACATCATCGGGTATACGGACCCCCGCGCGCCCGAGGACGGCGTGCAAATCCTCATCACCTTCTCGATCTCGCCGTCGCGCATCGGGCTGCCGGACGTGGCGACCGTCGATGACCTGTTGGAGGTGTTGGCCCAACGGGTAGAGGACGGCCTGCGGGTTCGCGTGTCCAGCGAAGGATTGCTTGGCACGTCCCTGATCCTGGAGATGTTCGAGGATGAAGACCCCGATGGCCAAACCCTTGAGACCGGCTTGATTGACGTTCCGATCATCGCCGCCGCACCGCCCAACGTGACGGAAGCCTCCGCCGATCTGGATGCGATCGTCGCGCGCGTCGCGGCCCTGCCGATCGAGGATGTAATGAACGCCGCCATAGATGCGTTGGACGGCATCACGATGCTGTCCACCGGCGAGGATATCCGCGCGTTGCCCACCAACCTCAACGCGCTGGTGGCCGAGGCACGCGCCGTCGTCGCGGCCGAGGAGATCGGGACGACCCTCACCAACCTGTCGAACGCCGCCGAGGGCCTGCAAGGGCTCGTGGCGCGCATCACGGACAGCGAGGGGGTCGCCACCACCCTGACCGCCCTTGAGGCGAGCGACGTCATCGTGGCCGACTTGCAGACCTTCACGGAAGGCCTGCCAGACGTGTTGACGGGGATCGAGACCCTTGTTGCCCAACTTGACACGGCCCCTGTCACCGCTGCCGCAAATTCTGCTGATCGCGTGTTGCAGCGCATCGAGACGATCCTTGCGGCGGAAGAGATCGAGAATTTGCCCGCCTCGCTCAACACGACGCTCGCGGAATTGTCGGCGATCCTTTCGGCCCTGAGCGAGGGGGGCGTGGCGGAAAACCTCAGCAGCACGCTGGCTTCGGCGGACACGGCCTTCGCATCCATCCAATCGGCAGCGGAACAGGTCCCGGCCATCGTCACGCGGCTCGACTCGCTGGTTGCATCTTTGCAGGGGTTGGCCGGAGACTACGACGACGATTCTACCGTCTACCGGGACCTGCGCGCGGCGATTGCGGATATCTCGCAAGCGGCTGACGCCTTCCGCTCACTTGCCCGCGCCATTGAACGCAACCCGGATTCGTTGATCAGAGGACGATAAGATGAACCTAGCTAGGATCACCATTGCGCTCGTCGTGTGCCTCGCTGGATGTGGCGGCGACGCTGCGCGCCTGTCGGTCAGCCCGGCGGTGTCTGAAATGCAGACGCGCGTTTCCGTGCGATCCGTTGCGGTGGCAGACATCTCACTGCCGGAATACGCCAGCGCCTCCGAGGTCGTGCGCGAAACAGAAGGCGGTCTGATCGAAGTGGTGCCGGACCTGATCTGGGCCGACGTGCCCGAAGACGCGATGGCCAATGCGGTCGTGCGGCACCTGTCGCAGATCACCAGCGTGCCCGTTGCCCGCACGCCTTGGCCGCTTAGCTCCTACCCCGATGCAGAGCTGACGATCAGGGCTGAACGGATGCTGCTGGGGGCGAATGGTCAACTGCACCTGAGCGGCCAATTCGCGATCCGGCGCGATGATGGCGCGTGGGCCGAACGCATCCGCAGCTTCGACATCGCGGTGCCGGTGCGTGGTGAAGACCTGCCCGCCCTCGCCGATGCCCATGGCGAGGCATGGCGCGCCCTTTCCGAGCAGATCGCCGGGCAGCTTTGAGGCGACGCGGGGTGAGGCCCGCCCGCATCTTCAGAACGCGTTCAGGCGACGTGTCGTCTCGGGGTCCATGAACCCTGCAACGGTGGCATCGGTTTCCAACTGCATCGCGCGGTGAATGTCTGGGACGGAGGCGAAGGTCAGCACGCGCTTCATCGCCCGGACCGAAAGCGGCGGCAGTTCCGCCAGCTTGCGCGCCGTCTCATGCGCTGCGCCGATCAGGTCCGCATCGGGGACGACTTTCCATGCGACCCCAAGGTCACCCAAGGTCGTCGCGTCATAATGCTCGCCGAAAAACAGCATTTCGCGCGCTTTGTGGAGGCCGACCATGCCCGGCAACAAGGCGGTCACGGCGCCGGTGACGAACAGGTTCAGCGAGACCTCGGGGAAAAAGCCCTTGGCGCTGTCGGCCCAGATCGGGAAGTCGCAGTTGATCGCCCATTCAAAGCCGCCGCCCACGGCCCATCCGTTGATCGCGCCCACGACGGGTTTGGGGCCAAGCACGATCGCGTTGGTGCAGCGCTGGATCGCCTCGACCAGCGCGCGCGCCTGCTCTTCCGTTTCGGGGTGCGTATGTTCGCGCCGGTCATCGCCCGCGCAGAAGGCCTTGCCAGCCCCGGTCAGGATCATGGCGCGGGTGCCGGGGTCCGCGTTGGCATCGTCAAAGGCGCGCCCGACGTCCGCGACAAGCTGCGGGTTCATCGCGTTCAGACACTCAGGCCGGTTCAGGGTTATGGTGCGAACGCCGTGTTCGTCCAACGCGCTCAACACGGTGTCATAGGTGAAATCTGTCATTGGTACCCTCGGATCACGCGTTTCGTTTTGCCTTCGGTCAGGGGAAATGTGCCGTGGGGCACCAGCGTCACCTGCGCCGTCGCACCCAAGCGTTGCTTGATACGCGCGGCCACCTGATCCGCCAGATCATGCGCCGCTTCCTGGCCCTCTGCCACTTCGGCGATCACCGGCAAACGGTCATGGGGCGGCGGGGCGTCCAGCGATATCCGGTAATCGCCCGAAAGCGCGCGGAACTCGTTCAGGACCGCCGCCACCATCGAGGGGAACATGTTCAGCCCTCGCACCACCACCATGTCGTCGGATCGCCCGACCACGCGAAAACGAAACCCGGTGCGCCCGCAGCGGCATGGCCCGGTCTCATCGATGGCGATGATATCGCCGGTCCGAAACCGCACCAACGGTTGGCAGTCACGTAGCAGATGGGTCAGCACCAACTCCCCCTTCTGGCCGGGCGCAATTTGAATGGGGGTGCCATACTCGGGGTCGATCAGCTCGGGGAAAAGCACATCGCTGGCCATGAAATGCAGCCGCGTGTCATGGGCGCACTCCGCCGCGAAATTCGAGAAGACATCCGACACGCCGTAATTCGCATTGCGCGCCTCCATCCCCCAGACGTCCCTTAATCGCGCCCGGAAAGCCGGGTCATCCAGCCCCGGCTCTCCGCCGAAGAGCCCCAGCTTCAGACCCAGGTCGCGGGGCGCGAGGCCGGGGAAGGCCTCGGCCAGCACGCGTTCCAACACGGTGGGGTAAGAGGGTGTGCAGGAAATGGCATCGATGCCGACCTCCTGAATGGTGCGCACCAGCAATTCGGTCGACCCTACGCCAAAAGGGATGACCAGCGCGCCGGTGGCCTGCAAGGTCATGTGATCGGTCAGCCCGCCCATCCACATCTGGTAGTTCAGGCAATGCACCACGCGGTGGGCAGGCGTCAGCCCGGCCGAGGATTGGCACCGCCCGCCGACTTCTTCCGTGATCGCGCAATCGCGGGCGGAAAGGGCAAGGTTCATGGCTTGGCCCGTGGTGCCAGACGTGCGGTGCAGGCGCACGGGGGCGTCATCCGCTGCGGCGAGGTAGTCCCCGAAAGGGGGGTGCGCGGCCTGTGATGCACGCAGCATCGCTTTGTCGGACAGCGGAAGCTCTGCCAGATCACGCAGGTCACGCGGCGGCGGGGAACCTTTCCAAAGCTGTTGGTAAAAGGAGGACTGCGCCACGACATACGCCCCTTGCTCCCGCCAGCGATCTTGCTGCAAGGCCTGCAAATTCGCCATCGGGGCACACTCTGGTGTCATGGCTCTTTCCCACATCGATCGATCTTGCCAGCCCAACAGCCCGAGTTGGATGTCAGCTGGATGCACGCCGACGCTGATACCGCCGTTCATACAGCATGCGATAGGCCGTAGCCGAGGCTGGCAGATGCTCTTTCGTGGCCTGAACATAGGTCTCACGCGCGTCACCCCGCATGGCTTCGATGATCGCGTAGTGTTGACGGATGACGTTCTGCATATGGGCTTCGTCGTCGTATTTGACGACGCGAATCGGCTGCGCCATGCGGGCGTGTTGCGCGATCAGCGCGGTCAGCCGGGGGTTGTCGCAGCAGGCGAACTGCACTTCATGGAACTCCTGATTCAACCAGAACACGGCGCGGAAATCGCCGGTCTCGAACGCCTCCGTGTGGCGTTTGGCGATGTCTTCGAGGCGATCCACGATCTGCGGGTCCACGGGAAGTTTCGTGCGCGCGGCGGCGGCGGTCTCCAACACGATGCGCACATCATAAAGCGCGTCGACCTCATCGGGGGTCAGTTCCACGACTTCGACACCGCGATGGGGCCAGCGCACCAGAAGGCCTTGGGTTTCCAATAGCGCAAAGGCGCTGCGGACGGCGTGGCGCTTGGCATTGTATTGCGCCATGACGCTGTCTTCCGTGATGCGGCTGCCGGGGGGATAGATCCCGAAGATGATGTCGTTTTCCAAGTCTTTTTCGAGTTCGGTCGCCATGGTCTTCTCGTTCATCCGGGTCTTTCAATCTTACTCATACTACGAGCTCTCACACCATCAACAAAATTATCAATAATAATATTGACGAAAACAGAGGTGGCCCTTAACCATTGAGCGATCATTGTCAGGGAGGATATGATGAAAGTATTGACCAGCACGCTTGCCATCGCGGCAGCCCTTGCCGCCGGGCACGCCAGCGCGTGGGAGGCCACCGAAGGCCAGCCCTTCGCCGGAGAGACCGTTCGCATCCTGGCGGTGACATCCAGCCAGTTCCAGGCCCATGAGGCCCGCGTCGCCGCGTTCGAGGAAGCGACAGGCATCGATGTGGAAGTTGATTACGTGCCGTTCCCCAACATGCGCGAGGCGCTGACCGCCGAGATGATCGGCGGCGGTGGCGATTACGATGTCGTATCGATCATGGACCAGTGGGTGCCGTCCCTCACCAACCTGATCCAGCCCATCGGTGACGGGATCGCCGCGCAAGGCACGGATCTGTCCGATTTTCCTGCCGCCCACATGCGTCATGGCATGATCGGAGATGAACTTTACGGCCTGCCCGTGCGCGGCCACGTACAATTGATGTTCTACCGTACCGACCTGTTCGAAGAGGCAGGCGTCGAGGTGCCCCAGACCTGGGAAGAGGTCGTGACCGCCGCTCAAGCGATCCAGGAGGCAACCGATGCTTCTGGCATCGCACTGCCTTACGGGCGTCTGAACGGCCAGAACCTGATGGTCTGGATGAACCTGCTGTGGGGGCACGGCGGGGATCTGTTCGATGATGCAGGCCAGCCGATCTTCAACTCGGATGCTGGCGTGATGGCGACCGAGCAGTACATCAATTTCCTGACGGTGGATGAAATCGCCCCGGCTGGATCGGCAGTCTTTGTCGAGCAGGACGCGGTGAACAGCTTCAAGCAGGGCAACTCTGCCATGCTGCCGGTCTGGTGGTGGGTCTCCTCGCAGCTGACCGACCCCGAGCAGTCGACGATCACGGCAGATCAACTGGGCTTCGCGGCGATGCCCACGGTCGGTGACGGGGATCGGACCACGTTCACCAATACCTGGATTTTCGGCGTGACCGCAGAATCCGACAACCGCGACGCTGCGATCGAGTATCTTGGGTGGCTGACGGACCCGGCGCTGGAACGTGATGTCTTGCTGGATCCCGAGTTGAGTGAGTTGGTCGCCGTCCACCTCTCGAACATGCGGGACGATGAGGTCAACGCGCGCTGGGGCGGCATCCACGCCGCGGCGGCGGATGCGCTGGAAACAGCGGATGGCATCGAGTTCGGTGATGACTGGCTGCGCATCGTCGAAGTGCTGGAAACCGCCATCTCCAGCCTGGCCTCCGGCGAGCAGGACGATGTCCGCGCAGCCCTGGACGCCGCGGCCGAGGAAATCGCGGAAATCCGCGGCTGATCGTGCAACCCGCTGCGGCTGCCCTGGTGGTGGCCGCAGCACCATTCCCCAAGGGACGAGACCCGCAATGCGCGACAGATCACTCCAATACTACTTGCTGGTCCCGGGCTTTCTGATCGTCCTTGCGACGACGTTTTACCCCTTGGCTTATTCGCTGACGACGGCGTTCCGCGATTGGGATCTGACCCGGTCCCGCCGCCCCGAAGAGTGGGTGGGTTTCGACAATTTCATCCGCGCCGCCGGTGAATCGCACTTCCTTAATTCCCTTTGGGTCACGACGATTTTCGTCGTCTCCAGCGTGATCCTGACCCTGATCATCGCGATGTCGCTGGCGCTTCTGCTGCGCCGCAAGGGTCGCATGCACACGTTCACGCGGATCATCCTTATCCTGCCTTTCGCCATGAGCCCGGCGCTGATCGGCGTCAGCTTTCGGTTCATGTTCAACCCGGAATTCGGCGTGCTGTCCAACGGCCTTGCCGCGATTTTCCCCGCCCTTGAAGGGACGCCGTGGTTGGCCAGCCCCGATCTTGCGATGGCGATCCTCGTGGTCACGGACGTCTGGCACTGGGCGCCTTACATGACGTTCATGTGCCTCGGCGGCCTAGCCTCTATCCCCCGCGAAACGGAAGAGGCCGCCCGCATCGATGGCGCGTCCAACCTGCGCATCATCTTCGGCATCATCCTGCCGCAAATGAAGGGCGTGCTGCTGGTCACTGCGATCCTCAAGACGATCTTCGCACTGAAGATGTTTGATCAGGTCGTCACGCTGACCGGTGGCGGCCCTGGCACCTCAACGGAAACACTGGCCTACTTCATCTTCAACGTGGGCTTTGAATGGTACGACATGGGCTATGCCTCGGCGCTGGCGTGGATCCTGACGGCAATCATGATGACAATCTCGATCTGGTATGTCCGCATGCTCTTGAGCGAGAGAAAGATGGCAACGGCATGATGCGTATCCTTTCATGGTGGGCCGAACGGGCTCTGCTGCTTTTCATCTGCATCGTGGTCCTGTTCCCGATCGCCTGGATGTTCCTGACGGCGTTCAAACGCCCGATCGACGCCTATTCCCTGTCGCTGAATTTCACGCCAACGTTCGACAATTTCGTCACCGTTTTCTCAGACCCGTGGAACCTGGGGGATATGGTGATGAACTCTGTCGTCGTGGCCTCTGTCACTGTGCTGATCGCGGTGCCCTGCGCGTCGCTGGCGGCTTATTCCTTCTCCCGTTTCCGGGTGAAGGGGCGCAAGTTCCTGTTCTTCCTGATCCTGTCGACGCAGTTCATCCCGGCGGTCGTGATCGTGTTGCCGTTCTTCCTGATGTTCCGGCAGCTGGACCTGCTGGACACGCGCATCGCGCTGATCATCGTGAACCTCGCCATCGTGACACCCTTCGTGATCTGGATGATCAAAGGCTACATCGATGCGATCCCAACAGACAGCGAAGAGGCCGCAATGATCGACGGCGCATCCCGCTTGCGGGTGATCAAGGACATCGTCCTGCCGATGGCCGCGCCCGGCATCCTGACGTCATCCATCTTTTGCTTCATCCTGACGTGGAACGAATTCCTTTTCTCCCTGATCCTGACGCGCCGCGACGCGGTGACATTGCCCGTGGGCCTTGTCAGCTTCCGCACCGAGCGTGGTGATCTATGGGAGTTGATGTCTGCCGCCGGTGTCATGATCACCGTTCCAATCTTCATCATGGCACTTCTTATACAAAAACACTTCACGCGCGGCATGACAGCCGGCGCGGTCAAATAGGGGGGCGGGGTATGGCTGAAGTTCGACTCGTCGATATCGAGAAACGCTACGGTGCGTTCCATGCGGTCAAGAAGCAGAACCTGACGATTGAGGAGGGGGAGTTTTTGGTGCTGCTCGGCCCATCGGGCTGCGGCAAGACCACGACGATGCGGATGATCGCGGGGCTGGAGGATATCACCTCGGGCGATCTTATGATCGCGGGCCAGCGGGTCAACGACAAGCCGCCCAAGGACCGCGACATCGCGATGGTGTTCCAGAACTACGGCCTTTATCCGCACATGTCAGTGGAACAGAACATCGGCTATCCGCTGAAACTGCGCGGGGTGGACAAGGCCACCCGTACCAAACAAGTGCGGGAAACGGCCGAAAAGGTAGAGCTTGAGGCCTTGCTCAAACGTCGCCCGTCCGAACTGTCGGGCGGTCAACGCCAGCGCGTGGCGCTTGCCCGCGCCATCGTGCGCACCCCGAAAATCTTCCTGATGGATGAGCCGCTATCCAACCTCGACGCCAAGCTGCGCGTGTCGATGCGGGCCGAGTTGAAGCACCTGCACCACGAGCTTGGCGTCACGACGGTCTTCGTGACCCACGACCAAATGGAAGCGATGACGCTGGCCACCCGCGTGGCCGTCATGCGCGACGGTCAGATCGTGCAGTTGGACACGCCCAAGAAGATCTATTCCGAGCCGGTCAACCTCTTTGTGGCGGGCTTCATCGGCTCGCCCTCCATGAACCTGATCGAGGGCGCCATCGCGGGCGGACAGTTCACTGCCCCCGGCGTGCAAATGCCTGTTGATGCGCCGGACCGCGCGGACGTGGTGCTGGGGATCCGTCCCGAAGATCTGGAGCTGACCCAAAGCACCGACGCGCCGATCTCGGGCGCGCTCTATGCGTTGGAGTTGACCGGGGATTCCACCCTCGTGACCCTGCGCGAAAAGGGCACCTCCATCTGTGCCCGCGGTCCCGCCGAATTCGAGGCCGCCATCAACACGCGCTGTATGCTGGCCCCCAAACCCGGCGGGCGCGTCCATCTGTTCGACAAGACCTCTGGCGAGCGTCTGGATTTCTGAACCCCAATCAAGGTGACACCTCCCATGCCCTCTCTCTCGCAACAAGAAGCAGACGCCCGCCGGGTCAAACGGTCCGATTACACGTCCTGCACCGTCGCTTTCATCGATTGCAAAAAGCCCGGTTCGCACCTGAAAGAGAACTATTCCATCATCGGCCCCGGTGTGACCTCGTCCGCAGATCAGGTGGTGAACCTGCCGGAACCGCACGGCTTCAATATCGGGGCGGCGGCGATGCCCAACGGCATCACCAATAACCTGCACATCCATTTCACCGCCGAAGTGTTCATCGTCCAGAAGGGGGAATGGACCTTCCGCTGGGGATCGAACGGCGAGAACGAATTCACAGGCCGCGAAGGTGATATCCTGTCGGTGCCGACGTGGATCTTCCGGGGCTTCACAAATGCGGGCCCGGATGATGGCTGGCTCTTCACGATCCTCGGCGGTGACAATACCGGCGGCGTGATCTTCCACCCGGACATCATTCGTGAGGCGGCGGAATACGGGCTCTATATCTCCAACGAGAATACGCTGATCGACACGTCTCGTGGCGATGCGGTGCCCGATGCGGATGCCTGCATCCCCCCCATGCCCGACACCGAGGTCGCAGCGCTGCGCGAGGTCACGCCGAGGGAGATGCGAAGCCGCGTCGTCACCGCCGCCGACCGTGATTTCCGCCCCGCGTTTATCGACGCGAACCTTCCCGGTTGCGGCGCGGAGCTTGCGCCCGTCATCGGCTACGGCCTCACCCAGAACCGAGATCACGCCGCCCCCATCACCAACCCCCACGGTTTCTCGACCGAGTGGTTGCGCATGGCCCCCTGCACCCACGTCAGCCCCTTCGCGCTGCCCGACAAGATGGTCATCATCCTGCACAAGGGCCAGCTGCGGATCACCTTCCACGACGGCACGGATGTTACCGTCGATCTGGAGGCCTGGGACACCTACTCGATCCCCGCAGGAACCGTGCGGTCGCTTGAGGCATTGGGCGATGAGACGGTCGAAGCGCTTGTCACCGTGTCGGGTGATCACCGCAAACGGCCCGTGTTTGCCGACGATGTCATCGCGGCGGCCGAGGCCCGCGGCACCGGTCTGGACGCGGGCGGCTTCATGGCCAAGGCGGCGCTGCTCCCGCTTTACCGGAGGGCTGGTTGATGCGTCCGAACCACGTCAAGACACGCCTTGCCGCTGGCGATCCCGTGATCAATGCGTGGCTGTCGATCGGGGCGAGTTATTCGGCGGAGGGCGTTGGACACACCGGCGTGCATTCTGTGACGGTCGACTTGCAGCACGGCATGTTCGGCTTCTCCGAGGCGCTGCACATGTTGCAAGCGATCTCTGCCACGCCCGCGATCCCGATGGTGCGCGTGCCGCATCTGGACCCGGCACAGATCATGCAACTGCTGGATGCGGGCGCTTATGGGATCATCTGCCCGATGATCTCCACCCCCGAACAGGCGGCGGAACTGGTTGCGGCCTGCCGCTACCCGCCCCATGGTAACCGCAGCTTCGGACCCTCGCGGGGGTTGCTCTATGGCGGGTCCGATTATGTGGCGATGGCGAACGAGACGGTGATGGCGATTCCGATGATCGAAACGGCAGAGGCAGTGGACCGCATCGACGAAATCCTCGCCGTGGACGGCATCGATATGCTGTATCTGGGCCCCAACGACATGGCCTTTGCGCTGGACGGTCATGTTCGCTTTCCGCGTCCCGCGTCCGAACAAGCCATGGGGACCGTCCTGTCGCGTGCGACCCAGAAGGGCGTGCCCGTCGGCATTTTCTGCGCCGACGCGTCCGAGGCCCGCTTGCGGATGGACGAAGGCTATGGGCTGGTCACGCCGGGCAACGACTTCGCCCATCTGACACGCAGTGTCTCGGGCGCGGTGAAGAATCTGCTGGATACAGAAAAGCCGAACCTTGCAACCGCGACTGGAAATCATGGCTATTGATCCAGCGGACGGTCGGCCTTGGGCCTTGCTGCCGGGCACCTTGTGCACAGGGGAAGTCTTCGATGGCTTCCTTGACGCGCTTGGCGTGGCGCGCCGCGCCCGCACCGTGATCGAGCTGTCTGACCCGCAAATAGAGGACTACGCCGATGCCCTGACCGCTATTGCGCCAGGGGCCATTATTTGCGGCTTCTCCCTTGGGGCCATCGTGACGGCCCATCTGGCAGATCGGCTGGACGCCGCACAATTTGTTTTCTTCGGTCTCAATCCCCACGCCGATGACCCCGCCAAGCGGGACGGGCGCCTCGCCCTTGCCCGCGATGTCACCCGTCGTGGTGGGGCGGCGGCCTTGGCAGAGCGCTTGCCGCCCTTGGCCGGGCCTGACCCGGAACGTGCCCTGTCGCAAATCCTGTCGATGGCCAATCAGACGCAGCACCTGATCGATGCCCATACCGCGATTGCCCTTTCCCGCCCGGGCGCGTTGGGGGCCCTGTCACGCGTCCCTTGCCCGGTCACCCTGTTGACCGGCACGGACGACCAGATGGCCCCCTTTGCGCTCGCGCAGGATGCCGCGCAGGCGGCCCCGCAGGGCCGGGCAGTGGCCCTTGAGGGGCTGGGGCACTATGCCTTGGTCGAAGACCCCGCCGCCTGCGCCCGGGCCCTGTCTGATGCCTGGAATGCCCCATGATGCTTTCTCAAGATCTGGCTGCCCGGCTTCGGGCCTGTGACACACCAACGGTGTGCAACGCGATTGAGGTGGCCCAAGGTCGCCGGGGCTTCGCAGGCTTCACCCGCGCCACGATGCACTGGTCCGGTGATCGGCACACGCGCATCCTGGGCTTCGCTCGGACCGCTCACATCGCGGGCCGCGAGGCCCCGTCTGAGCCGCCTGACGTCTTGCGCGCCCGGCGGATGGCGTACTTTCGCGCCATGGCCGAAGGCCCTCGGCCCGGCGTGGCAGTGGTCGAGGATATGGACGGAGACGCCGCCCTCGGCGCTTGGTGGGGGGAGGTTCACGCCGCCGTTCACGGCAGTGTCTTTGGCCTGTCGGGGGCGGTGACCAACGGCTTGATGCGCGACCTTGGCGACCTGCCCGCGTCGTTCCCGGTGCTGGCCGGCGGCATCGGTCCCAGCCACGGGTTCGTCCACGTGCACCAGATCGGCGAGCCGGTGGAGATTTTCGGTCTGCGCGTGGCACAGGGCGATCTGATCCATGCCGATTGCCACGGTGCGCTTGTCATCCCGCCCGAGGTTTTGCCGGATCTGGGCGCGGCACTGGACAAGCTCGAACAAAGCGAAGGCTTGGTGTTAGGGCCGATCAAGGACGGCCCCGTCAGCTTCGAGGCGTTCGAAGCCCATTGGGCCGCATTCGAGAAGGCCCGAACCTGAGGCCTACCCAAGCGTGCGCATCCACCCAAGCGTATCCTCCGTCGGGCCGCCGGGCTTGTATTCCGCCCCAAGGGGCTGGCTCCAGCCCAGGGCGGCGATCTCGGCGAAAACCCCGGCATAACCGAGGTCCCCATGGTCGGGCGCGCCGCGATCCGGGACAGAGGCGAACTGGATGTGCCCGATCAGCGGGTAGAGCGCGCGCAAGCGTCCGATCACATCGCCCTCGGTTCGGCCCACGTGGTAACAATCGAACATCAGCCGCAGGTTGGGGGCGGCGACCTCTGCGATGATCTCGGCGGCGAGATCTGTCGTGCCAAGGAAATATCCCGGCGCATCGAACCGGTTCAGGGGCTCGATCAGGATCACCAGATCGCGCTTGGCCGCCCCCTCGCAGGCATGATGCAAAGCCTTGATGAAGGTGTCTCGCGCCTCGTGCCCCTCGGCAAATCCTGCCATGACATGGACCGCCCCCGCGCCGATCCGTGTGGCATAGTCCAGCGCTTCATCGATGGCCGCGCGGGCCTCGTCCTCGCGGCCGGGCAGGGCGGCAAGGCCGTTCTCGCCCCCCGCCACATCACCGCGCCGTGTGTTAAGACCCAACATCGGCAGCCCGGTCTCTTGCAGGGCGGCGGCCACGTCTGCCGGGTCCACGTCAAACGGCCAATGGCATTCGACCGCGTCGAACCCCGCGGCCTTCGCCGCATGGATGGCATCGGGCAACAGGCGGTCGGTCCACAGGAATCCAAGGTTGGCCGAAAACGCTGTCATCCGTCCCATTCCACATCGAATTGCGTCACGACGGCCCGCACCTGTGCGTCCGTCAGGCCGCGCGCCTGCACGCCGCGCATCATCATTGCCAGCCGCGCGCTGTCTTCCAGCTCTTCCACCGCGTTGCACGCGGCCTCGATATCCTTGCCCGCCACCACAGGTCCGTGATTGGCCAGCATCACGGCGCTGCGTTTGCCCGCCAGCCCGCGCACGGCGTCCCCCATGGCGGGATCACCCGGCAAAAAGAACGGCAACAACTTCACGCGCCCTAGTTTCATGATCGCATAGGGCGTCAGGTGCGGCAGGAAATCGTCTTCATTCACGTCCGGCATCATCGACCACGCGACCGAGTGACACGAATGCAGGTGCACGACCGCGCCCGCTGTGCTGCGGGTGTCGTAGAACGCCGTGTGTAGCGGCATTTCCTTGGTCGGCTTGTCGCCCGACACCAGCGTGCCCGCCGCGTCGAAGCGGCTGAGCCGTCCGGGATCAAGCCTTCCGAAACTTGTGCCCGTCGGCGAGACAAGCAGCCCGCCGTCTTCCGTGCGGGCCGAGATATTGCCGGTGCTGCCGTGGGTCAGTCCGCGCGCGAACAAGGAGGCGGCCAGCAGGCAAATCTGCTCGCGCAGTTGGGTCTCAGACATGGGGTCTTGCCAATATGTGATCTGCTTTCGTGAAGAAATCCTCTGCCCCGAAGTTACCAGACTTGAGCGCAACGACCAGATCAGGGCGCGCCCGCAGGGCCGGGACGCCGGGGTCGATCTCGGGGCCGATCTCCAGCGCGTCAAGGTCCAGCCCCTCGACTATGGCGCCAGAGGTCTCGCCACCGGCCGTGATAACGCGGGTGACACCCCTTTCGACGCACAGGCGGGCGACCTCGGCGAAGAAGTGCTCCAACGCCTCAGACGCGGCTTGCCGGCCAAATTGGGCCTGCACCTTTGCCACGGCCGCCGGATCGGCAGAGCTGTAGGCCAGCGGCAGGCCCTCTGCCTCCAACAGCCATATGGCGACCTCTGCAGGCAAAAGGCGCGCGTCGATCACATCGGCAGCGGTGATCTCCTTGGTGGGGTTGGTTTGCGCGTGGCGCACGATCTGCGCCCGCGTGGCCTTCGAGCATGACCCCGACAGCGCAATCGCTTTGCCCGGCTGCCCCGTCCACGGCACGGGGGCCGGCACGCAGCCGAAGTTCGCAGGCAGCCCCAGCGCCACGCCCGAGCCCCCGGTGATCAGGGGCAAGCCCTTGGCGGCCTTGCCGATCTCCAGCAGGTCCGCGTCGCGGATCGCATCCACCACGATCAAACGGTGCCCGGCCTGGTTTTGTTCCTCCAGACGATCCGCAATCCTTGCAGCCCCGCCAAAGACATCGGCAGCGGGGACATGGCCAACTGTATGGGCGCTCTGGGGTGCCAACCACCGGCGGATATCAGGGTCTGTCATCGGGGTCAGCGGATGATCTTGCAGACCGCTTTCATTCAACAACACGTCATTGACGAAAAGGTGCCCCTGATAAAGCGACCGCCCCGCACCCGGAAAGGCCGGACAGACGATCACCTTGTGGGCCGTTAGCGCCTCCGCCAGGGCATCGGCCACGGGGCCGATGTTGCCCTCCGCCGTGGAATCGAAGGTCGAGCAATACTTGAAGAAAATCTGCTCGCAGCCTTGGTCCAGAAGCCAATCGAGCGCCGCGCGCGATTGCGCCACGGCCTCTGCCACCGCGATCGACCGAGATTTCAGGGCGACCACGCCCGCCTGCACCTCTGGCACAGCGGCAGCATTCGGCACGCCGGTATACTGAACCGTGCGCATACCTTGCTTGGCCAAGGTATTTGCCAGGTCGCTAGACCCCGTGAAATCGTCCCCGATACACCCAAGCAACATTGCAAACCTCCAAAGGGCGCGTGGATTTCCAGGAAGGGGTGTACCCAGACGATAGAATTCACGCTGCTAAATATTATCAATAATAATATCGATATAACCCACCGGCCCGGGGGTCAACCACGCTGCAACAGCCTTCAGCCGACCGAAGCGGGTATGACTACGGTCGCCCGACCGCCCGACCTGCGCACCAGGTGTCGTCCCAAGGGAGCATCGTGATTACGGATTTTGCGCGATGCCCCCAAAAGCGCCCTCAATGTGGGGCATTTCGTGGGATGTGGCCGGACAATCACTCACCGCGAGACCGTTAAAATTCGGGGCCCTATCGGATGTCTCTAACCATGTTCGGATTGGAAAGTGGTGCCGCTGAAGGGACTCGAACCCCCGACCCCATCATTACGAATGACGTGCTCTACCATCTGAGCTACAGCGGCGTACCGGGCGCGCTGATAGCAAGGCGCGCCAAGTTTGGATAGACCTAATTTCGCGAAACCTGCGCCTCGGTTTCCGCGTCCTCAGTGACTTCAGCGTCTTCCGGTTCGGCGGGCGTGATATTCTCGGCTTCGGGAATGTCTTCCGCGACGACCTCGGCCTCATCCGCGTCACTCTGGTCCTCCAAGGCGCCCACGATCAGGGGCAGCATCTGGGTGGGGCCGACGAGGGAGGCCTGGGACTGGCGTGCCTCGGCCCATTCCAGCGTATCGAAGCTTTCGCAGTTGGCGCAGACGGGGGTCCAGTCTTCGTGCACATGGCCGCAGCTCGAGCACATCCACTGGTTCCCGCGTGGGGCGGTGACGGCGCGGGCAAGCCAGCCGCGCACAACGCGATCCGGCGAGCCTTCGCCGCGCTCGACCGCTGCCATGATCGTAAGCGAGCGTGCCGTGGGTGCGGTTTCGGCCAGATCACCCAGCGCCTTGCGGGCCGCGGGGAAATCCTCGTTGGCGATATGCAACTCGGCCTCCAGCATCCGCACCTCGGGGTGGCCGGGGTGCTTGCCCAGAAGCGGGCGGAAGCGGCGCAGGCGCAGGGCCGGGGTTTCATCGGGCTCGATCAGCGCGAAGGCGGCGGCAAGGTCCGGGTGCGGGGCCTGATCCCAGGCCTTGCGGATCACCTTCACCGCATGGCGTTTGCGCCCGGCCTCAACGTCGATGCGGGCCGCCATCACGGCGGCGGGCACAAGGCCGGGGGCCAGTCGGTTGGCCTCGGCCACATCGCGCGTGGCGGTGACGACCTGACCTTCGGCCATGGCGTCGCGGGCATGTGCCAGCGCCAGCACCGCGTCGCGGCGGCGGTGCAGGTCGCGGGGCACATTGCCCGCTTTCAGGGCGGCGGCAAGCGTGCCGCGTGCGCCTGCCCAATCCTCATTGCGTGATTGCAGGGAGATCAGCGTCGTCTGCACATCCGCGTTCTTCGGACGCAGCGCCAGCGCCTTCTCGGCCAGCTTCAGGGCCGTGTCGGTGTCGCCCGCGTCCAGCTTCTGCTGCATCAACCCGCGCACACCGACAAAGCGGGTGCGGTCATCGGCGACCATGGCCTTGAACGTTTCGGTCGCCAGTGCATCGTCGCCAACCATCTGCGCGCCCTGTGCCACCACCAAGTTCGTTAACTCGGGCCGGCCCAGGTACTTGCCCGCCCGCTCCGCCTTGCGGATCGCCAACCGGCCTTCGCCCGCCGCCAGCGCCATCATGCCTTCGCCCAACGCCTCATAGCCCTTCCGCTCGGACCGGCGGTCGAAGTAGCGGCTGACCGCCGTTTCGTCGCCGTTCAGAAACCGCAGCGTGGCTACCAGAAGGCCGACGACCTTGAACAGGATCCAGACCGCCAGCAGCAGGACCAACGCGCCGACCACCGCGAGGAACGGCGTGATCACGAACTCTCGCCCCGTGATGATCAACAGGCCGAGGTTGTCCATCCCGGTCAGGTAATCGATCCCAAAGACGACCCCCACGACGATGGCGATGAAGATCATGATTTTTAGCAGCGACCAGAGGAGCATGCGGCGCGATCCTTCGTTTGACCCAGCGGGGTCTTTAGTTTTCAAGCGTGGCGGAAAGCTCCGCCAGCGCAGCATCAGCAGCGACCCGGGTTTCCACCTGATCGACCCAATCATCCAGCATTGCCTGTGCGCCCTCGGGCAGGGCGGCGATTTCACTCAGCGCAGTGTCCAGGTCCCCGGCGGCGACGGCGGCCTCGGCACGGCTGAGCACGGCGTCGGGGTCAGTACCCTCGCGCGGCTCGACCGAACGGCCCCCGATCTGGCCCAGAAGAAACGCGGCGGCACGGTCCGTGGCGCTGTCACCCGCCGTTTCGCGTAGCGCGATGGGCAGGGCGGCGCGGGCGGCGCCGGGGAAAGCGGCCGCGAGGTCTTCCAGCGTCGGCACACCGGTTTCGGCGGCGGCCGCAAGCGCGGCGGGCGCCTCTCCGGGCAGTTCGGCCAGCGCATCTGCAAAGGGCCCACCGGCGGCCATGGCGGCCCGCACACGGCTTAGCGCGGCTTCCGTCTGGGCGGCGGCGGCCTCTGCCGCGGCTTGCGCTTCTGCCTCTGCAATGGCGGCTTCGGCGGCCTCTGCCGCAGCTTGTGCTTCTGCGGCGGCTTCGGCTTGCGCGGCTGCGGCTTGTGCAACGGCCTCTGCGGCGGCGGCTTGCTCGGCCGCCATGCGGGCTTCCAGCGCTTGGACGGCTTCCGTCATCGCGGCGGTATCAGCCGAGACTTCGCCGGTGAAGATCGGGCGTTCTTCCAAAGCGACGATCCGGCCTGTGAGGGCCTCGATCGTGGTGCCGACGCCTGCCACATCGTTGGCCACGCCCGCAATTGCGCCTTCAACGCCAGAAAGGTCCACTTCGGGGATGACCGGCGGTTCCACCGACGCAAGGGCGGCCACCTCGGCCTGCAACGCCGCAATCGTGCTTTGCTGTGCTTCAATCGAGGCCGTGGCTTCGGCCAGGGCCGTATCGGTGGCAGAGGTGTCATTGCTGCCCACTAGGCCGAAATAGGCCGCGCCGTACCCAAGGGCAGCCGCCACGACGCCCCCCAGCAACAGCGCGCCGAAACCGGGGCCGCGTTTCTCGATGATGGGCGCAGGCGTGGGGGCAGGCACAGGCGCGGGCTCTTCGGCCCGGGTATCTTCGGGGGCCTCTTCGACCGTTTCTCCGTCGACAATCTCTGTCTGCGCCGGGTCTTGGGCAGGGTCTTCGACGTCCGCTTCGGCGGCGGTCGTGTCGCCGGGCTCGATCGTCACGCGATCGCTTGCCTCGGGCTCCGCCGCGACGGCATCTTCGCCCAGGGTATCATCGCCCAGAACGACGGTATCGCCGCCCATATCGCCTGAACCGCCCACAGTTTCCGCCGTCACGCTTTCGGGCGCCACGCTGTCGTCTTGGGATTTCTGACGTCCCGAACGGGTCGACGATTTTTTCGCCATGGGTAGCGGCCCCCTGCTGAATGTGTGTTCTCGCACGCCAACTTAGCGCGGTGGAAGGGCAGAGTCAGCCCGCTGCAAACTGTCATGACGCCGCGCTGGCTTCTAGGGGGAATTCCGTTTCACACCCAAGGACGCCATCATCTCGCCCATGGCGTCGCCCGTGGGTGCGGGCGCGATCATTGCATGCGCCCCCATGGCGTGCGGCAGCGCGTCCGCCACGGCCTGGCTGAGTGCGATGATTTTCGTGTCCGCGCGCAGGCCTTGCGCGGCGTGGGCGAACAGCTTGGCACTGCGTGGCGAGAACAGCGGCACGATCAGGTCGGGACGGGTCAGGGCATCATGGAAGGCGGGGCCGGGGGCGAGCTCGCGCTGGTCATAGACGGCAAGGCCCGTGGCGTGCAGGCCAAGATCGCACAGCCGCCCCACGATATCGCCCCGCGTATGGGTGCCGTGAAGATGCAGCAGGCGTCCGTCGGGGCGACGATCCGCCAGCGTTTGGATAAGCCCCTCGGCGTCCGCGCCTGCGACCTCCGCCTGTAGCCCCACCGCGCGGGCGGCGGCGGCGGTCCGGGGACCGACGCAAAACGCGGGCAGGGTGGTAGGCGGCAGGAAAGGCACCACGGCCTCGGACGTCAGGATCAGCCCCGCCACGCCCCCCAGCGTGATCTCGGCGCCCGTGCCGACGATCTCCATCAGGGGGGCGATCACCACATTTGCGCCGTCCAAGCCCTTGGCAAACCTCTCGGATGCCGGGCGCGGGCGGGTCAGCAGAAGCGTGGGGGTTTGGTGGACTTGCATGGGCGGCAGTGTTACCTCGCAGGCGATAACCACACAATGCGGCCCCGCGCTCAAGCAGCGAAGCGATAGCGCACAGACAAATCCCCGCGCTCAGGCAGCGAAGCGATAGCGCACAGACAAGGACCCGCTCATGTCCCTGACCATCCTCGGTATCGAAAGCAGTTGCGACGACACCGCCGCCGCCGTCTTGCGGGGCACGGGCGGCGACGTGGCGATCCTGTCCAACGTGGTGTCTTCGCAAACCGACCTGCACGCGGCTTTCGGTGGCGTCGTGCCCGAGATCGCCGCCCGTGCCCATGCCGAAACGGTGGACCTTGTGGTGGAGGAAGCGATTGCAGCAGCGGGCGTGTCGTTGCGCGATCTGGATGCGATTGCCGTGACCGCCGGGCCAGGCCTGATCGGTGGCGTTTTGTCCGGTGTCATGGCAGCGAAGGGACTGGCCTTGGGCTTGGGCAAGCCGTTGATCGGCGTAAACCACCTGGCGGGCCATGCCCTGACCCCGCGCCTGACCGACGGGCTGGCGTTCCCCTATCTTTTGCTGCTGGTGTCGGGCGGGCATTGCCAGTTCTTGCGGGTCGAAGGACCCGAGGCTTTCGTAAGGCTCGGCGGGACCATCGATGATGCGCCGGGAGAGGCCTTCGACAAGGTTGCGCGGCTCTTGGGCTTGCCGCAACCCGGCGGCCCTTCAGTAGAAAAAGCCGCCCGTGACGGCGATGCCGCGCGGTTCAAACTGCCGCGCCCGCTGATGGACCGCCCCGGATGCGACCTCAGCTTTTCGGGGCTGAAGACGGCGGTGTTGCGGGTCCGCGACGGGCTGGTCGAGACGAACGGAGGACTGACGGAACAGGACCGCGCCGACATCTGCGCATCGTTTCAGGCCACCGTGGCCTCCGTGCTGGCCGAGAAGTCGCGCCGGGCACTGGCCTTGGGCGAAGTCACGGCCTTTGCCGTTGCGGGCGGGGTAGCCGCGAACCAGACCCTGCGTCTGGCGCTGGAAACGGTCACGGACCTGCCCTTCGCCGCGCCGCCCCTGGCGCTTTGCACCGACAACGCCGCGATGATCGCCTACGCGGGATTGCTGGCGTTCGAGGGCGGGCGCGTGGATGGTATGGATCTTGTGGCACGGCCCCGCTGGCCGCTGGACACGACCGCGGCCCCGATGATCGGGTCGGGCAAGAAGGGGGCCAAGGCATGAAACTGGACGTGATCGGTGCCGGGGCCTTCGGCACCGGGCTGGCGATTGCCTATGAAAGGGCGGGGCTTGATGTGACGCTTTGGGCGCGGGATGCGGAAGCGTTGCGGGGCGGTCAGAGCCCACGATTGCCGGGGCATCCGCTGCCTGCGGGCGTGCGCGTAACCGGCGATCTGCGCGACTGCACGGCAGAGGTCGCGCTGATCGCGATCCCGACCCAGAGCCTCGCGGGCTTCGTGGCGTCCGGTGGGTTGACGGCCCGCGTGGCCGTTTCGTGTGCCAAGGGAATTGACCGCGCCTCGGGCCGTGGACCCACGGCGCTGCTCGCCGGTGCCGCGCCTGTTGTGGCGCAGCTTACGGGGCCCAGTTTCGCGGCGGACATCGCGCGCGGCTTGCCCACGGCCCTGACGATTGCCTGCGCCGACGCACCCGAGGGAAGGGCGTTGCAGGACGCGTTGAGCACGCCCACCCTGCGGCTCTACCGTACCGAGGACGTGATCGGGGCAGAGCTTGGCGGGGCGCTGAAAAACGTCATCGCCATCGCAGCGGGAGCGGTGATCGGAAAAGGGCTTGGCGACAGTGCCCGTGCTGCCTTGGTCGCCCGCGGATTTGCCGAGATGACGCGCTACGCCACGGCGAAGGGGGCCTTGGCGGAAACGCTCACCGGGCTGTCCGGCCTTGGGGACCTGGTGTTGACCTGCGGCTCGACCCAATCGCGCAACTTCCGCTTTGGGCAGGCGCTGGCCACCGGCGAAACCCTGCCCGAAGGCACCACGGTTGAGGGCCTGCACACCGCGCGGCAACTGGCCGCCTCCCCCGAAGACACCCCCATCGCCGACACGGTCGCGGCGCTTGCCGATGGCACCCTCGACATCGACGGCGCGCTCAGCCACCTTTTGTCCCGACCCCTCAAACCGGAGTAACCCGATGCTTTGCGCTCTGATCGCCACCGATAAACCCGGCCACCTGCAAACCCGCCTCGATAACCGCGACGCGCACCTGGCCTATGCCCGGGACAGCGGCAAGCTGGTGATGGCGGGGCCGTTCATCGATGCCGATGGCCAGATGTCCGGGACGCTGCTGGTGATCGAGGTCGAGACGATGCAGGACGCCTATGACTTTGCCGATAACGACCCCTATGCCAAGGCTGGCCTGTTCGAGAAAGTCCGGATCGAGCAATGGAATAAGGTGATCGGCTGATGGCTTACTGGCTTTTCAAATCAGAACCCTCTGTCTGGGGCTGGGACGATCAGGTCGCCAAGGGCGACGCGGGCGAGGAATGGGACGGGGTGCGCAACTATCAGGCGCGCAACTTCATGCGTGACATGGCGGTGGGCGACCGGGGGTTCTTCTATCACTCTCAGTCAGAGAAGGCAGTGGTCGGGATCGTGGAAGTGATCGCCGAGGCGCACCCCGACAGCACCACCGACGACGAGCGCTGGGAGTGCGTGGACATCAAGGCGGTGAAAGCGCTGCCCACGCCGGTGACATTGGACCAGATCAAATCGTGCGAGGATCTGGCGGATATGGTGCTTGTGAAGAATTCGCGCCTGTCTGTGCAGCCCGTCTCGGACGTCGAATGGCAGATCGTCTGTGAGATGGGCGGACTGTAACCACCGCGCGCCAAAGGCTTTTCCAAAAGCCTTATCAGGCCCTTGCAAGGGCCTGTCCAAAACTCTTGAAAGAGTTTTTTGCGCCCGTGGCGGCCGGGTGTCTGCTGTTCGATAGGGCACAGAGGTGCGCATCGACTTGAGAAATGCGCATAAAAATGGGAGGTCCCGACCCCTCAGGACCCCCCATTCACCCACGCGTGGCCTCGCTCCACTCGTGTATCTGAATTTGGGTCCGCCATGCTGGCCGGACGGGTGATGTGTAGCTCGAAACGCGTCGGGCGCGCAAAGGAAATACCCGTCGCATTTGACTCGAAACAGCCCCTCCACGAAAAAGGCCCGCCCAATCCGGGCGGACCCCTACTGTCAGATATGGGTCGGCTCAGCCATTGGCCCTAGCCGTAGATGCTCTCTTTGCCGAAATGCTTGGTCAGCATGTAGTAGACAACGGCGCGGTATTTGTTGCGCTCGGATTTGCCGTAGGTCTCGATGACCGAATGGATGGCTTCCATCAGATTCGGCCCATCGGGCAAGCCCAGTTTCTTCATCAGGAAGTTCTTCTTCACCGTCTCCAGCTCGGAGGGCTGGCTGCCTGCCACGGTCGAGGCGTCGGCATCGTAAATCGCAGGGCCGCAGCCCTTGGTCACTTTTTCCAGCAGCGCCATATCCGGCTCCATCCCGCACTTGTTGCGCAGGTCGTCGGCATATTGTACGATCAGATCGTCACGTTTTCCCATTGGATTTTCGTCCCCCGTAGATGGTTTATGTCTTGCAGCTGACCGCTTGGGCCAAGTGGCCCAAACGTTAACCGCAGGGCATGGGCGCTTGAAAGGAAAACTTGCGGGGACAGTGAACCCGGCGCTCCCCTGCGTTTGTTAAGCAACTAATGGCGAGATAACGCCGTCGCGCAGGACATCCGCGCCATGGGCCTTGCGTCCGAAGACCTCTCGCACCATCGGCTCGAAGTGCTCCAACGGCTCGCTATCGTAGTCCGGGTCGAAACTGGCCTGATCCCACCGCTCGCAGAAGGTCGCGCAGCTGTCGAAACAGGGGTGGTCGCGGTAGTGGTCGCGGGCGTTGCGGTCCCAGTTGTAGTGATGCGCATAATAGAGCATCTGGAAGATGCCGTGATGCTCGACCACCCAGGCGACATCCCAGCGCACGAAGGGGCGGATCACCTCTGCCGACAGCCGATCGTGGTTTTGGGGCGCCAGCCCGTCGCCGATATCGTGCAGCAACGCGCCGACAATCCAGTCGAGGTCCGCTCCGTCGCGCTCGGCCCGTGTGGCCGATTGTACGGCGTGTTCCAGCCGGGTGATGCGGTAGCCCTCAAGCGTCACATGTTCTTGCCGCCGCAACTCGTCCAACACACGATCCGCAGTCAGCGCCAGGAACGGTTTCTCCAGCCGCTCCAACAATTCGTACTCGGCCTTGGTGCCGTCTTTCATCTGGGTGAAATTGACTGTCTCGGCCATGGGCAATCTCCTGCGGCGATGAATATCCCACTTTTTCCGCATATCGTTAACCCTTTCGCAACCCCGCCAGAGGACACCTATGGGCGGTTAACCCATGCCGCGTGCCCAAAAGGCCGTTGCATGCCCACGACGATGGTCACTTGCTGGATACCTAAGACCACCCCCACCCCCTGACGGGCCGAACGGGTGCAGGATGTCTGGCATCGGATCGCGCATCATTATCCGGGCGTTCGGGGCTTACATCCCGGGCGTCAGCGACTGCCGCATGACGCGGCGCCGCGTTCCTCTACTTGTCCTGTGTTGTACGACAGCACGACCCGATCCTGAGCGTCACAAACCAAAAAAGCCGACCCCATCGGGCCGGCCTTTGGTTTCTTTTCTTCGCGGCACAAAAGTGCCCGCGCGGGTTACGCCTGTGCGCGGCCCTTGCGGCGGGCGACAAACCCGGCCGCACCAAGGGCCCCCAACAACAGCGGCAAACCTGCCGGAAGCGGAATGGGCGACGTGTCAAAGCTGGCGACCTGGTTCGCGAAAGCGCGAATCGTCGAGGTGTTGCCGACCAAATGGCTGAAGCGCAGCGTGCCGCTGGTATATGCGTAGGACGACACACCACTGAACGCGACCGAGAAGCCGACAGCGTCAGGCACCAGTTGCAACCCCGAGACCGAGCCGTCTACGAAACCCAGTGTCGGCCCGTTGGACCCTCCACCGCTTGACGTCGCAAGTGCGCCTGTCGGAATCGACGTGAAAAAGCCAGGACCCTCCGTAAAGGTTGCCGGGCCGGAGGAGCTGACATCACCGATGATGAACCAGTCAAATCCCTGACCCAGGGTCCAGCTGTTGTCGTTGTTATCCAACGTCAGCAGGAAATCGTACTGGTGGCTGCCGGTGCCCAGATCCGTCTGAATATAGTCCAGCCGCCAAGGCGTTGCAGACGCCATCCCGGTGGCGAATGCCAACGCCACAAGGGCACCGCCAGCGGCTTTGATAAGTGTTTTCGTAAGTGACATGTTGTGTTCCCAGGTTTAGTCCAATTGAATTTTCGTAGAATTGTAGTCAATTCCGCCGCACTTCCATCGCTTCGGATTGTGTCATGACTAGGCCTGCATTGCGGCCCAAAGCGCCTTCTTCCCATGAAAAGAGCCGTCCCTGCGCTGGGACGGCTCTTTTCGTTTGCTCTCGGATCTCGCTTAGTAGCGGTAATGCTCTGGCTTGAAGGGGCCGTCCTGGGGCACGCCGATGTAATCGGCTTGCTCCTTGTCCAGCTGCGTCAGCTTCACGCCGATCTTCGCCAGATGCAGACGCGCGACCTTCTCATCCAGCTTCTTGGGCAGGATGTAGACCTGATTGTCATACTCGTTGCCGCGCAGCCACAGCTCCATCTGCGCCAGCACCTGGTTGGTGAACGACGCGGACATCACGAACGACGGGTGGCCCGTGGCGTTGCCGAGGTTCAGCAAGCGCCCCTCCGACAACAGGATCAAGCGGTGCCCGTTGGGCATCTCGATCATGTCCACCTGCTCCTTGATGTTGGTCCACTTGTGGTTCTTCAGCGCGGCGACCTGGATCTCGTTGTCGAAGTGGCCGATGTTGCCGACGATCGCCATGTCCTTCATCTCGCGCATATGCTCGATGCGGATGACGTCCTTGTTGCCCGTGGTGGTGATGAAGATATCGGCGTCGGACACGACATCTTCCAGCAGCACGACCTCGAAGCCGTCCATGGCGGCCTGCAAGGCACAAATCGGATCGGCTTCCGTCACCTTCACGCGCGCGCCCGCGCCGGACAGCGACGCCGCCGAGCCCTTGCCCACATCGCCGTAGCCCAAAACGACGGCAACCTTGCCGGCCATCATCGTGTCCGTTGCGCGGCGAATGCCGTCGACCAGCGATTCCTTGCAGCCGTACTTGTTGTCGAACTTCGACTTGGTGACGCTGTCGTTCACATTGATCGCGGGGAACGGCAATTGCCCGTTCTTCTGCAGATCATAGAGGCGATGCACCCCGGTCGTCGTTTCCTCGGACACGCCCTTGATCTGGTCACGCATCTTGGTGAACCAACCGGGGCTGGCCTCCATGCGCTTCTTGATCTGCGCCTTGATCGCGACTTCTTCCTCGGATCCGGGGACCGGAATGATCTCTTCCCCCGCCTCGGCGCGCGCTCCCAGCAGGATATACAGCGTTGCATCGCCGCCATCGTCCAGGATCAGGTTCGGGCCGTCCTCGAACAGGAAAGAGCGGTCCAGGTAATCCCAATGCTCTTCAAGGCTTTGGCCTTTGATCGCGAAGACCGGCACGCCCGACGCGGCAATCGCCGCCGCCGCATGGTCCTGGGTCGAGAAGATGTTGCACGAGGCCCACCGCACGTCCGCGCCGAGGTCAACCAGCGTTTCGATCAGAACTGCCGTCTGGATCGTCATGTGAAGCGAGCCGACGATGCGCGCGCCCTTCAGGGGCTTTTCCGCGCCGTATTCCTCGCGCAGCGCCATCAGGCCCGGCATTTCCGTTTCAGCGATGTCCAGTTCCTTGCGGCCGAACTCGGCCAGCGCAATATCCTTGACGATATAATCGTTGCTCATCTGAGTATTTCCTCTGCTCTGAAGCTTGGTCAGCCCCTACCAGCGGACACCGTCAAAAACAATCTGGCACATGCAACTCTTCTCAGGTGCCATGGCAACTGTTTCCGAATTTGAAACAACGCGATTTCGGGCAGGGTTTGCGTCGGCGATATCTTGCTCAGAGGTTAACCTAACGTTAACATGAGCCGTCTGTTGGAGGCACTCATAGCGATAATCGACCATTTTGCTTACCACCTGGGGAATAGTAATGACATTTTTAACGACACTTAGAGCCATCGTCGGCGCAGCCGCATTGTCCTTGATCGCAGGCGCCGCCAGCGCGTCGACCATGACATTTGCGGACTTGAGCTTGTCCGGCGATTTCACGCACACTGATGAGGTTACAGTTTGCCCATTTGGTTGCTTCACGATCCCGATCCCATCAATCGGCACGGCTAACGGGTCTATTTCTGGCAATCTCTACGGCAACACGTCAATTGTTCGGGCTTACACCCTGACGTACGATCTGTCCGCGACATGGAATGGCTCGACCGAAAGCGCGAGCGGCGCCATCGACATTCCCTTGGCCTTTTCGATCGATGACGTCCTTGCGTCTTTCGGCGCCTTGGTCGGGTCGACTGGCCCAGTGTCTGCCGTGACTCCCATCGGGGCTTTTGCGTCCAGCGGTCTCACGATCACGCCGACCTCCATCAACGGTGACTTCGGGTTTATTCTTGGCGGTCCGATTTTCGAGGACTTTGCTGACTTCGTTGGCCTGTCCGGCAACCAGTCCGGTTCGGTCCAGGCAAACTTCGCCCTTGTCGCAGCTATCCCATTGCCCGCATCATCGGTGCTGCTGGTCTTTGGCCTCGGCGGCATGGTCGTAGTCGGCCGACGCCGCCGCATGGCAGCCTAGCCTGGTAAGCTTTCGCGCGATGGGACACGCAAGATGGCGACATCTTTTGTCTCAATCGCGGTGAAAGCGGCAAAAGTTACGCAAACGCGTCAGGGCCGTTCCCAAGAAAGGGGCGGCCTTTATTATTTGGGGGGACGCCAGCGGCGATGTCCTGGCGCTTTGCGGGCCTTCCTACTTGGTGAGACAGGGGGGGGCGGGGCCTTGGGGGCTGGCGCCCCGGGGCGGCTTTGCTACAAACACTCTGACCCGAACGGAGCGAGCCGATGCCAAAACCCCAACCCCGCGCGTGGCAACGCATGTTGTCGGGCCGCAGGCTTGACCTGCTGGACCCCACGCCGATGGATATCGAGATCGAGGATATCGCCCACGGCCTTGCCTTCGTGGCGCGTTGGAACGGCCAGACCCACGGCGATTTCGCGTATTCCGTGGCCGAGCATTCGATCCTCGTGGCCGACATCCACGCCCGCTTGGCGCCCGGTGGCCCGGTGAAATGGCAATTGGCGGCCCTGCTGCACGATGCGCCGGAATATGTCATCGGGGACATGATCTCGCCGGTGAAGGCCGCTGTCGGCCCCGGCTACGGCGCGTTGGATGATCGGCTGACAGCGGCCATCCACCTGCGCTTCGGCCTACCCGCCGTGCTGCCGAAATCGGTGAAGATGCTGATCAAACGGGCCGACAAGATCTCGGCCTGGCTGGAGGCGACGCAATTGGCCGGGTTCGACGCAAAGGAGGCCGACAAGTTCTTCGGCCACCCTGATCAGGGCGTCATCGACGGCTTGACCCTGCACCTTCGCCCCCCTGCACAGGTTCGCGCCGATTTCACGAAACGCCACAAATCGCTGTTGGAGGCCCTATGATCATCCGCCCCGCCCACGACCTTGATGCCGGGGAAATGGCCGCGCTGTTGCGGGAGATCATCGCCATCGGCGGCACCACCGCCCTTACCGGAGAGGTCAGCCGCGACGACATTCTTGGATGGATGAGCACCCCGCGTGACGGGGCCGCCTGGCACGTCGCCGAAACCGAGGAAGGCGAGATTCTCGGCTTCCAATACATCCGGCCCAACGCGGACCTGCCGCCCGAGGCGGTCAATATCGCGACATTTGCCAAGCCCGGCCGGCAGGGCCTTGGCATCGGCTCTAGACTGTTCGAGGCCACGCGCAAGGTCGCGAAGGACCTGGGCTACACGTGGATCAACGCCGATATCCGGGCCGACAACGAAAGCGGGCTGGCCTACTACCAGTCCCGCGGGTTCGAGGATTATGGCCGGATCGAGGGCTATCGGATGGCCGACGGGAGAGTGGTCGACAAGATCCTCAAGCGCCTCGACCTGTGAGGGCAGCCGATCCGGGGTCGGCTGCACATCAAACTTACAAGACGCCTGCAAGCCTACAGGATGCCGGTCTGGCGCAGCCACCGGCGTTGATCCTGCAAGTCGCGCCTCTTTTCGTCGAAAGTGCGGTGATCGTGGTCCGTCCAATGGGACGGCGCATCCCAGCCCTTATCAGTGCGGGTTGCGATATTGAGGCTATGGGCAAGAATTCCAAACATGGCGTGTTCCTTTCGAACTGATGCCTCCTTGGTACGGGGTTGCGCTTCAATTACCGAATCCGCAATACTGACGATATGTTAGATCATGTGACATATGGATTGGCGTGACATCCCCTCCCTCTCGGCGCTGCGCGCGTTCGAAGCGGCCGCGCGCCTGGGGTCACTCTCGGAGGCGGCGCGGGCGCTGAACGTGACCCACGCGGCCATCGCCGCCCATGTGCGTGCGCTGGAAGCTGAATTCGGCCAGCCCCTGCTGCGCCGATCCGGGCGGGGCATGGTGCCCACGCAGGCGGGCACGGAACTGGCCCGTGACCTTGGCAACGGCTTCGCCGAGATTGCCGCCGGGGTGCGCGCCCTCAGACAAGGGCGCGAGGATCGCCCCGTGATCCTGACCACCACGCCCAGTTTTGCCGAAAACTGGCTGATGCCCTGCCTTGCGGCGTTCTGGTCCGCGCATCCTGACGTCCCCCTGACGGTGCAAACCAGCCAGAAGATCGTGGACCTGCGGCGCGACGGCGTGGACCTTGCGATCCGTCACGGCAAAGGGCCGTGGCCGGGCGTGGACGGGGTCGTGCTGACCCACGCCAAGATGGTGGTGGTGGGCAAGCCCGGCCGGTACGGGCCCTTGCCCGAGGACCCGACCAGCGCCGCCGCTTGGGAATGGGTCAAGGGGCTGCCGTGGCTGCTGGACCTGTCGCACGTCGAATTCAATCAGCGCCTTGAACGGCTGGGGGTAGAGCCTGCCGGGCTGACCGCCACGGCCCTGCAATCCAACGCCCTGGTGTTACCCGCCTGCCGGGGCGGTGTAGGAGTGTCGGCGCAACCTTTCGCGTTGGTAGAGGCCGATATCATCGATGGCCGCCTTGAAGTGCTGGCGGAAGAAATCGACAGCGACTACGCCTATCACCTGTTGCACCTGCCCGGGCCGCTCAGCCGCAGGGCGCAAACCTTCGTCACATGGATGCGCCGCGATGCCCGATGCATCGTGGGCAACTGACAGGAACCGAAATGTCCCGCTACACAGGATTCACCCGCGTTGCCGCAAGCTTCGACACGATGGAGATTCGCATGGCCGTCGCGGCGCTGGAGGGGGCGGATTTCACCGTGATCGCACCGGGCATGCAGATGACCGATACGCTGCCGATGAACGCGCTGGCGTTCGGCCCGATGGAGATCTACGTGATCGACCCTGAAGCCGACGAGGCGGCCGCGTTATTGCAAGCGATCGCCAGCGGCACCGTGATCCCCCACGATCAGCGTGACCTGGTTGAAGACGCCGACGATAACCGCAAGGCGCGCCGCAAAAGCTGGATATCCAACCTGTTCGGTTTCTTGCTGGCCGGGGTGTCCGCGCCGCTGAAAGGCCTGTCGGTGGACCGCAAGCGCCGCGACTAACCCAGCGGCACGCAGGTCTGCCCGAAGCGGGTGTCGCCATTGGCCGATTGCGCCGGGTCCGGCGTGCTCCACCCCGCGAAGGCGCCGTTGCGAAACACCAGAAGTGGCCCGTCCTGCCAGCGATAGGCGCTGTTGGCGGCGGCGTCACAGGGAAGCTCGGTCGGGGTGCGGCCTTGCAGGCGCGTCATCGTTTCTATCACCCCGGCGCGGTCGCGCCCGAAGTCGATCCGTTGGCCGGTGCCGACCGCCTCGATCCCACCGGAGTCAAAACGGATCGGAACGACGGGGCCTTGTGCCACGGGCGGCGCGCCGGTGCTGACACAGGCGGTCAGCAGCAGGGGCAGCGCCAGTGCCTTCATCGCGGAGAGCGTTTGGCGAGGATGCGCTGCAACGTCCGGCGATGCATGTTCAGCCGCCGCGCCGTCTCGGACACGTTGCGGTCACACAATTCGTAAACGCGCTGGATATGTTCCCAACGCACACGATCCGCCGACATCGGATTTTCCGGGGGCGGGGGCATTTCCTCTTCCTCGGCCAGCAGGGCGGAGGTGATGTCGTTGGCGTCAGCGGGCTTGGACAGGTAATCCGTCGCGCCCATCTTCACGGCGGCCACCGCCGTGGCGATCGCGCCATAACCCGTCAGCACAACGATCCGCGTGTCGGGGCGCTTTTCGCGCAGGGTTTCCACCACGTCCAATCCGTTGCCGTCCTCCAGCCGCAGGTCGATCACGGCATAGGCCGGCGGGCGCGCGGTGGCGATGGCGGTGCCAGCGGCGACAGACCCGGCGGCTTCAACCTCAAACCCGCGCTTTTCCATGGCCCGTTCCAGACGGCGCAGGAACGGTTCATCGTCATCGATGAGCAGCAGCGACTTGTCCGGCCCGATGTCTCGGAGATTGCGGTCGTTCGATGCCATGGTGATCACTCCTGAGGGATTTACCTCAAGTTATAGGAATAAAAGGGATATGGTCAAACCGTCGCAGGTGAAACAATCGGCATTTTGCAGCAAAAAAGGGCACCGAACGGGCGCCCTTTTCGATCATCCGCGATGACAGGCCTCAGACGGCGTCGTCGATCCACTTTTGCAGCGCCGCCTTGGGGGCCGCGCCGACCTTGTTCGAGACGACCTCGCCGCCATTGAACATGAACAGCGCCGGGATGCCGCGCACGCCCAGTTGCATCGGCGTCGCGCCGTTTTCATCCACGTTCAGCTTCACGATTTTCACGCGGCCGGCATATTCGTCCGACAGCTCTTCCAGGGCCGGGCCGATCTGCTTGCAGGGGCCGCACCATTCGGCCCAGAAATCAACGACAACGGGGATGTCGGACTGGATCACTTCGGTTTCAAAAGTCGCGTCGGTTACAGCGGTGGTCGCCATGGGTCAGGCCCTCCAGGGTGGGGTGATGTCGGGGTCGGAACGTATGGACGCGGGCTGGGGGCGTCAAGCACAGCTTGCGCGTTTGAGCGCGGCAGACACGATATCGTGTGGCAAAGCCATCAAATGGGCGGTGCGTGACCAAAGAATTGCGGTGCAGATATCGCGATCGGGATAGATCGCGGCCAGGATCTCGGCATAGGCACCCATCTGGCGCAGGACGCCTTCGGGCGTGTCCTGCGGTGTGGCGGGCACCGTTGCGTTGGTCTTGAAATCCACTGCGGTGACACGCGTGGGCGTCACGATCAGCCGGTCGATGATGCCGATCACGTCGGCTTGCAGCGTTTGGGAATAGCCTGTGATCTCCACCTCGGCCAGCGAGGCATCGGTGAACAGGTCTGCAAGGTCGGGCGCGGTCAACACGCGCGTCGCCTCCTCCAGCATGGGGGCAAGGGCGTCGGGCGGCAGATCAGGGGCCTCCAACGCGGCGATGCCGGGGGCGGCAGCGGGCCAGGCGGCGGGGGGCAGGTGCGGCAGATGTTCCAGCAAAAGGTGGGTAATCGTGCCGCGCTGCATCGCGGTGTCGGTTTCGTCGCCCACGCCGGGCAAGGCCTTGGCCCCGCCAAGGTCCGACGGATTGCGCGCCGGTTTGTCCTTCACCGGTGCGGGCGCAGGCGTGGTCGCATAGGCGGGAAGGGCGGCGCGCGTGCTGTCAGAGCTTGCGGGCTTTGTGCCCTTGGGCCAGTCGCCGGTTTGCAGCCGCAGCCCAGGTTCCGGCAGCCCGCCGACAGTCAGGGGCATGGCCCCCATCGCGTCCATCGCGTCGGCAACGATCTTGTACCACGAGGCATCGTCCGCCTGGCCCAACCCGCCGGACGCCGCAACGATCAGCCATGTTTCCGCCCGTGTCAGGGCCACGTAAAGCAGGCGGTTCGCCTCTTCCGCATCGCGTTGTTTCCTTGCCTCGGCGGCCGCCAAAACGGCGTCGGTCTCGTCGCCTTTTCCGGGGGACCAGACCAGCGGGCCATCGTCTGGCTGCAACAGCGTCACCGTGCCGGAACGACTGGAATGTTGCGCGCAATCGGGCAGGATCACCACCGGGGCCTCCAGCCCCTTGGCGCCGTGAACCGTCATCACGCGGATCTGGCCGGTGGCCTGGGACAGGTCCCGCTTCACCTGCACGTCACCGGAATCGAGCCAACCGACAAAGCCCGTCAGCGACGGCACCTCTGTCGCTTCATAGGCCAGCGCCTGGGCCAGCATCGCGTCCACGGCGTCCTCGGCCTCGGGTCCCAGCCGCGCGATCATCCGCCGCCGCCCGTCGTGGCGGATCAAGGCGCGTTCCAGCAGGTCGTAGGGCTTGTCGAAGTCCGTCCGATCTCGCAGGTCGCTGAGCATTCCGTGGGCCTCGGGGAAGTCATCGGCGCGGTCGCGCATCGCAGACCAAAGGAATCCGGGGCGGCCATGGGCAAGGTCGTAAAGCTGCGCTTCCGACACTCCGCACAGGGGCGACCGCAGCACGCAGGCCAAGGACAAATCATCCTCGGGCGTGGCGAGGAACCGACACAGCGCCATCAGGTCCTTCACCGCCAAAGGCGAGGTCAATTGCGAGCGGTCGACTCCCGCCACGGGCAAATGCGCGCGCTTCAATTCAGCGATGATCTTGTGAAACAGCGGAGAGCGGGAGCGCACGAGGATCAGGATATCGCCCGCCGTCAGCGCGCGCGTCTTGCCGTCCACCTCGATCATTGGCGGGGCCTCGATCATCGCGCCGATCTGCTCGGCCAGGGTCTTGGCCAGCACCGAGGAATGGTGATCCTCGCTTACCAGGTCCTGCGGATCGTCCCACGCGGGCTTTGTCGTGGTCTCCCCCTTGGGGATATGCGGCCACAAATCCACGCGCCCCGGCTTGGCGTCGAAGAACGCCCTATGCGTGATCTCGTCCCCCAGGCCGGGCGCGCCAAGGCCTTCGGCAACGCGGTCCACCAGCGCCAGGATCGGCGCGGCAGAGCGGAACGAATGGATCAGGGCGGCGTCCTGAAACGGGGCGTTGATTTCCTCCAGGCGGGCTTTGAAATGCGCCCGCATGCGGTCGAATTCCGACGGGTCGGCCCCTTGGAACGAGTAGATCGATTGTTTCTTGTCGCCGACCACGAAGATCGTGCGCTGCACGTCCGCCCGCGCACCTTGCCCGGCGGCGAAATCCTCGGCCAGGCGCTGCACGATGTCCCATTGGCGCGGCGCGGTGTCTTGCGCCTCATCGACCAGAATATGGTCGATGCCGCCATCCAGCCGGAACAGCACCCATTGTGCCACCTTGCTGACGGACAAAAGCGCGCGGGTCTTGTCGATCAGGTCGTCGAAGTCGAGCCAGCCGCGCGCCTCTTTCGCGCGGGCATAGGCGGGCAGGAAGCGGGCGGCGAACTGGTGCAGCGCGTGGGTTTTCCGCGCCGTCTCAAGGCCCGTGCGCAGGGGGCGGGCCTCGGCGATGCGTTCTGCAAGATCGTTGAGCGCCTCTGCCGCGGCGCCCATCGCCTTGCGCACCTTGGCGTTGGCAATGCCGTCGATCCGGGGCTGACCCTGTTTCGCCCCGGATTGGAACACGAAAATGCGCTCCAACTCCTTGAGCGTCTCAACCGTCGGCGGGTCCAGATCCAACGCCGCCAGATCGTCGCCCAGTTTCACATGGGTCTTCGTCTTGGGGTCGAGGTGCGTGCGCAGGACGTGGAACAAATCCGCCTCGTCGCCGGTAAGGGCCGTGGCGAAGATGTCTTCCTCGGTCAGCCCCACATCGATGCCCGCGAAGTGGCAGATCGCGTCCCAGTCGGCGGGCGTACTCAGCGCCTCGGCATGGCCTGCCACGTTCTTGGCCAACGCGATGATGCCATCGTCGCCCGACAGATACGGCGCGACGAAATCAAGCGCCTCGCGGCCTGCCTCCGTCTCGGCCATGTCGTCCAGCAGATCGGCCAGAAGCCGCGCCTGCACGCGCTCGTCGATCTCGGTGAAGGCGGGGCTGACGCGGGCCTCCAGCGGGAAGCGCCGCAGGACCGAGGCGCAGAACGAATGGATGGTCTGGATCTTCAGCCCGCCCGGCGCCTCGATCGCGCGGGCAAACAGCGTGCGGGCGCGGTCCAGCAGGTCCGGGTCCAGCCGCGCCGTGGGCACGCCGATGGCGGTCAGCGTGTCGTGCAAGGCACCGTCGTCCTTCATTGCCCAGGCACCGAGGCGCGAGAACAGGCGGTTCTGCATCTCCATCGCGGCGGCCTTGGTGTAGGTCAGGCACAGGATACGCTCGGGCGGGACACCATCCAGCAACAGCCGCGCCACGCGGTCTGTCAGAACGCGGGTCTTGCCCGAGCCCGCATTCGCCCCCAGCCAGGTCGAGGTGGCGGGATCAGCGGCAATGGTCTGGGCGCGGGTGGCGTCATCCATGGGTTTTCTCCCCAACCGCGATCACCGACGCGTCCATCGTCTCATCCCATTCCCCCAACCGCGCAAGGTGATCGTAGTCCCCCGCATAGGTTGTTTTCTTCGGGGATCGGCGTGACGTGAACCCCACAAGCGGCTGTCGGTAGTGGGTGATCAACTCCCTCAAACCGGCAAGCGTTTCTTCCAGAAGGCCCGCGTCAAAGTCCTGCACCCGGACCTCGGGCCTGGTGCCAAGCCCCACATAGGCCAGCCGCGCCACGTCCAGCGGGCGGTCCGCAAAGGCCCCGCCGCGCCCCATCAGCGCCAGCAGGAGCAACTGCTTGTTATAGGCGATTTCCACCTTGTCCGTGGGCAGGTTGCCGGTTTTGTAGTCATAGATCGCCACCGCCCCGTCGGGCAGGCGGTCGATCCGGTCGGCGATCCCGGAAAGCGTCAGCCCAAGGCCCGGCACGTCCCATGTCTTGCGTTCTTCCAGCACCCATGGCTCGGCGAGCGCCCGGAATCCCGCCTCTTGCACCAGGTACCAGGGCAGGAGCCGCTGCAAGCGGTCGCGCCACAAATGCCGGGCGGCGGGCCAAGGGGCCTCGTCCTCTAGGACCGCCTCGGCGATTGCCATGAATTGCCCGCCCGCATCGGGGGGGAGGTCCGTGGGCGTGGCGACAATGAACTGCTCCAGGATCTTGTGGATGACGTTGCCGCGCAGGCGCGCGTCGGGGCTGGCGCGCAGGGGATCGAGGGGGCGCAGGCCCAACATGCGCGCGGCATAAATGGCGTAGGGGTCGCGGATCAAACGCTCGATATCGGTGACGGACAACCGGGTGAGCCGCGCGGTGTTCTGCGGCGCGGGGGCGGGGCGCGGGGCGGGGGCGACAGAGGTGTCGGGCGTGGTGGTGTCGGGCGTGGTGAGGGTTTCGGCCAGCGCCAGCCAATCTTCGCCGCGCCTGCGCATGTCCTTCAGCGCCTGCGCTGCCTCATCGCTGGCGCCCCCCAGCAGGTTCACAAGGCGGTTGAGCCAACGGGCCGGGACGGTATCTGTTTCATCATCGCGCCGGGCGCGGGACAGCCAGACCTCGTGGCCCGCGATGCCTTGCTGGAAATCATGGGCGGACAGGCCGATCACGCGGTCCGGCAGGCGCAGGCCGGCCGTGGCCCGCAGGGGCCGGTTCAACCAGGGGTCCGCGCTGGCGGCTTGTGGCCAGGTCCCTTCGTTCAACCCTGCAAGGATCGTCACATCGGCCCCCTGCACGCGGGCTTCTTGCGTGCCCCAGATCAGCACATCGGCATGGGGGCGCAAAGCGAAGCGGACCTCGCGGTCATGGGCCAGCGCGGTGAAGAAGTCTGCATAGTCCCGCGCCGACATGGCCCCGCCGGACGGCGCGTCGGCGGTCAGATCGCGCAACAGTTTGACCGCCGCAGCCCCCGGTTCCTTGTCGTAGAGTTCGCCCGCGTCAGGCTGTCCCGCGCCCGCCGCCAAGGCATCTGCGCGGGTCTTGTGCAGGGCAAGGCGGTTTTCCAGCGGCATCGGCGCGCGGTCCACGGGGGCCAGCAGAGTGTCGGACAGCCACGTGACCCAGGCGATGGCCCCCTCGTCGTCTTTGCGCGCCTCGGCCCATGTCATCAACGCGGCACGCGTTGGAAAGGCGAGGCCCTTGCGCAGGACCTGAAGTTCCAGATCCTGGGTCCGAAGCTGGTGTTCGCCCCGATCCGCGCCGGAATGGCAGAGGGGATGTTTCAGCAAGGCCACCATCGCTTCGGACGTGACCGGAGCGGTCATCGCATCGGCCACCTGTCGCAGGAAACGGCCTGGTGCTGTCTGGGCCAACACGTCCCCCGCGCTGTCGTCGGGCTTGATCCGCCAGCGGTCGAGCTGTGCGGTAACCTTGCGCGCCAGCCGCCTGTCGGGTGTCACCAGCGCGACCCGCTGGCCGTCTTCGATCGCGCGGCGCATCCGCAAGGCGATGGTGGTGGCCTCGATCTGGGGGGAGGGGGCTTCCAGCAGGGTCACCCCCGCCATGGCACCCTTGACGTCGGCAAGCCTCGGCCCCTCCGTCCGCCATTGATTGGTCACGGGCGCAGGGCGCAGGGCCAGCGACACCACCGCGTTGCGCGCGGGGACTGCGGGCGCGGCGCTGCCCCAAAGCGCGACCTGCGCCGGGTCGAGGTCCATCGCGTCGAGCAATTTCGCCAATCGAAATTGCGGGTGGTCTTCCCCCGCCAAGCCGCTGCGCCGTCCATCAAGCAACCCGCGCCAGATCGCGCTTGGCATGTCCCGGTCGATACCGGGCAGGATCACGGCGCCCTGGGGCAGCTTTGCCACCGCCTCCATCAGCCGGAACGTCGCCCGCCGCGACCCGGTAGAGCCCGCGACGATCACCGGATGGCTTGGCGGGCTCAACTTCCATTGGGCGACCAACCGTTCCACCACCTGCGCCTGCCGTGCCTCTGGCGTGGGCTTGTCGCCCGCCGCGATGACCTGCTGCGCGATGCCAAGGAAATCGCGGGCGCGGGCCCAATGCTCGGAATGCTCGCCCATGTCGAGGGACGCGATATCGGCCGGGGTGACGCCTTCCTCCACCATCTCGCCCATGAAATCCGCAAGGCTGTCGGCAAGGTCATAAAGAGCTGCGCGCGGGGCCAGATCGGGGTTGGCGTCGATCAGCTTGGCGATCAGTTGCGCCAGTTCCAGCCGCAGGGCCAGCGGCGACATGGCGGGGGCCAGCCCCTCCAGATCCGCCGTTTCGGCCAGGGACAGGACAGGCCGAATGCGCGGCAGCAGGCCGGGACCGCGCTGGGCGTAAAGCGCTTGCAGGCGGCGCTGCATCCGGCCGTTGGCGACGTGGATCTCGACCCGCGCGAGGGCCTCGGGCCCCTGCCCGTCCAGCGCCATGTCGAGGCCGTCGATCAGTGCGGTGCAGAAGTCCACGCCAAGGGGCGTGGCGAAGACGCGCGGGCGGGGGGAGGGGTCAAAAAACATGCAACATCTCCTCGGCGATCCTGATGCCGTCGGGGTGGCCCACGTCGGCCCACTGACCCTTGTGAACAAGCCCGAAGAGGCGCCCTTGGGCGGCGTAGGCCTGCCAGATATCGCGCAGCGAAAAGACGTCGCGCGGGTCACTCAGGCACGGCGCGGGGTCAAGGATCTGCGCACCGGTGTAGACGTAGGTATCGGGCGATTTGTCGAAGCTCAGCCGTCCGTCAGCGCCCATCGCGAAATCGCCGCCACCAAGGCGCCCGATGGCCTGCGCACGGGGCACCAGCAGCAGAAGCGCGCCCATCCTGGCGGGATCGAACGCCGCGCGCAGCAGTGGGATCGGCGCCGTGCCGGTCCACACGTTATCGGCGTTGAGCGTGGCCATGGGGCCTTTGGGCATGCTTTGGGCGGCCCGTTTCACGGCTCCGCCAGAGTCCAGAATATCGGGCTGTTCGTGCTGCACCATGATGCCGCGCCCATGAAGATGCTGCACGATCTGGTCGGCGTTGAAGTGGGCGTTGACGGTGATCGGCGCGGCACCCTCGGCGGCCTCCAGCGCATGGTCCAGCAGCGTGCGGCCGGCGACTTGGATCAGCGGCTTCGGGCGGTCCGCCGTCAGCGCCCCCATGCGGGTGCCAAACCCGGCAGCGAGGATCAGGCACGGCAAACTCATGGCGCGCCCCAATGGTTGGTGCGGTCCAACAATTCGGCTACCGGCGCTTGCAGGGTGGGAATCGCTTCCGCGGCGCGGGCGATCAGGGTGCGGGTGCGCGGCAGGAACGCCGCGTAGGCGGGTTTGCCGAAGTCCGTCGACAGGCGGCGGAAGATGCCAAGGATGCGCAGATTGCGTTGCAGCGACAGGGTCGCGATGCGGGAAGGAGTGCTGTGGGCGGCGATCAGATCAGCGCGCCAGGCCTCGGGCACCTCGCGGCGCGGGTCGTCCAGCAGCGAGGCCAGATCGTAGCCGTCGGGCATCAGCAGCGCATCCTGGAAATCAAGCAATCCAACGCGGGCGTGGCCTTCGCGATTCGGAAGCCAGATCAGGTTTTCGGCATGAACATCGCGCAGCGACAGGACAGGCGCGCCGGGTGCCTCGGTGACAAGCGCGTCCGTCAGCGCTGCCATCAGCGCGTCGCGCAGGGCGTCGCTGTCGGGCAGGAAATCGAAGGTCAGGCGTGTCATTTCCGCCATCTCTGCGGCATCAGGGGCAGAAAGGCCCTCGGGCGGATGCGACTTGAGCCGTGACAGCAAGTGGGCCGTGGCGGCGTAGGCCGTGCGTGCCGTGTCGGGGTTGTTCTCCAGCAGGCGTGCGAGTGTCAGGTCGCCCAGATCTTCCATCAAGATCAGACCCTTGGCGCGGTCGGCGGCATATTCCTCGGGTGCGGAGAGGCCCAGGCCGCTCAGGTGCGTAGCCACGACACGGAAGGCATCAAAGCTGGTTTCGTCGGCAGGGCGTTCCATCGGTGCATCCATCACGATCGCGGTGCGGGCACCTTGGGTCAGGCGTGTGTAGAGCCGCTTGGAGGCGTCGCCCGCCAGGGGCGTGGCGGCGGCCTCTGCCCACCCGGCGGCCTTCAGAAATGTGCCGTGGCTCATGGGTGCAGCACCTGCGCGAGACGGGCCGCGAGGGGCGTATCGGGGGCAGCATGGAGGGTGACGCCGCGGGTGTCGTCGGACTGACGCGAGAGGTGCAAAAGCGCGGCGCCTTCGGGCCAATCGGGGGCCAGCCGATCGGGCCATTCGATAAGACAAATCGCGTCATCCAGCGCCCCGTTCATGGCGTCGTCGAGGCCCAACTCGAACACGTCTTCCGGCGCGCCAAGACGGTAGAGATCCGCGTGCCAAAGGGTGCCCGCGTTGCCCTCATAAGTCTGCACAAGGGTGAAGGTCGGGCTGGGAACGGGCTCGTTCGGGTTGCCAAGGCAGGCGCGGATCAAGGCGCGGGCAAGGTGGGTCTTTCCGGCACCCAGCGCGCCCGAAAGCAGCAGCGTATCACCTGCCTCGACCACCCGCGCGATCCGCGCGGCAAGGGCATCGGTGGCCTCGGGCGAGGGCAAGACGACGGTGTCCACCGGCGGCCAATCGGGCAGGCGGGGGGCGTCGGTCTGGGGCAAGGGGATCATCGGCTGCGTCATCGTGGGCGCAGCCTAAACGGGATCTTCGGGGAATTGAATCGAAACCAGCCGCCAATCAGGCGTGGGATCAAGCGCGGCGTTGCGCGCTGCGTTCCGTTTGCGCCCGTGCGGCATCCAGAAGGGGCGTTGCTGAGGCGGGGGTCAATTCCGCCAGCGGGTCAGACTGGCTGACATCCAAGGGCAGGAACTGGACCACCGTGGCGCGCCCGCGCGTCGGCGCCATGCGCACCGCAAGGCGCACGCCATCCAGTGTTTCGACCGCTTCCACCCATGGCCCACGCTCGACCTCGTGACCGACGAATTGGCGGATCTCGCCCCAGACGCGGCTGGGTTTGCAGCGCGCCGACCATTCGACACAGGCCTGGTTCAGGTGTGGCATCTGCGCCAGGACCTGCGGATCCTGCCCCCAAAGCCGCCCATAGCCCTCATTCGCGCCGACCATCGCGCCATCGGCCTGGAACACGGCAATTGCGACGGGGACGGCATCGAGCACCGCCTGGAACATCTCCAGATCGGCGCGGAACTGGCGGGTGAGCGAAACCTCGGCGCTGATGTCTTCGAGCATGAAGGCAATGGCACCGTCGGGATGCGGGCGACCCATGACGCGGAATGTCTTGCCCTCGGGCAACTCCCACAACTGATGGTAGGTGCCGTTTTCGGCCCCCTCTTCCAGTTGCGCGATCTCATCGCGCCAAGAGCGGTAATCGCGCGGCTCGGGCATGCGCTTCTTCTCTCGCAACTGGTCCAGAAACGATTTCAGGTCGGGGCGGGTCGTCAAGAACTCGGCCCCCGCTTGGGTCAAGGCCACGAGGGCGGGGTTGAACGTCACCAACTGCCGCTTGCGATCGAACACGGCAAGGCCCACCGGCAGGGCGGCGAAGGTCTTGGTGGTGGTCTGAAGAAACTCGCGCAGGCTGGTCTCGGCGCGCACCAGACGGTCGGCGGGCTGTGCGGTGAACAGGGCGGTGCCGCCGGGCAGCGGATCGCGGCTGACCTCGTACCACGTCGGTTCATCCCGGTCGGGCATGGCGATCTTGCAGCGCCGAAACGTGCCGTCCGAGGGCGCATGTTCCAGCTCGGACGCGAAGATCCGGGGCAGGGGCCAACCGGGCGCTTCGCCGCCGCGCAAACGTTCCACCAGGTCGAAATAGGCGGCGTTGGCCCATGTCACACGGGCGCTTTCATCCTCGCGCCACATCGGCGCGACGCCGGTATCCATGGTTGCCCGAAGGTCCGAAAGCTCGGTCTGGAGCGCGTCAAGGGTTGCGGTTTCCACGGCCTGCCGACCTTCGCCATCGCCCGCCGGGCCGACAGAGAGGGTCAGGACATCTTCATCCTCGATCCGGCCAGCGATAAACACGGCATCGGATCCAATGCGTCCGTCGATCAGAAAGGCATCACCGCGGTCTTGCAGCGCGTCAACGTTCGCCTGAAATTCGGGGCTGAGGGGGGTCAGCGATGACACCAGACGCCGAAAGGCCATGGTGCGGTCGACGCCGCAATCCAGAAAAGCATCATCGGGCGCAACATCCGAAAGCATATAGCCCTCTCGGAACTGGTAACGTCGCAAGACGTCAGTGCCGCTGGTCTGCGCCGAGTTGGCCGCGCCGGCGTAGGGCGAGGAGGATCGACTGGCCAGCAGCCGCGTCGTGAGAACGACGGCAATGGCCGCCGTCGTGAAGGTAATCGCAATGAAGATCAGCGTTGCGGCGTTGTCCAACACCCGTACCCCGTTTTTCTGCCCCATCTGAAAACATGGGGTAAAACAGTTAACGGCAGGTTAATGCAGGCGCTGCGCCGCTGGGGCGATGGTTTCCGTTTTGGAAGCAATCTCAAGCATATCAGTCCATTATCGGCATGTTGGGCCCCAATGCGCCGCTCGACTGAGCGTCGGGAGATTGGATCGAGGCTTCTGGCCAGATCACCTTGACCCGCGCGCCCAGGCGGCCGTGGGTGTCATCCTCGGTCAGGAAGGGGTCGGCGACGTTGATGAATTGCACCTTCGCGCCGGACCTCTCCAACAGGGTCTTGGCGATGAACAGGCCCAGACCCATCCCCTGGTAGCCCGGCCGCAGATCCTGATCGACCCGGTTGCGCCGCCGCAGGAATGGATCGCCCAAGCGGCCCAACAGATCCTGCGGAAAGCCGGGGCCATCATCGGTGATGGTCAGGCGAATGAAGCCGTCGCCCCACTCGGCATCGATCCAGACCCGCGCCTCGGCGAAATCGACCGCGTTCTGGATGAAGTTGCGCAATCCGTGGATCACCTCGGGTTTGCGCCAGACATAGGGCTGCTGCGAGGGGTCCAGATCGGCGATGCCGTCGACAGGATGAAAATCGTAGTGCAACTCGATCCCACGATCGGCATGGGGGTCTGCCGCCTCCTGGATTACGGCCCCCAAAGGGGCGCGGCGCAGGTGAAGGTCGTCCTTCCCCGCCCGCCCCATGGAGCGCAGGATATCGCGGCAACGATCCGCCTGGTCGCGGATCAGTGTCACGTCTTCGGCTAACGTGGGTTGGTCCGAGAGGTCATCCAGAAGCTCGGTCGCGACCAGCTTGATGGTCGCCAAAGGCGTGCCCAATTCATGCGCTGCTGCCGCGATCACGCCGCCCAGATCGGTCAACTTCTGCTCGCGCGCGAGGGCCATTTGCGTGGCCAGAAGGGCTTGGCTCATGCGGTGAGTTTCAGAGGCCACGCGGCGGGCATAGGCGGACAGGAACACGATGCCGATGACAAGCGACACCCAGAAGCCGAGAATGAACAGGCCGGGCAGCGCGAGAACCTCGCCGCTGAGCGTGGTAAGGGGCAGATGCCACATGCTGAGGCACGTGATCATGAAGATCGCCAAAACCCCCAGGATCACGGTGGACCGCATCGTCAGCGCCGTGGCCGAAATGGTGACGGGGGCCAGGATCAGCAGCGAGAACGGGTTGTTGAGGCCCCCGGTCAGGAACAGAAGAAACGACAACTGCGCCAGATCGAACAGCAGGGTCAGCATCGCGTCGCGGTCGCTGAGGCGCTGGTTTTCAGGGAAAATCGTCAGCGCCACGAGGTTCGACACAACCGAGGCCCCGATCGCCAGGAAGCACAGGCCGATCTCGACCCGCAATCCGATATAGAACGCCGCCGTGACCACGGCGATGGTCTGGCCCAGGATCGCCAGCCACCGCAGGACCAGAAGCGTGCGCAGGCGCACCCAATCCACACGACTGTCCTGCTGCACCAGCATCAGGGCGGGGTCGTTTGCCGGATCTATGATAGCCATGGGGCGGGGCATCCTGTCACATCAAAGGGGTCATGAATTGTTAGGCGGGTGCAACTAGGTAATCAACGCGGTGACTTATCCACCTTGAGGGGATCTTGAGACATGACACGGACCTACGCATATGCCTCTGTCGCGCTGATCGGCACGCTGTTGGTTGGAACCGGGGTGGCCATCTACCTCGCGAATTCGGGCAGTGATGACCAATTTGCCGAATGCCGCCAAGGGGTTGTGGCCGGTGGCGCAGGCACCATCGGTGGCGCGTTCGAGCTGGTCTCGGAAACCGGCGAAACCGTCACCGACGCGGATGTCATCACCGAACCGACGCTGATGTACTTCGGCTATACCTTTTGCCCCGATGTCTGCCCGCTTGACACCGTGCGCAATGCGGAGGCCGTCGATATCCTTGAGGGCAATGGCTACAGCGTCCTGCCGACGTTTGTTACGGTGGACCCCAACCGCGACACGCCCGAGGTCGTCGCCGCCTTCACCGACAACGTGCATCCCCGCATGTTGGGCCTGACCGGGACCACGGAACAGACCCACGCCGCCGCCAGCGCCTACCGGGTCTATTACCAGAACCATGACGACGGGACGGACCCGTATTACCTGGTGGACCACACGGCCTTCACCTACCTGGTTTTGCCCGAGATCGGCTTCGTGGAGTTCTTCAACCGCGACACGAGCCCCGTCGATATGGCCGAACGGACGGCGTGCTTCATCGAGGCGGCGCGCTGAACGCGATCTGTCGAAGGGCGCGCCATTGGGAACCTGCGCGGGGCAAGGTGAGCCGAAAGCACGATTGGCTTAGCCGTCATTGGGCTGAGCGGTCAAAAGCAGCCTGAAAAATCCTCGCCCCATCCGACGAGATAAATCAGGGATGGGGTCGCGCCATAGCCGCACACAAAGACGCCCACGCCGAAAGGCTGGCCGTTTTGTGCCATCTGCGCAAGGCTGCCGCGTGCATTGTCGCCTGCGGCGACCAACTCGGAGATGCGCGCGCGCAGCCCTCGGTCATTGAACAGCGGATCGCCTTCGTCTTGCGCGTGCCGGATGCCGAAGCGATGATAATTGGCGCGGTCCTGTTGGATCACCCCGCCAAGGGTGCGGACCGGTTGCCCGCTTGAATTGCGCATATCTTCGGGCCCGATATAGGCAACGTAATACGCCAGTTGGTTCCATTGTTGAGCGGCGACGGGCACCGCAAGGGCGGACAGAAGCAAGGCAAGGGAAAAGCAGAGGCGCATGTGGATCACTTTTTGAAGGGAAATGACGTTCAGAGGCAAAGATCGGGCAATAGATCCCTTGAATATCCGGGGCGTCGCGATTCGCTTCAATGCAATTCTGCACGTGCAGGATGGTCCTGACGTTGTGAAGCCGGGCGGTGGCCCCGCGCCAAAGCGGAAACGGAAAAAGGGGCGCCCGGTTGGGGGCGCCCCTTTCGCGTTGGTGTGGGGTGTTCAGCCCTTAGAGAACTCGGGGTAGGCTTCCATCCCCAGCTCTGCCACGTCGAGGCCGTTGATCTCTTCCTCTTCGCCGACGCGGATGCCCACGACTGCATTGAGGATGAACCAGACGATCAGCGAGGTGACGAAGACAAAGATGCCGATGGCCGCGATGCCCATGATCTGAGCGCCCCAGTTTCCGGTGTAGAAAGCCACGGCCAGCGTGCCCCAGACCCCGGCGATCAGGTGGACCGGGATGGCGCCGACGACGTCGTCGATCTTCAGTTTGTCGAGGATCGGCACCGTGAAGACCACGATCACACCACCGACCGCACCGGTCAGAAGCGCGCCGAAAAGCGACGGTGCCAGAGGCTCGGCGGTGATGGACACGAGGCCCGCCAGTGCGCCGTTCAGGACCATCGTCAGGTCGACCTTGCCATACACGACCTGCGTCAGGATCAGCGCGGCAACCGCACCGGCAGCAGCGGCCATGTTGGTGTTGGCAAAGATGCGCGACACGTCAGCCACGTCACCAATGGTGCCCATCGCCAGTTGCGAGCCGCCGTTGAAGCCGAACCAACCCAGCCACAGGATGAACGTACCCAAGGTGGCGAGGGCCAGGTTGGAGCCGGGCATCGGGTTGACGCGACCGTCCTTGTACTTGCCCAGACGCGGACCCAGCACGATGGCACCGGCCAGCGCCGCGAAACCACCTGCTGCGTGCACCAGGGTGGAGCCTGCGAAGTCAGAGAAGCCCGCTTCAGACAACCAGCCACCGCCCCACTGCCAGGATGCCTCGATCGGGTAGATGAAGCCCGTCAGCACAACGACGAAGATCAGGAAGGGCCACAGCTTGATGCGCTCGGCCAAGGTGCCGGACACGATGGAAGCCGTGGTGGCACAGAACATCAGCTGAAAGAAGAAGTCCGAGCCGACGGAGGCATAGTCCAGGGAGGTGCCGGTGAAATCATCGGACAGCGCAAGGCCGACAGGCTCCAGCGAGGTGATGGCGAAGAACGGACCCAGCCAGCCTTCGATCAGCCACTCGGCCGGGTACATGATGCCGAAGCCCACCAGCCAATACATGATGGCCGCGATGGAAAAGAGCGCGATGTTCTTGGTCAACTGCATCGCGACGTTCTTGGAGCGGACAAGGCCCGCCTCCAACATCGCGAAGCCGGCCGCCATCCAGAACACCAGGAAGCCGCCGACAAGAAACAGCAACGTGGTGAGGATGTAGGAGGTGTGCAGCGCGGCCTCGTCCTGGGCCAGCGCCATGCTCGGGAGGGCGATCAACGCCGCCGCCGAGACTGGAATGAGATACTTGGTATTCATGAGTTTTTTTCCCTTACCCATCGCCGATTACAGCGCGTCGTCGTTGGTTTCGCCGGTGCGCACCCGCACGGCGCTTTGCACGTCGAGGACGAAAATCTTGCCGTCGCCGATCTTGTCGGTCTTGGCGGTGGTCTGGATCGTCTCGACGACCTGATCGGCCATGGAGGCGGCGACCACGATCTCCAGCTTCACCTTCGGCACGAAGTTCACGGCGTATTCTGCGCCGCGGTAGATCTCGGTGTGACCGGACTGCGAGCCGAAGCCCTTGATCTCGGTCACCATCATGCCGCGCACGCCGATAGAGGTGAGCGCTTCGCGGACCTCTTCCAGCTTGAACGGTTTGATTGCTGCAATGATGAGTTTCACTGTTTGTCACCCTTTTGCGGTTGTTGACTTGTCCCTCACGCCCCGAACTTGGGCCGCGTATGACGGGTAAGACAGGGCGGTTGACCCATGAGAGCAACGAAGGGAGGTCGTTTTGGAGGCTGCTTTTGATGTCATTTGCAAATTTTTTGCGCAAAAAGGTGAAGATGATGCTTTTTTGTGCGCTATCGAAATGGGCGACGGTTCGCTGTCCCCTTCGCATTCGACTCGAAATTCGGTAAGACTGCTCCCAAATGAGGTAGGTCACGGCGAAAGCTGCAAGCGGACCCCCGACACGAGGCGAGAGTGAAATGAGCCCTTCCGGCAATGGCAGACGGCGTCTGGTCGCCGAGCGACGTGGGACGTCGCAACCCAAGCACGCAAGCGGCAGTGGGTCTGGTGGTGGTGGCCGCAAGCCGCGCAAACGCAAACCTGCCCGGCGCAAGCAGCCACAACGCGGCGGGATCCTGGGCTTCTTTTCCCGGATAATCCGCTTCGTCTTCCGCCTGATCTGGGGCGTGATGTGGCGCAGCACCGCCGTCTTGGTGGTGATCGTAGGTCTTGCGACGGGCTATTATTACGCGCAGTTGCCAGAGGTAGATGCGCTTCTGGATGCGCGGGAGCGCGGCTCTGTCACCATGTTGGACCGCTACGGCGAGGTGTTCGCCTGGCGGGGAGAGCAGTTTGGTGGCGCGATTGATCCGTCCACCACATCGCCCCATCTCGTCAATGCGATCCTGGCCACCGAGGATCGGCGCTTCTATCGGCACCTGGGGGTGTCCCCTCGGGGGATCGCCTCGGCCATGTACATTAACGTCAGCGAAGGGCGCCATCCGCTGCGCGGCCATGGCGGATCGACACTGACCCAGCAGACCGCGAAGCTGTTGTGCCTTGGCGTGGAGTTTGACGCTGACACGTGGGATAGCGAGGCGGCCTATGAGGCCGATTGCCGTGAAACGACCCTGTGGCGCAAGATGCAGGAGATGGTTTTCGCTTTCGCGATGGAGCTGCGCTATTCCAAATCCGAGATCCTGTCGATTTACCTCAACCGCGCCTATCTGGGGGCCGGGACGCGGGGATTCGAAGCCGCGTCGCAACGCTATTTCTCGATCCCGTCCACCGAATTGAACCCGCAGCAGGCCGCGATGCTGGCGGGTCTTCTGGTGGCCCCCACACGCTATGCCCCCACCAACAACCTTGAACGCAGTCAGGCGCGGGCCAACCTGGTCATGAACTTGATGGAGCGAGAGAACTACCTGACCGCAGCCGAAGCCGACCAGGCCCGCGCCAACCCCGCGACCCTGTCACCGGCCGCGCGTCAGGACACTGGCGGCTATTTCGCCGATTGGATCATGTCGGTCGGCCCGGATTTTCTGACCGGGGACACGACGGAAGACGTGATCATCCGCACCACCTTCGATCCCGATATCCAGGCAGCGGCCGAGGCCTCGATCCGCAACGTCTTTGCCAATCAGGTCCGCGAAGGGTCCGAGGCCGAGGCCGCGATCATCGTGATGAGCGCCGATGGCGCTGTGCGTGCCATGGTGGGCGGGCGCGACCTGTCAGGCGGCGGTACGTTCAACCGCGCCGTGCAGGCCGTGCGGCAACCGGGCAGCGCATTCAAACCCTTCGTTTATGCCACGGCGCTGGACCTGGGTTGGCGGTTCGACGACATGATCCTGGACGGCCCCCTGACGATCAACGTGCCGGGATCAGGGCCCTACAGCCCCGAAAACTACACCCGAAATTTCTATGGCATGGTGACCCTGACCGAGGCGTTGACGCGGTCGCTGAACACCGCCGCTGTGCGCATTTCCGAGGAAGTGGGCCGCGATCTGGTGCGGCAGGTGGCGTCCGATTTCGGCATTGAATCCGATCTTGCCGCCGGGCCTGCCTTGGCGCTGGGCGCATCGGAATCCACGCTCATCGAGATGACGGGCGCTTATGCGGGCATCCTCAACGGCGGCTCTGCCGTGCGGCCTTATGGCATGACGGAACTGCGGCTGTTGGGCGAACCCGACCCGATGTTCGAGCAAGAGACGGGCATCCGCGAGCGGGTGATCAGCGAGTTTTCGGCACGGCAACTGACCTACATGATGAGCCGGGTCGTGGCCGAAGGATCGGGCCAGCGCGCGGCGCTGCCGGATCGACCCGTGGCGGGCAAAACGGGCACCACCAACAGTGCGCGGGATGCGTGGTTTGTTGGCTTCACGGCGGATTACGTTGCGGGCGTCTGGATGGGCTACGACGACAACCGCCCCTTGTCGGGTGTCACCGGCGGCGGCCTGCCCTCCGAGATTTGGCGGCAGGCGATGGAAGAGATCCACCGCGATCTGCCGCCGCGCCCCCTGCCGATGATCGACCCGATCGCCGAGGCGCGTCCGGGGCCGGATGATTTCTTCCTGGATGCCAACGGTCAGCCCGTACCGATCAACCCCAACACGGGGGAGGTGCTGTCCACCGACGCCGATGGTGTGCTTCGGGGCCCGATTACACCGCAGGGCACGCGGGTGCCCATCGGCAACCCGCAAGGGCAGGGCAATATCGGCGATGCGGTCAACAACGTGCTGAACCGATTGTTCGGACCGCGTCAGTAGGGGGGCCTGCGCGCCCGCCCTTTGGGCGACTTGAGCGTGGTCAGTACCCCAGCGCGATGCCGTCCTTGCGGGGGTCCGAGCCGCCCTCCAGCAGGCCGTCAGGTCGGATGCGGATGGCCTGAGCTCCGCCGATCGGGGCGACCGGTGTGGTCATCGCATGACCCATCTTGCCCAAAGCAAGACGCGTGTCCGCGCCGTAGCCACGCTCGATCTTGAGGGCGCCGGCCTCGGCGAAGGCGCGCGGCGCGTCGATGGCGGCTTGCGGATCCATGCCGTAATCTACCACGTTGGACACAAACCGCGCATGACCCGTGGACTGGTACGCCCCGCCCATGACGCCGAAGGGCATCAAGGACCCATCGGCCAGCTTCAACATGCCCGGAATGATCGTGTGCATCGGGCGTTTGCCCGGCCCGGCTTCATTCGGATGACCCTTCTCCAACGTGAAGCCGCCCCCCCGGTTCTGGAACAAGACGCCAAACTTTTCGGACGCAACACCCGAGCCGAAGGAATGAAAGATCGAATAGATCAGGCTGACGGCGCGGCGGTCCTTGTCCACGACCGTGATATAGACCGTGTCCTTGTGGATGTTGTCCGAGGCGGCGCGCGGATCAGGCATCGCCCGGTTCGGATCGATCAGCCCTGCCAGCTGCGCGGCGGTGTCCTTGGACAGCATGTGGGACAGCTTCGTGACGTGATCGGGATCGGCGAGGAAACGATCGCGGGCATCATAGCCGAGTTTGGTCGCCTCGGCCTCCAGATGGGTGCGTTGGGCACCGAATGGATCGTCTTGCGGGTCCATGGTTTCCAACATGTTGAGGATCAACATGGCGGTCGCGCCCTGCCCGTTGGGGGGCAGCTCGATCAGTTCCGCATCGCGGTAGCTGGAGCGGAGCGGCGTGACGTAATCGCAGGCGGTGTTGGCGAAATCCTCGGCCGTGTGGGCGCCGCCAAGGGCGGTGAGGGCGGCCAACATGTCGTCGCGCACCTCGCCTTCGTAAAAGCCCGCGCGCCCCTCGGCCGCAATGCGCCGCAGGACCTCGGCCTGGCCGGGGGCCTTGAAGCGAGCGCCGACTTCCATGGCCTTGTCGTCGTGCAGAAAGTGACGGCGCGCGGCCCCTTGCAGGACGCCCGACGACTCGGCGTAGTCCAATGCCACGCGGGGCGCGATGGGAATGCCCGCCTCCGCGTAGGAGATCGCCGGGACGAGGACGTCCTGGAGGGGCAAGTGCCCGTGGTCGCCGTGCAAGCGGCAAAAGCCATCCACCGCGCCTGGCACGGTGATCGCACTGATGTCATAAAGCGGCATCTTTTGGTGATTGGCGCGGATCGCGTCGGCATTCAGCCCGGCGGGCGCGCGCCCCGAGGCGTTGAGGCCCAGGATCTCACCGTCTGGCTGCGCGATAAGGGCGAACATGTCGCCACCGATTCCGGTGCTCTGCGGCTCACACAGGCCCAGAAGGATCGCGGCGCCAATGGCCGCGTCGACGGCGTTGCCGCCTTGCTGCAAGATCGAGATCGCGGTCTGCGCGGCCAAGGGGTGCGACGTGGCGCACATGCCATGATCCGCGTAGACGGTTGACCGCCCGGGTTGGTGAAAATCGCGCATTATGTCCCTCCGTCACTTGCGTGGCAGGACCCTAGTCAGCTTGGCGTCGGGGGCAAGAGGCCGTTGTTGCGGAGGGGGAAAGGCGTGGCCGCAGAGGACCTCGGCATCGCGCACTGGGTGGGGGCTTTGATACGCGGTGCCGAGGGAAGCCTCTGCAGCTACAAGCCGTGTATGACGATTCATCGGGGCGGTGGTTGGGAGAAAATGAGGCGCTTGTGTGGCACGGTTCTGCGGGGTGCTGACAAGGGCGGAAAGCCATGTTTTTATGGGGTATCTGCTGGTCGAGCGGGGCGGTTTTTCGCGATACGTGCCTGTGGAATGGCCGCTTTCAAAGCGAATCGTGACGGCAAAGCGCCCGGTTGCCTGCGCGGACGGACCTGAGGCAGGTGAACGGGCCCACGACAGGTGTAACGCGCATCACAAGGGCGCGCGTCCGTCAGGGATGAGAGGCGGAGATCAGAAACGCCAGGTCATTGCAGCCGTCGACCCGGAGATACTGAAGGTCTTGCGTCAACGCGTGCACCATGGCCCACCCAAAGCCTCCCTCAGGCAGGCCGTCCCTATCCGAAGCGTCGATGCATGCCCCACGGCCTTCGGGGGGGACGCCGCCGGGCATCGGCGCGCCTTGGTCATGGACGTTGCACCAAAGGCCCGTGTCATCAAACCAGATCGACAGCTCGATCGGGTGGCCTTCTTCACAGCGGTAGGCATGTTCGACGACGTTGTTCAAAACCTCGCCCAGAATGATCTGGGAGGTGTCGCAGGTCGCGTCGTCGATCCGAGCCGCCTGAAGGGCGACCCGCGCCTGGTCAAGGGTGCAGCGCACTTGCGTGGTCCCCGAGGTGAACCGATGAAAGAAGTCCGGCGCAGTCGTAGGTGGCATGCTGCCCTCCTTCGGAGGTGCCTCTGGATCGGTTCCGGCGCCAAACGCGTTGTGAGCCGGGGTCAAACTACTCTGCCGCTGTGGGAGCCGCTGCGGCAAGTCCGGCTTCTAACGAGGGGAAGATCGCGAAAACGGCGTTCATGCGGGTCAGCGTCATCACCTTTTCAACCGGTGGTTGCAGCCCGGCCAGTGCCATGTGCCGCCCGGTCCCCAAGGCCTTGTAGACCGCCACGATCGCGCCGAGGCCGCTGGAGTCGAGGAACTCGACATCGCTGAGGTCCAGAATCACGTCACCGCCGTCGGCGGTCAGCGTGCGAAAGGTTTCCTTGAACTGGATCGCAATGCTGGCGTCCAGCCGCTGGTCCGCGATGTGAACGACGCCAACGGTGTCGTGTTGGGTGTAGGTCAGATTCATCGCATGTTCCTCGTGCTCTGCGTTTGCTAGGACCGTAGACAGCAAAGGTTACCATTTCGTATTCGGAACCACGCCAATTGGAGGATCGATGGAACAAATCGTCATTACAGGTGCCGCACGGACCCCCATGGGCGGATTTCAGGGCGCCCTGTCGCCGCTGACAGCGGCCGAACTGGGCGGCGCGGCGATCAAGGCCGCACTGGGCGGCGCAAAGGTGGATGAATTGTTGATGGGCTGCGTTCTGCCTGCGGGCCAGGGTCAAGCGCCAGCACGACAAGCGGGTTTCCACGCGGGCCTGGGCGAGACCGTGCCCGCCACGACCCTGAACAAGATGTGCGGGTCCGGCATGAAGGCCGCCATGATGGCCTATGATGCCCTCGCCCTGGGCCAAGCCGATGTGATCGTCGCCGGCGGCATGGAATCGATGACCAGCGCGCCGTATCTGCTGCCTGCCATGCGCGCAGGCGCGCGGATCGGGCACCAGAAGACGCTGGATCACATGTTCCTCGACGGGTTGGAGGATGCCTACGACAAGGGCAGGCTCATGGGCACCTTCGCCGAAGATTGCGCCGAGGCGTTCCAATTCACCCGCGAGGCGCAAGACGCTTACGCGTTGGGCTCGTTGGAGAACGCGCTGAATGCGATCAACTCCGGGGCCTTCAGCGACGAAGTCACGCCCCTGACGATCAAGACCCGAAAGGACAGCAGCGAAATCACCACGGACGAGCAACCGGGCAATGCCCGCCCCGACAAGATCCCGCTTCTCAAGCCCGCCTTCCGCGAGGGGGGCACGGTGACGGCGGCCAACTCCTCCTCCATCTCGGACGGAGCTGCTGCCCTGACCCTCGCGCGCGCTTCTGCGGCCGAGGCGCAAGGCCTACCCATCCGCGCGCGAATTCTCGGCCACGCCTCCCACGCCCATGCGCCCGCGCTGTTCCCCACCGCACCCGTTCCCGCTGCCCGGAAACTGCTGGACCGCCTCGGCTGGACCATCGATGACGTAGACCTGTGGGAAGTGAACGAGGCCTTCGCGGTCGTCCCGATGGCCTTCATGCACGAGATGAACATCTCCCGCGAAAAAATGAACGTGAATGGCGGCGCCTGTGCCTTGGGCCATCCCATCGGCGCGTCCGGCGCCCGGATCATCGTGACGCTCCTTCACGCCCTCGAGGCGCGCGACCTCAAACGCGGCGTCGCCGCAATCTGCATCGGCGGCGGCGAAGGCACTGCCATCGCGATCGAGCGCGCCTGACCCCATCTTTGTTCCAAAAATATGCGAAATCCTCCATGGCCGACTACGCAACGCTGACCAAGACAATCGCCTCGCTTACCGAAGGCGAGACCGACACCGTGGCCCTCATGGCCACCGTCGCCTGTGAGCTGCACCACGCAGACGCGCGCTTCGACTGGACCGGCTTCTACCGTGTGACCGAGCCGGGCCTGTTGAAGATCGGCCCCTACCAGGGGGGCCACGGCTGCCTGCAAATTCCCTTCTCAAAAGGCGTTTGCGGCGCGGCTGCCCGGACCGGCGAAACGCAACTGGTGGCGGATGTCGATGCCTTTCCGGGCCACATCGCCTGTGCGTCCTCCACCCGGTCTGAGATCGTCCTGCCCGTCCACAACGCCGCGGGCGAGATCATCGCGGTCCTCGACATCGACAGCGACCAGCCTGATGCCTTCACGCACGAGGACGCCGCCGCGTTGGAGGCGATCCTGTCTGCCGTCTTCTCTCGCGCCTAGGCCCACGCGCCCCAAATTCCTTGCAAGGAATTTCCCAAAACTCTTCAAAGAGTTTTTCCAGAGTTTTGCAAAACTCTGGCTCACCCCCGGGGCAACGGCACGACCTCCGCCCTATCGGGCACGCTTTCGTCGAAGTCGAAATTGTCTAACCGCTCCGCCCGCTTCCCCGCCCGGGCCGAGGCGGTCAGAATGCCCGCCACATCTTCACCCGCCTGCCGGAGATGGATCTCCAGCTTGCCAGCACGTTCTCCCACGATCCCCACATCCCGGTGCAACTGTTTCAGCGCCTTGCGGATCTCTCCAGCCTGTTCGCGCATCCGCGCATCCTTCATCACCGCGCGCATCGTGTTGAGCGTCGCCATGCAGGTGGTGGGGGACACGATCCAGACCCTTGCGTCGAAGCCTGTCCGCACGACCTCCGGCAACCGCGCGTGCAGTTCTGCGTAGACCGCCTCGGACGGCAGGAACATCAACGCCCCATCTGCGGTTTCGCCCTCGATGATGTATTTCTCCGAGATCGCCTTGATGTGCACTCGAACCGCGGCCCCCAGCTCGCGCATCGCGCGGGCTTGCGCCTCGGCGTCGGGCGCGCGCATCAGCGCCTCGTAGGCCTCCAGCGGGAATTTGGCATCGATGACGATGGGGCCGGGCGGGTTCGGCAGGCGCACCAGAACGTCGGCCCGCTTCCCGTTTGAAAGCGTCGCCTGAAGGGCATAGGCGTCGGGGGGCAGGGCGCCCGAGACGATATCATTCAGCTGAATCTCCCCGAACATGCCCCGCCGCTGCTTGTTCGACAGAATGTCCTGCAACCCCAGGACATCGCCCGACAGCTTCTCGATCTTCGCCTGCGCGCGGTCGATCTGCTCCAGCTTCTGCTGCAATTCCCCAAGGCTCCGGGCCGTTCGCGTTGACGTGCCATGAAGCGTCTCAGACATGCCCTTTTGCACCTCTTCCAACCGCCGTTCCATCGCCTCCTGCATCGAGGCCTGCGCGCGCGCCTGATGGTCGGACACGGAGGCGAGCCCGCCGGCCAGCCGCTCCTGTCCCTGACCCAAGGCCTGCACCGTCTGTCCCAACGCCGCCATGTGATGCGCCAGGGGCTCTACCGCGTGGGCGGAGCGTTTCGCGGCACGCAAAGCGCTCAGGATAAGAAGCAACAGAACGATCAACAGCGCTACGCTGCCCAATGCGGCCAGGACCCAGGGATCGCTCAGATCCACCGCTGTCTCACCAATCGTGATCACGTGCGCCCAAAGAGCCGCTCGATGTCGGCCAGCTTCAATTCCACATAGGTCGGCCGCCCGTGGTTGCACTGGCCCGACAGGGGCGTTGCTTCCATCTCGCGCAACAGCGCGTTCATCTCATCGGCGCGCATCTGTCGGCCCGAGCGGATCGAGCCATGGCAGGCCACCCGGCTTAATACTGCTTCAACGCGGGCCTGCAACGTCTGGCTGTCGCCCAGATCGGCCAATTCATCAAGCACGTCACGCAACAGCGCCTCGGCGTTGATCTCGCCCAGGATCGCCGGGGTCTCGCGCACAGCAATGGTGCCGGGGCCGAAAGCCTCGATCACCAGACCGAACCGCTCCAACTCCGCCGCGTGATCCAGCAAGCAGTCCGCATCGGCACCAAGCGTGATGATCTCGGGGATCAGCAGCGCTTGCCGGGCCACACCGCGCTCGGACATCTGCGCTTTCAACCGCTCATAGACCAACCGCTCATGGGCGGCGTGTTGGTCGACCAGCACGATGCCACTCGGCGTCTGGGCAATGATGTAGTTCTCATGAACTTGCGCCCGTGCGGCACCCAAGGGCCCGTCACTTTCGATCACCGCCTCATCCACCCGCGCCGAAGGTGCGCTCCAGTCCTGCGTCCGCTCGGCGAAGCCCGACGAAAACCCCCTCGGCTGACCCACCCGGTCCATCTGGTACACACGGGGCGGCTGCGAGGACAGCGCGTGCGAAGCGCGCTCTGGAGGAGGGGGCTGCATCGCCGACAGAGTCGCGTCAGCGACGGTGGAGGACGCCCGGTGCCCGGCTTCGGTCATCGCATGGCGCAGGCCGCTGACGATCAAGGCGCGCGCCAGCGCGGGCTCCCGAAACCGCACTTCGGATTTGGCGGGATGCACGTTCACGTCCACCCGTTCGGACGGGCAGCCGATGAACAGCACCGCCGCCGGGTGCCGATCACGGCTGAGCACATCCATATAGGCCGCACGCAGCGCACCAATCAGTAGCTTGTCGCGCACGGGACGCCCGTTCACGAACAGGAACTGCGCCACGGCGGAGCCGCGCGAATACGTCGGCAGGGCGGCGTAGCCCGTCAGCCGCAGCCCCTCGCGCTCAGCATCAATCGCCAAAGCGTTGTCGGTGAATTCCCGGCCCATGATCGCCGTGAGACGCCCCCGCAGTGCATCGAACAGATCGCCACTCTCGGCATCGACACGGAACGTCACCCGCTCACCGTCCGTCACGTCCTTCAGGGTAAAGCCTATGGACGGCTCGGCCATCGCCAGGCGCTTCACCACGTCGGAAATCGCCTGCATCTCGGCGCGGTCCGTGCGCAGGAACTTGAGACGGGCGGGGGTGGCGAAGAACAGATCGCGCAACTCAACCACCGTGCCCCGGTTCAGCGCGGCGGGTTTGACCGCCTCGCGGGCACCGCCGGTCACACGGATCATGTGGCCCGCGTTGCTGGCCCGTGACGTGATGGAAAGCCGCCCGACCGAGCCGAGCGACGGCAATGCCTCGCCCCGGAACCCGAAGGAATGGATGTTCAGCAGATCGGTGCCGTCGATCTTGGACGTCGCATGGCGCGACAGCGCCAGGGGCAGGTCAGCGGCTTCCATGCCGCAGCCGTCATCGGTAACGCGGATCAGGGTTTTTCCGCCGTGGGCCACCTCGATCACGATGCGGCGGGCATCGGCGTCGATGGCGTTTTCCACCAGCTCCTTCACCGCCGAGGCCGGACGCTCCACCACTTCGCCCGCCGCAATGCGGTTGATCGCGGCCTCGTCCAATTGACGGATCACGGGGCGGGTATCTGTGGATATGTTGGGGTCTGCAAAGGCCATGACGCTACCTGTAGCATGACCAGGGGTCTTGGGGGAACCGATTCTGTGGCCGTGGAAAGAGCCCCGGGCCAAGGCCCGGTCTACGATTGGGGCGGCGATCTTGCCGCCCCATCGCGTCCTCAGTTCGAGGGCTCCAAGCCCTCGGGCTGGCCCACGACCACGAAGCGCAGGGCATCGCTGTCGATCAACTCGGCCGCGACGCGCTGGACGTCCTCGACCGTCACCGCCAGCACATTGTCATTGCGGGTGGCAATGTAGTCGATGGCCATGTTGTCGGCCTGCATTGCGGCCAGGATGCCCGCAATCGTGCCGTTGCCATCGAAGCGCAATGGATATGATCCGGTCATGTAGCGCTGCGCGGCCTCCAGTTCGGCCTCGGTCACGCCGTTCTCGGCCATGTCTGCCCATTCTGCCTGCACCACCGCGATCGCCTCGGCCACCAAGCCATTGGACGACGAGAACCCGCCCTGCATCATCGGAGCCGATTTGCTGAGGCTCAGCCACGTGCTGATCCCATAGGTCAGCCCGCGCTGTTCGCGGACCTCTTCCATCAGCCGCGAGCGGTAGCCGCCCGCACCAAGGATCTGGTTGGCCACGAAGGCAGCGAAGAAATCCGGGTCGTCACGGGCAATGCCGGCGTGGCCGAAGTAGACCGATGATTGCGGTGTCGCGAAATCGATCACGGTGATGCCGCCTTCGTCCGAGACCTCTGCCATTCCGAGCAGCGGCACATCGGAGTCAGGCAGATCGCCCAGTAGTGTATCGAGGATCGGGCCGAGGTCTTCGGCCGTCATGTCGCCCGCCACGCCGACAGATACACGATCGCGGACAATGGCGCTGCGGTGGGCGGCCAGCAGGTCGTCGCGCGTCAGTGCCGCGACGCTGTCCAGCGTGCCTTCCAGACGGCTGGCATAGGGATGGTCGCCGAAGGTGAGTGCGTTGAACGCGGCCCCTGCGATGGTGTCAGGGTCGTTGGCGTCCCCTTCCAGGATCGACAGGACCTGGCCCCGCACCCGTTCCACAGCGTCCGCGTCAAAGCGCGGTGCCATCAGCACATCACGCAGAAGCGCCAGCACCTCGTCGCGGTTCTGGGACAGCATCTGGACCGAAATCACCAACTCGTCCCGGTAGACGTCGAAGCTGAACGACGCCGCCAACCCTTCAAGCCGTTCCGCAAACGTGGTGGCGTCCAGATCGCCCGCACCTTCCTCCAGCAGGGCCGCCATCAGGTGCACGGCCCCGCGCGCGTCCGCTGCGTCGATGGAGCCGCCGCCCTCGAACCAGAAGTCCATGGCCACGAAAGGAATGGAGGTGTCTTCGACCAGCCATGCGTCGATCCCGCCCTGGGACGTGACGGGCTGGATGTCGATGATGTTGGCGTGAACAGGCGCGGCCAAGGCCATGATCGCTAAGAAGGGCGCTGCCACAAGGGGCGTGAAGAAACGGGCAATCATTGGGACACCTCTGCGGTCTCTTCTGCGGGGGGTTGCATCAGGTAGCCCGTTGTCGTGGCCCCCTGGCTGAAGATCGTGCGGGCGGCTTCCATGACGTCTTCGACGGTCGTGGCGGCCAGTAGGTCGGGCCATGCCTGCACGTCGGCAACGGTCAGGCCCGAGGCCAGCGCGCGGCCATAGATGTTGGCCAGACCGGCGACATCGTCTTCGTCGTAAATCCGTGCGGCTTCGATCTGGAAACGGATGCGGTCCAACTGAGCCGGATCGATGCCTTCCTCCAGGAATTCGTCAATCTCGGCCAGAATATCGGCCTCGGCCTGTTCCAGCGAGGTGCCGGGCAGGGGCATGTTGATCAGGGTGAAGGTGGTCTCATCCAGACTGGTGCCACCGTAATAGGCGCCCACAAACAAAGAGCGTTCATCCTCTAGCTGCATTTCGCGCGGCAGCACGGCAGTGAAGCCGGACCCTGCAAGGATTTCAGCCAGAAGCGTCAGCGCGGCGGCCTCTTCCTGATCCCCGGCGTTACGTTCGGGCGCAAGGTAGTTGATCGAGACATAGGGATTGGCGACGCGGGCGTCCTCGTAGATCACCCGGCGCTCTGCGATATGCGGCGGCTCGTAGGGGCGCTCACGGGATTCAGTTGCCTCGATATCGGGGTTCGCGGGGATCGGGCCGTAGTGTTCCTCGGCCAGCGCGCGAACTTCGTCCGGCGTCGCATCACCGGCCACGATCAGGATCGCGTTGTTGGGGTGGTAGTGGGTCTCGTACCAATCGCGGGCGTCTTGCAGGCTGAGCTCTTCCATCTCGTGACGCCAGCCGATGATCGGGCGACCGTAGGGGTGGTTGAGGTAGGTCGCCGCCGCGAGTTGTTCGTTGAAAAGCCCCCCCGGCGAGGTGTCAGTGCGTTGGGCGCGCTCTTCCAGGATCACCTGGCGTTCGGTCGTGACCTCTGCTTCATCAAGGATCAGATCGCGCATCCGGTCTGCTTCCATCATCATCATCAGGCCAAGACGGTCCGATGCGACGCGTTGGTGGTAAGCGGTGTAATCCCAAGAGGTGAAAGCGTTGTCGGAACCGCCGTTTTCCTCGACGATGCGAGAGAACTCCCGGCTTTCCAAATCGTCCGTCGCCTTGAACATCAAGTGTTCCAGGAAATGCGCGATGCCGGATTGCCCGGGCATCTCATCGGCCGAGCCTGCGCGATACCAGACCATGTGGGTCACGGCGGCACTGCGGTGATCTTCGATCACGACGACCTGCATGCCGTTATCTAAGGTGAATTCAGTGACTTCACCGGCGGCCTGGACCGCGAAAGGCAAGGCGGTCAGGCCGAGGGCAAGGCTGGCGCCTGCCAGGTTGGGACGGATCATGGATGGCATCTCCGGGGGCGATTATACTTTGAGGACAAATGTATTGGGTTTCACGGGCGCATCAACAGCTCTGACGCATACGTGAGCCAGACGACAGGCAGGAAAGCCTTAGGTTGGGGGTCCTTGGGACCATGTGCGATGGGCAGCCCATCGCGAAAGGGGGCAGTGTGATCAGAGGCCCGGAGGCGGCGCAGATGGCGTCTGCACACCTGCTCGGCGCAGACGCTCCAACTCGGCATAGCGATCAAGGGACTGCTGTCGGTAGGCGCGGAAGTAGACGTTTGTGCCGAACAGACGCTCTAGCAGGCGGCCGTCATTTGCGCCCCGGAACGCAAGGTCTTCCGCCGCCAACGTGCTGCGGATGTCCGGTGCGACGCCAAAGCGCGAGGCGTGGCCCACCAGGCCACCGGCATTCCGGTTGGCCCGCTCGATATTGCCGCCAAGGGCCGCGATGGCGTCCGCCTCGGGGTTGGGATCGGCGCGGTTGGGGCCGCCCCGCGTGGGCACAGGCAGGGTCGATCGGTCTGCCGGCAGTTCCAGTTCATTCGTGGGAACAATGGCGAATTCATCGGGGCCGGATTCGGTATTGCGCAGGTTCATCAGCGTCGGCGTCCCTTGGGAACACGCGGTCAGCCCAAGGGTCGTGATCATAACCAGAAGTGTTGCGCGAATGGCCATCGAATTCTCCTTGCTCCGTGGTCTAACGCATCTTCAAACGCCCGTCACGGGGTATATCATCAGGGCGCGGTCTTCCCGGACTCGGCGAAGACGATCAGCCCCACGGCACCCGCGACGACGCCCACATCGGCAATATTGAACGTGTAGGGATTTTGGAACCCACAGCACGACATGTTGAGGAAGTCGATCACCGCCCCGTGGATCACCCGATCCAGCGCATTCCCCAGCGCCCCGCCGATCACCGCGCCCGCGCTGATCAGCGCCACGGGCCGGGTGAGGCCGGTCTTGGCCCAATAAAAGAGCCAGCCGCAAATCAGCAGCGCCAGCACGATGAGGCCATAGCGCGTCACCTCGGGCCCGCCCGCCATCAGTCCGAAGTTGATGCCGGTGTTCCAGCCAAGGTGGAACACGAGGAAGGGCGGCAGAACCTCGATGTGAATGCGTTCGATCAGGTTGAGACCGTAGAGCACGCCGTATTTCGACCCCTGATCGATCAGGAACCAGAAGACCGCACTGAGATAGACAAGCCGCATGGGACGTCTCCGGGATCAGTGGCGGAAATGGCGCATGCCGGTGAAGACCATCGCAAGCCCTGCCTCATCCGCAGCCGCGATCACGTCGGCGTCGCGCATGGAGCCGCCGGGCTGGATCACCGCCGTCGCCCCCGCTTCGGCCGCCGCCAGCAATCCGTCGGCGAAGGGGAAGAACGCATCGGACGCGACCACGGATCCCTTCGCGGGTGTCTCGGCCATACCGCATTCGGTGCCCATCCGCGCCGCCTTCAGCGCCGCGATGGTGGAGCTGTCCACCCGGCTCATCTGTCCCGCGCCGATGCCCACGGTCGCGCCGCCCTTGGCGTAGATGATCGCGTTTGACTTGGTGTGTTTCGCCACGGTCCAGGCGAAGCGCAGATCGGCCAGTTCCTGGGCAGACGGCGCGCGTTTGGTGACGACCTCCAACAGGTCAGCATCCACCTGGCCGGTGTCCTTGTCCTGCACCAGAAGCCCGCCAGCCACTTGTTTGTAAGCCACCATCGGCGCGCGCGGGTCGGGCAGGCCGCCGGTCGTCAGCAGGCGCAGGTTCTTCTTGGCGGCGAAGATCGCTTTCGCCTCGTCATCTGCCTCCGGCGCGATCACCACCTCGGTGAAGATCTGCACGATCTCTTCCGCAGTGGTCGCATCCAGCCGCTGGTTCAGCGCCACGATGCCGCCGAAGGCGGACGTCCGGTCACAGTCGAAGGCGGCGCGGTAGGCGTCGACCAATGTCGCCCCGCGCGCCACGCCCGAAGGGTTGGCGTGCTTGATGATCGCGACCGCCGGGCCGTCCTCTGGCGCGAATTCCGCGACCAGCTCGAACGCCGCGTCGGTGTCGTTGATGTTGTTGTAGCTCAGCGCCTTGCCCTGATGCTGCTGCGCGGTCGCAACGCCGGGCCGCGAGGAGCCGTCGCGGTAAAACGCCGCTTTCTGGTGCGGGTTTTCGCCGTAGCGCATTTCCTGCGCCAAAGCGCCTGCGAAGGCGCGGTGCGGAGGTGTTTGAATCTCTGCCGCGCCCGCCATCCACGACGACACCGCCGCGTCATAGGCCGCCGTGCGGGCATAGGCGGCTTGCGCCATGCGCTGGCGGAAGGCGAAGGAGGTGCCCCCCCCGCGTTGAACTGCATGGGCGTCCAGTTCTTCCAGCAAACCGGCGTACTGCGACGGGTCGGTCAGCACCGAGACCGCCCCGTGGTTCTTGGCCGCCGCGCGGATCATCGCCGGGCCGCCGATATCGATATTCTCGATGCAGGTGTCATAATCCGCTCCCGCCGCCACCGTCGCCTCGAACGGATACAGGTTCACCACCAGCAGGTCGATCGCCTCGATGCCGTGTTCCTTCATCGCCGCCACGTGGGCGTCGTTGTCGCGCAGGGCCAGCAGGCCGCCATGAATCATCGGGTGCAGCGTTTTCACGCGCCCGTCCATCATTTCCGGAAAGCCCGTCACCTCGGACACATCACGCACCGCCAGCCCGGCGTCCCGCAGGGCCTTCGCGGTGCCCCCGGTGGACAGCAGGTCGACGCCGCGCGCGGCCAGATCGGTGGCAAATTCGATCAATCCGGTCTTGTCCGAAACGGACAGAAGGGCGCGGGTAAGGGGGGCGGTATCGGTCATGGAACTTCCTTCAGGTGCGTCCCCGGTGGCTTACAAGGACAGATCGGGCGCGGGCAACAGCGCAGAGGGGCGCGCGATGGACCAGCTGACAGCCGCTCCATACCCCCTGACGCGAGACGTTAAAACGATCTGTTTTGTCGCGCGGGGCTTCAGGCGGGTGGCGTCGAAATAAACCGAGGGCATGACCTCCAGCGTCGCTTCGCCGCCGTGGCGGAAGACCCAGACTTCCTCGGTCGGCAACGTCAGCGAAATCGCGGCGCCGCCCATGTCGACCTCCACCACCACATCGGGGTGCAGGTGGAACCGCGCCGCAAAGCGCAGCCCGACGTCCGAGGGGAGGTTGCGGTTGACCCGGGTAAAGCGGTCCCGGTCGTTGCCATCCAGCGCCGCAAGACCATCTTCACCGCGCAAAAGGTTGCCGTTGTCCTCCAACGTAAGCGATCGCAGGTGCACAAGGCCATGGGTGCGCCGCCAGCCGTCGTGGGACAGGATCAGCCCTTCGCCGCCGGTGATTTCCGAGACTTGAACCGACACGTCGCTGGGGCCTTCGTCAAACCCCTGCCGCTCCGGCGGCACGTCGGCGCCTTTCTGGGCGAAACGGGATGAGGAATACCCCTCCAGCGAAACGGTGGAATGGCTGACCGTCGCGCGCCCGGCCCTGCGCCACGCGGGGCCAAACGCGGCGCCAGATCCCGCGTTGACGATCAGCGGGTGATTGGCCGAGGCCATCTCGAACGACAGCGTCCCCGCATGGGCATTCGTCGATCCCGGCCCGATCATCGGTGGCGCGGCGTCGGTGATCACCGTCACGCGCCCCGAGGCCATGCGCGCATAGCCCATCGCCAGCCCCTTGATCCGCGAGGGCCGCACCCCCGATTGCACCAATGCCCCGATCAAACGCCCCGGCGCGCTGCGTCCGCCGCCATGGGCACGCACAAGGCTGCCATCGGCGTGGCGGAGCGCCCGCAGGGTCGGGGCGATGCGCAGGATCGCGGTGTCCACGGCCGGGTCGGCCTGCTTGCCCGTCTCGGCCATGATCTGAGCGATCCAGGTGAGCAGCACGAAGACCTCCAGCAGTTCCTCGGGGTTTCGGGTCACGATGCCGCCTTGGGCATCGATCTGCGTGGCGCATTCCTGCGCGAGGCCTTTGAGCGCCGGATCCAGCCTCGCCTCCATCCCGATGAGGGCACAGGTCGCATAGATCAAGCCGGTCAGGGCCTCGAACCGAGGCAGGCCGGGCGTGGCGCGCCGCCAGCGTTTGACCAGGAAATTGGTCTGCCGTGACAGGGCATGGTGGAACAGTCTGGTTTCAGGCGGGCGTTGGCCGTTGATCAGGAACAGCGCATGGGTGATCCAGCGGATTTGTCGGCGCCCGGTCAGATCCGCGCTCCAGCCCGGCCCCATGCCTTTGCCATAGCGGGCGACCCACTGGGCCAGCCACAGCTGCGCCGTGGCGCGGCCCTCGCCGTTCGGAAGGGCGGCCAGATCGTCGAGCCACGCGAAGCCGTGCAAGGCGGCTTCGAAGTCGTCATTGGGCGGCGTGATATCCCAGGGGCTGAGGCCCTCGGCCTCGACCAACGTGCCGCCAAGGCGAAAGTTGCCGGCCATCAACTGCCGTCCGCGCACGGCTGATCCGGGAAAGCGGGGTTCGGGCTGCCACAGGAAGCCTTGCATTCGGGGGCCCCACCCGGCAAGCCACGCGGCCCATCGGCGGCTTAACCGGGCACGCGCGCGGGTGCGCGGGCGCGGCCTTGCGGGGGACGGGGGAATCGGCTCGGACATGGGGTGCGGCTGCTTCTTGGCGGGGTCAGCGGGGGGATATCACGCGCGGCGCAGAGCGGCCATATAGAAGCCGTCCATCCCGCCGACATCCGCCCAGGTAGATGGCCAAAGGCGCAAGCCGCCCTCGGGGCTGGCCCAGTCGGTGTCCCCGCCGAGGGCTGTGGGGTCGGTTGCGATGACGCTGAGGCCGTCATGCCGTTTGAGCGCGGCAGTGACCTGGAACTCGCCCTCCACAGGCAGCAGCGAACAGGTGCAATAGACCAGCGTCCCGCCGGGCTTGAGCAGCGTCAGCGCGTGGTCGATCAGCTGCATTTGCAGCTTGGTCAGCGGCTCGACCTCCGAACCGTCCTTGACGAAAGGCAAATCTGGGTGGCGGCGGATGGTTCCGGTGGCCGAACAGGGCGCGTCCAGCAGGATGGCGTCGTAAGGGCCCACGTCTTCAGGGCCTGTGTGCTGGAAGGCATCCCCGGTCACAAGGGTCGCTGTCAGGCCAGTGCGCGCGAGGTTCTCGCTGACGCGGCGCAGGCGCGGGCCGGAAATATCCAGCGCGGTGACATCGGCCCCGGCGGCGGCCAGTTGCATCGTCTTGCCGCCGGGCGCCGCGCAGAGGTCCAGCACACGTTTGCCACGCACATCGCCCAGAAGCTTTACCGGCAAGGCGGCAGCGGCGTCCTGAACCCAGAACTTACCCTCGGCAAAGCCGGGCAGGGCGCTGATCTGCGGGTGGTTGCGCAGGCGCAGCGACCCGGTGGGCAGCACGTCCGCGCCCTCCAGCGTGAAATCCGCATCACGCGGGGTCAGGTCGATCGGTGGGGCCTTCGACTGAGCAAGCTCGATCGCCTTGATCCCCTCGGCCCCGATCCGTTTGCGCAGGGCCTTGTCCAGCCAGGGCGGCAGACGCTGCGGCGGGGCCTTGGCGAAGGCCTCCGCCCCCTCCACGGCAATCTTGCGCAGGATCGCATTCACCATGCCAGATGCCTTGCGGGTGTGGGGCTGGGTCTTGGCGATACCCACAATGTCACTGACGACGCCATGGGCGTCCTGGCCGTTCACCAGCAACTCTACCGTGCCAAGGCGCAGAAGGTTGTGCACCCCGATCTGGGGTTTGCGGGTCGTGTAGGGTTTGATCACCGCGTCCACGGCGCCCAGGTTGCGCAGCACGGTCAGCGCCAAGCGGTTGGCGCGGGCGGCCTCGGCCCCTTCGGCAGGCAAATCGACCTGACCCAGGATCTGACGCTCCCGCAGGACCGCGTTGAGCAGGATAAGGGCGGCGGGGCGCGCTTTCATGGGGCAAGATCCTTGTTCCGAGAGCTTCGGCGCGTATATCAGGTGGGCGTGACACACAAGCCGGAGGCCGTCCCATGAGCACCCCCAAAGACCTGCCCCCAGAGGCCGAGCGCGCCTTGGCCGAGGCGGAAGAGCGCCGTAAGAAGGCGAAAGCGGCCCCTATGCCGACCGAGTTGGGGGGGCGTGACGGCCCCGAACCGGTGCGATATGGCGATTGGGAACGCAAGGGCATCGCCGTCGATTTCTAGGTGCTGCCGGTGACGCCGGGCCAGATCCTTGCAAGGATCTGATCACTCCCTTGCAAGGGAGTGGGGAAAAACTCTTGCAAGAGTTTTGGGCGCCCGGATCCAGCGCCTCGGGTCAGCGGATACGGAAATCCGCGATGTCGCCGGTGCCCTGATCGGCGTGGAAACGGATGCTGTTGCCATCGACACTGACCACCTGGCAATTGCGGGCAAACAGACGATCGCCCGCGTCAAGCGTGCGGCAGAACATGCCGCCTTCCCACGTCCACGTTCCCGTGACGTCGCGCCCCAAAGCGCGGCCGGTGATCGACCCGTCGAGGGCGACGCGCAGGCTGACACCAAGGCGGCTGAGTTCGCGGCCCTGGACAAGGCCGGCGAAAGCGGCCCGATCGGTGATCCGGGCAAGGTCCGCAAAAGCGGGAGCCGCTGCGAGGAGCGACGCGAGGAGGGGCGCGGAGAAAGACGCGATGCGAAGGGGCATGATCAGCTTTCCTGTTCAGGGACGCAAAAAGGTTAGCCCACTGGTTCCCGCGATCAAGCCAGCCCCAGGACCGACATCATCGAGTAGTGCCCCGGCGCCCGGCCTTGACCCCAAAGCGCGGCCTTCAGCGCGCCGCGTGAAAAAATCGCCCTGTCTGTCGCAAGGTGCCGCAGGACGATCCGCTCGCCATCGGCGGCGAAGATCACGTCGTGCTCTCCCACAACGTCTCCGCCCCGGATCGCCGAAAAGCCGATGTCGCCGCGGCGACGCTCCCCCGTTATCCCGTCGCGGCCGCTGTCTTTCACATCAGCCAACGCCACGCCGCGCCCATGGGCGGCAGCTTCCCCCAGCATGAGGGCCGTCCCGGACGGCGCATCGACCTTGTGGCGATGGTGCGCTTCCACCACCTCGATATCGAAATCTTCGTCCAGCGCGGCGGCGACCTGTTGCGTCAGCCGCACCAGCAAATTCACGCCGAGGCTCATGTTGCCCGCCCTTACGATGCAGGCGTGCCGGGCGCAGGCATCCAGCGCCGCGATGTCCGCGTCACTCATGCCGGTCGTGCCGATCACATGAACCGCGCGGGCCTGCGCAGTCAATTTCGCGTGAGCGACCGTGGCCTCGGGCGAGGTGAAATCGATCACCGCTTGCGCCTTCACGATCGCCTCCAGCGGGTCATCCACCACGGGCACGCCGGATGCCGCGCCGCCGAGGGCTTCGCCAAGGTCAGACCCTACCCAATCGTGACCGGGGCGTTCCGTGACAGCCACCAGATGCGCACGGTCCGATGCGTTTACCGTCTCGATCAACATCCGGCCCATGCGGCCCGACGCCCCCATCACAGCTATGCCTATCGTGTCCATTTTCGCCTCCATCAACGTCACAAACGGTCGTAACGGAACCTTGCGAGACAAGAAAGCGCCAGCTTGCAGGAAGTGCCCTCATGGCCTACCTCTGGGGTAAGGGGAATTCGAGCCATGGCACGCAGTAAGAACCAGAACGGTCCAAGCAAGTCGCAGCGACAGCTTCGGGTCGGCGAATTGATCCGTCGCACGTTGTCGACGGTATTGGCGCGGGGCGAGGTCCATGACCCGGTCCTGAATGCGATGTCGATCACGGTAGGCGAGGTGCGCACCTCATCGGATCTGAAGATCGCAACGGTCTACGTGATGCCCCTGGGCGGCGCGGGCAAGGAAGAGGCGATCGAAGCGCTCAAGCGCAACAAGTTCGAGCTGCGTCGGCTTCTGGGCAAGGACCTGACGCTGAAATACCTGCCGGATTTGCGCTTCGTGATCGACCAGACGTTTGACCAGATGGATGCCACCCGCGAGATGCTGTCGCGCGCCGAAGTGCGCCGCGACGTGGAACTTGTCCGCGACGAAGACGAGACTGGGGATGAGGAGGGCTCTGCATGATCCGCGCGATCGCCCTGTTGACCTTCCTCTTCGCCCCGACCATCAGCGGCGCCCAGTGTGAAACGGTGCTGTTTGACGGCGCCGAGTTCACCGCCTGCGAAGTCGAGATGGCAGAGGCCGATGTCCGCCTTTTCCTGCGCGATGAGGCCGGAACCGTTCTGGGCACCTTCGGCCGTGTGGATAGCGTGTTGCCCGAGGGCGCGCGCCTCGCCATCGCGATGAATGCGGGCATGTTTCACGAAGACCGCTCTCCGGTGGGGCTCTACGTCGAGGACGGAGAGCAGGAGATGCGGATCATCACCTCGGATGGGCCGGGCAATTTCGGCCTGCTGCCCAATGGCGTGCTGTGCCTGGACGAGGGCGCGGCGTCGGTGATCGAAAGCCGCACGTTCGAAGAAAGCCCGCCGTCCTGCCGCCATGCCACGCAGTCGGGGCCGATGCTGGTGATCGACGGCGCATTGCACCCCCGCTTCCTGCCCGACAGCGACAGCTACAACATCCGCAACGGAGTTGGCGTGAACGCGTCAGGCGACCGGATGTGGATGGTGATCTCGGACCAGGCGGTCAACTTCCACCATTTCGCGCGGTTCTTCCGTGATTACCTGCAAACGCCCAACGCGTTGTACTTCGATGGCCGTGTCTCGCGTCTGCATGCGCCTGAAATCGGCCGCTCGGACCTTGGGTTTCCCATCGGGCCAATTCTGGGTGTCGTCGTTGATGACCTGGTTGACCGGACCGTTGACGAGACGGTTGACGGGGGTCAAGGCGACGGGTAGCTCCGCCGGTCTGATTTGAGACGGGGGACCAGGGATGGCACGTAGAAAAAAAGGCCGCGACATTTCGGGCTGGGTGCTGGTGGACAAGCCCGCCGGGCTGACCTCCACCGCTGTGGTCAACAAGGTGCGCTGGTGCTTTGATGCCAAAAAAGCGGGCCATGCAGGCACACTGGACCCGGACGCCACGGGGATGTTGCCCATCGCCTTGGGCGAGGCCACGAAGACGATCGCTTATATGGGCGACGACCTGAAGGCCTATGAGTTCCGAGTGCGGCTGGGGATTTCCACGAAAACGGATGATGCGGAGGGGGAGGTGATCGCAACCTCGGACCTGCGCCCTTCCGATGCGGAGATCAAGGCCGCCTTGCCCGCCTTCGTGGGCGATATCCAGCAGGTGCCCCCTCAGTTTTCGGCGGTGAAGGTGGACGGTGAACGTGCCTATGACATCGCGCGCGGCGGCGGAGAGATGGAATTGGCGGCCCGGGATTTGTACGTGGAAAGCCTGTCACTGATCGGCCGCCCCGATGCGGATCATGTCGATCTGGAGTTCGTCTGCGGATCGGGTGGGTATGTACGGTCGATCGCGCGGGACCTGGGGGAGGCCTTGGGCTGCCTGGGCCATGTGCTGTGGCTGCGACGGACCTGGGTCGGGCCGTTCGATATCGAGGACTACGTCCGGTTGGACCGCGTGGAAGAGTTGGCGCGAACGGAAGAGTTGGACGCGCTGTTGCAACCTGTCGGCATGGCGCTGCACGCGCTGCCCGAGTTGCGCGCAACCGACGCAGGGGCTGCGCGGTTGCGAAACGGAAACCCCGGGGGCGTGCTGCCGGGAGAGGTGGAATACGGCGATTTGGCCTGGGCGTCCCTGAACGGGATGCCGGTGGCCGTAGGGCGGTATCGCGCCGGTGAGCTGCATCCGGAGCGTGTGTTCAATTTGTGAGGGCGGGACGGGCCGTCACACGCCGCCCGCCCGCCCACCCCGTCGTGTGACGGCCCGGCGCCCAATTGGCACTGTTTGCGGCGGTGGCAGCATTGGGTTTGCATATTTGAAGAACAAAGATGGGAGGGCGCCATGATCGAGCGGGAGCATTTGAAGGGGGATGCGGCGTCTGTGGCGGTGTATTCTGATTGTGAGCGGTATCGCTATGCGTTGACCCGGGTCTGGGATACCGGCGGAGACAGGGCGCTATTCATCATGCTGAACCCCTCGACCGCGACCGAGGTCCAGAATGACCCCACGGTAGAGCGCTGCGAGAGGCGCGCACGCGCGCTGGGGTTTGGCGCGTTTCGGGTGCTCAACATCTTTGCCTACCGCGCGACCGATCCGCGCGACATGCGGCGGGCGGAGGACCCGGTGGGGCCCGGCAATGACGCCGCGATATTGGACGGGTTGGCGTGGGGTGATCGAGTTATTTGCGCCTGGGGCACCCATGGGGAGCATCTGGGCCGGGGGCCTGCGGTGGAGGCCTTGTTGCGCGGCACCGGGCGGGAATTACTGCATTTGGGGCTATCGAAGGCGGGGCATCCGAAGCATCCATTGTACATCGGTTATGCGGTGCAGCCGCAAGTTTGGGAGGCATAGGCCATGGCGATCGAGGGGTTTGAGGCGTCGCGCATCGCGACCAACGGGATCGAATTGAGCGTGCACCGCGCCGGCGCGGGCGAGCCGCTTGTTCTACTGCATGGGTTTCCGCAGAATCACCGGTGTTGGGAGAAGATCGCGCCGCGTCTGGCCGAGCGGTTTGACGTGATCGTGCCGGATCTTCGGGGCTATGGCGACAGTGACGCGCCCGAGGGGGTTGCGGCTTACGCCAAGCGTGAGATGGCGCTTGATATCGTCGGGGTGCTGGACGCGCTGGGGCTGACGCGCGCCCATGTGCTGGGGCACGACCGGGGTGCCAGAGTGGCCTATCGTTTGGCACTGGATCACCCGGACCGCGTGAAGCGGTTGGGGATCATCGAGATTGTACCGACTGGGGATTTCTGGGCTGCATGGGACGCGGAACTTGCCCTTGCGGCATATCATTGGACCTTCCTTGCGCAGCCTGCGCCCTTGCCAGAGCGGATGATCCTGGCAGATGGCCCGGGGTATATCGATTGGACACTGGAGGCCTGGTCGAAGGCTCCGGGCCTCGGCGCCTTTGGCGCGGCGGCGTTGGAGAGCTACCGGGCCCAGGGCGCGGACCCTTTGCGTGTCGCGGCCATGTGCAACGACTATCGGGCCGGCGCCACCATTGACCGTCGCATCGACGCGGAAAGCCGCGCGGCGGGGCTGAAGATCGACGCACCGCTGCTGTTTCTCTGGGCCGCCGGTGGTTTCCCAGCGCGCACCGGAGATCCACTGGGGGTCTGGCGTGACTGGACCGCGATGGTGACAGGACAGGAAATCGACGGCTCGGGCCACTTCATGATGGAAGAGGTGCCCGAACCGGTACTGGTGGCCGTGCTGGCGCATTTCGCGGCCTGAAGTGCGGGGCGCTCAGGCCATGGCGCGCAGGTCGATCATGTTCGGGTCGAGGCCCTGCGCCCCGGCGACGCTGAGGATCACCTCGCCGTTCAGGATGATGTCGGCGCCGCTGCCATCGGCAAAGTCGAGCACTTCCAGCGTGGGATCGGGGCTTTCCTGGGGATCGAAGATGACCTCGATGCGATCCTCGGTCGGGTTGAAGTCCGTCACGTGGCCTGCGACCTCGGCGTTCTCGACGTAGGACCCGGTGATGAAGGTATCCGCGCCCGCGCCGCCATGGGCGGTGTCGCCTTGCCCGATGATCAGATGATCATCGCCGTCGCCCCCCCAGAGCACATCAGCATCATCCATGTCGGTCGCCCCATCGCCAAAGACGCCGTCCAGTGTGTCATCGCCAGAGCCGCCGTTGAGCATGTCCGCGCCCATGCCGCCTTGCAGGAAGTCATCGGCCGCGCCGCCGTAGAGCACATCATCGCCATCGCCGCCGAACAGCAGGTCACGATCACCGCCGCCGTCAAGGGTGTCATGCCCCTCGCCACCATCGAGGAAGTCAACGCCCGCGTTGCCCTGCAGGTCGTCATTACCGGTATCGCCATGCATTTCGTCATTGCCGGCGCCTGCCATCAGCGTGTCATCGCCTTCATCCCCGAAGAGGGCATCCTGACCGTCCCCGCCGGTGATCATCTCGTCGTTGAGCGACCCGGTCAGCGCATCATCGCCGCCGGTGCCGAAGGCATCATCGATGCCCGCGCGGGCATCCAGCATTTCCTCGGCACCGCCAATATCGGTGAGCGTGCCTGTCACCTGATCCAACAGCGCGTCGATGGTAATATCATCGGGCAGCAGGGGCGTCAGGTTGGTGATCTGCGTGAGGGGTTCGGATGTGTTGGCATCGTGCGCATCGGTCGGCGTGTTAGAGGTGGGGGACGTCGCAGGCCCCTCGGCATCGGCGGCCTCTGCTTCCTGCGCAAGGGTCTGGGTCAGCGGCCCGGTCAGGTCGCCCCCGCGTTCCAGGTCGGCCGTCTTGGCGGCATCCGGTTGCTCCTGCGGCTCCAGATCGCTTTCATTGCCGCCCATGACAATGCGGACGTGGTCTGGGGTCATGCCCTCGGCCCCTTCCACCATTGTGACGGGCAGGCCATTGGCGAAGACGATGTTGGCGTCTTCTGCGGGGTCGTATTCGACAGCGATTTCGGGGCTGTCGGCGTCCACGCCATCGAATTCCAGAACGAGGGTATCGGTGGCCGGATCGAAGCCATCGACATAGGCGACGTCCTCGCCGCTTTCGACCGTCGTGAAGGTGTTGATTTCAAGGAAATCGACGGGGGAGGCAGCGGCTTCGGCATCTTCCCAAGCGCTGTCGGCCCCGGTTTCTTCGGCGTCCTCGCCTTCGATGTCGAGCGCTTCCAGGTACAACGGATCGTCATCGGGATCGATCGCGTCGAGGGGCGTGTACGAAAGCGCCGGGTCAGAGGCATCAGCAGGTGGATCATTGGCCGACAGAAGATCTATCAGTCCATCGCCGTCACCGGATTCGTCCGACATGTCGCCGTCGTTCCCGATATCGGGCGAGGTGTCATCGGCTTCTTCATCGGCTGGGTTCACAAACCCATCGACAGCCAACCCCATCAGGAGCAGAGCAAGTACACTTCCGGCGACGATCATGGCGGATCCCTCGGGTTTTCCGGTCTACAAGTTGACAGCGGGCAATTGAGTTGCGGGCATTCGACGTACAGGCGGCCGCAACACTGCAGCGAGCCTGGCCCATGCCTTCTGGCAACAACCGGATGATCTTGCGGAAGGTCGCTTGAAGTTGCGGCCTTGCGCAGGGGAGATCACCTGATGATCCTTTTCTACGGACAAGGCCTTATCGAAAGCTAAAGCCCCGCCCCCTTGCTACCAAAGATTTCAACCAAATTCGTAATAAATCTTCATGAATGGTTAACGTATCCCGAGGGGCACAGGGCGCCCCTGACTGCGGGGGGTTCCCTCACGGCGCGATTCGGTGTAGCTGCCCGCATCTGCATCAGGCGCAAGCCTGTGCGGACCCTCCATGGGCCTTGCTGGACGACATCCCGGCCTGCGCCATAACCCTTTAATCCGCAAGGAGACCCCGATGTCGATTACGCCAGAAGAAAAAGCACGTCTGATGAAGGAATTCGCCACCAAAGAAGGCGATACCGGCTCCCCTGAAGTTCAGGTTGCCATTCTCACCAGCCGCATCTCGACCCTGACCGAGCACTTCAAGAGCCACAAGAAAGACAACCACTCCCGTCGTGGTTTGTTGATGATGGTTGCGCAGCGCCGGAAACTTCTCGACTACACCCGCGCCAAGGATGAGGCCCGCTACCAGGACCTGATCAAGCGTCTGGGCATTCGCCGCTAAACGCCGCGAACTTCCAATACGTCAGAGCGCCCGTGCAGAGATGCCGGGCGCTCTTTCTGTTTTTGGGACCCGAGGGCGGAAGGCGCTATACCGCGAACTTGTGCGGGCGCAGGATTTCCACCGGTTCGATATAGGCGATGCCCGAGTAATGGGCGAAGTAGCGATCGGCGACGGCGGTGATGATCGCTTCGGCCTGCGCCCGGTCGCTGACGATGGCCTCGATCTTGACGTTAGACATCACGCCGCCGATGCCGGGCCGGTTCGCACTGCGCTTGCCACGGCTGCCTTTGCCGCCTGCGTCGGTGTGGGTGAAGCCGGTGGCGCCGCCCGCTTCGATCAGCGCGGTGACGCCGTCCAGGATGCTGCGTTCGGTGATCAGGACCAGTTTGGTTGCATCATACATGGGTGCGCCTCCTTCAAGAGCCGATGAATGTGTTGGCCAGCACGATCCACAGCGGGATCGACAGGATTGCCACGGGGGTGCCCAGGCCGGTGGACGCCCCGAGATAGGCCGAGGGGTTCGCCTCGGGCAGCGCACCGCGCATGGTGGGTGGCCCTGAGATGTCGGAACTGGACGCCGCCATGACTGATAGTAGCACCACGCCGCCCGCAGAGAATCCCGTGGTTGCATGGATCACAAGCCCGACCCCGAAGCCTAGGGCCCCGTGCACCAGCGGTGCCGTCAAGCCATAGAGGATATAGGCGTGGGCCACTTTCCTGAGTTCCGAAAGCCGCGACCACGCTTCCATCCCCATCACCAGCATCAGGATCGACAGCAGCCCGCGAAACAGCGGCTCGTAGAAGCTTTCGAAAACGCTTTCGGGCCGGGTGAAGATGCCAAGGGCAAGGCCAAGCACCAGCGCCGAGATGGCGGGGCTGCGGAAGGTGTCCACCAGAATGGTCTTGACCATCTGGCCGTCGAAGCCGGGTCCACTGCCGCCGCCGCCCATGGTGGCTGTGCCACCCGCGTTGACCGTCGCGGCAAGTTTGCGGTCAGCGGCCAGCCGCGCCAGAACAATGGCGGTCACAAGGGCGGCGATGTCCATGAAGGGATAAAGCGCGCCGATGAACCCCTCGTAGGCCATGCCTTCCTCGTCCAGCATCGCCATGCCCGCCGCGAGGGTGGAGGCCGAAACCGCGCCGAACAGACCTGCCGTGGCCATCCCGTCCATATGCGAGACACCGCGCAGCTTCGCGATGGTCCGCGACCCCAGCAGGACGATGGCAATCCCCAGAAACGCGGCACCAAGGGCGGGCACGGCCAGTTCGATCAAATTGGCCTCGCGTACGGAAATCCCGGCGCTAAGGCCCACCTTCAGCAGCAGAAGGACAACAATGAACTTGTAGACCGGATCGGGGATTTCGAATTTCGAGTTGAAGGCCGCCAGGACCATACCGCCGATCAGGAACGCGAGGGTCGGCTTTTGGATCTGTTCGATCATGGTCATGAGAATGTCGACGGCAAGGTCCATCACGTGTCCTTCCAGGGCTGTTGCGGACCCATGTAGCGAGGCGGCATTGCTCATAAAAATATATCTTTTGCATGGAGGTGTTCTATTAATAAGAACATGATGCATCTGAACTATCACCACCTGCGGCATTTCCGAGAGGTCGCCCACGAGGGCAACCTGACCCGCGCCGCCGAGAAGCTGAACGTGGCGCAATCTGCACTGTCTGTGCAGATCCGTGCGTTGGAAGACCGCCTTGGCCATCCGTTGTTCGAGCGGATCGGGCGTCGGTTGGAGTTGACCGAGGTGGGGCGCATCGCGCTGGATCACGCGGACCGGATCTTTGAGACGGGGCAAGAGCTTCTGACGACGCTTAGCGGGGCGGGCAGCGTTGTCCCGCCGTTTCGGGTGGGCGCGGCCTCGACCCTGTCGCGCAACTTCCAGTTGCAGTTCTTGCGGCCGGCCTTGCAGGCGGCGGCTCCGATCGTGCTGAGTTCCGGCCCCGACGCGGTGCTGCTGGATAGCCTCAAGGCGATGTCGCTGGATGTCGTGCTGTCCACGGAACCCCCAAGGCAGGCCGTGGGGGCCGACTTGATCGCCCATCGCCTCGATGCGCAAGCCGTTGGCCTGCATGGCACCCCCGAACGGCTGACCCACGCGACACTGCAACAGCTTTTGGCGGCAGAGCCGTTCATCATCCCGACGGACCCCACCATTCGCGCCGGGTTCACCGCCCTTTCGGCGCAATATGGGGTGATGCCCACGATCATCGCGGATGTCGATGACATGGCGATGGTGCGTCTTCTGGCCCGCGAAGGGGTGGGTGTGGCCGTCGCCCCTGCGGTGGTGTTGCGCGATGAACTTTCATCGGGCTTGCTGGCGACCGCGCCCTTCACGCTCGACATTCAGGAAAGCTTCTTCGCGATCACCCTGCGGCGCAGCTTCCCGCACCCGCTTTTGGCGGGGCTTCTATCCGCCTGATGCCCGCGCCGATGATGGGGCCGATATCCGGACGTGATCAACTGCCTGGAAATCGGTGTCAATCTGGACTGGAAGGGGGTTGCCTTGGAGCCGCCCTTTATTGTTAGCGCTCAGGGCTGCTCAAGCTTGAGCAGGTGGGTTAAGCTGCTGATGAATAATGATTATGGGGATTTTCTTAATCTTTTGTAAAGGTGAGCATCGGCCGTTGTGCCGTTGTGACGTCGAGGGTTTGGGCGCAGTTTTCTGGCATGCGCCTGGGCAAAAACCGCCAACCGCTCTTTTGCGATTGGACCGGAAGAAATCAGCCGAGAAATCCAAATTCGTTTTGCAGAGGCGACAAACTGCAATGAATTAGGCTAAAGTCCCCGTCATTGATCAAATGTCATCATTTTCGGGCGTTGCCACCAGGTCGCCTTTTTTCACGGGGAACTGAGCACCATGAAACTCAAATATTTATTCACCGCCCTTATCCTGTCCTGCGGACTATCAACCGGAGCGATGGCGACAACATTCAACTTTTCGACAACAGTGGCGACGTGGCCCGACGCAACTAACCCGAGTGCTGATCTTGAAGACCTCACGATTGCATTTGCGGCAACGCCCGATGCGTCAAGCGATGCGACGGTCAGTCTTACCGTTGTTGGGGATTTCAACGGCTCGAATGAGTTTTTGGATGTATTTGCCGACGGGTTCAATCTGGGCCGGTTCTTCGAAACGCCGACCGGCTCGATCCTCGTGGCACCTGGGGTCACAGAGACAGCCACGATTGCGTTGGCCGACCTCTTGCCGCTGATCAGTGACGGGTTACTCTCTTTCCTGTTTTCTCCAACGCAAGCACAGCAGGCGCCCCAAGGTGTGAACGCGTCATTAGAGTTCAGTATTTCCTATGATATTGCTGTCATTCCCCTGCCCGCCGGCGGTCTGCTTCTTGTCGCGGGTCTTGGTGGCCTTGCCGCACTTGGACGTCGGAAAAGGCGCGCAGCCTAGCGTCGTCTCGTTCAATCCATCCTGAGACTGCATCCCCCTACACAGGGGATGCGGCACAAGGGGCGTTGGTCAATCCGATGTCCCTTGAGGTTTCCATGGGCGACTTCGCATTGATGCACAGGCGACAACGGCGGCGGTGGGCAGCATAGGGCTGCACAGCACGTGCCTTCCGGCCAGGTCATTTCGTCCCCAACCTCCCGGCTTCCCAAACCTGCAAAACTCCTGTATGGCCCGCACATCTGAGACGTGACGCCCTGACCCCGGCGCATGGAATGATAGGGGGGTCGGCGGCAATGGGGCCGCCATATGGATGAGGGACGCGGCAGGGGCCGCGAGAGCCCTCGAATAGGAAACGTAGATGTTCAACATTGTTAAGAAAGAGATCCAGTGGGGCGAAGAGACGCTGACACTGGAAACGGGCCGTGTGGCTCGTCAGGCCGATGGGTCTGTTATTGCGACGCTTGGCGAAACCAGCGTCATGGCGAATGTGACGTTCGCGAAAGCTCCGAAACCGGGAATGGATTTCTTCCCGCTGACGGTGCACTACCAGGAAAAGTATTACGCGGCCGGTAAAGTCCCCGGTGGTTTCTTCAAGCGTGAGGCCCGCCCCACCGAGAAAGAAACCCTGACCGCGCGTCTGATCGACCGTCCGATCCGCCCGCTGTTCGTCCCCGGTTTCAAGAACGAAACCCTGGTGATGTGCACCGTGCTGTCGCACGATCTGGTCAACGATCCCGACATGGTCGCGATGATCGCCGCTTCCGCCGCGCTGACGATTTCCGGCGCGCCGTTCCGTGGCCCGATCGCGGGCTGCCGCGTGGGTTTTGAGGATGGCGAATACATCCTGAACCCCGAGATCGACGACATGCACGATCTGCGCAATAACCCCGATCAGCGCCTTGATCTGGTTGTGGCTGGCACCAAAGACGCCGTCATGATGGTGGAATCGGAAGCCTATGAGCTGTCCGAGTCTGAGATGCTGGGTGCGGTGAAATTCGCCCACGACAGCATTCAGCCCGTCATTGACCTGATCATCGATCTGGCCGAAGACGCCGCGAAAGAGCCGTTCCACTTCGAGGCCCCCGATTATTCGGAGCTGTTTGAAGTGATCCGCGCCGCTGGCGAAGCGAAGATGCGCGAAGCCTATGCGATTTCCGACAAGCTGGAGCGTCAGGCGGCCGTGTCTGCCGTGAAGGAAGGCGTGAAGGAAGGCCTGAGCGAAGAGCAGTTGGAAGATCCCAACCTTTCCGCTGCGCTGAAGAAGCTGGAATCCACGGTTCTGCGGTCTGATGTCGTGAAGAACGGCCGTCGTATCGACGGGCGTGCGCTGGACGAGATCCGCGATATCGTCTCAGAAACCAAGGTTCTGCCGCGTACGCACGGTTCTGCCCTGTTCACCCGTGGTGAAACCCAGGCGCTTTGCGTGACCACACTGGGCACCGGCGACGATGAGCAGTTCATCGACGCGCTGCACGGCAACTTCAAATCCAACTTCCTGCTGCACTACAACTTCCCCCCCTACTCGGTGGGTGAAGCCGGTCGCGTGGGCCCTCCGGGTCGTCGCGAAATCGGGCACGGTAAGCTGGCTTGGCGTGCGTTGCAGGCGGTTCTGCCTGCGGCAACCGACTTCCCCTACACCGTGCGTGTGGTCTCGGAAATTACCGAATCCAACGGCTCGTCCTCCATGGCGTCCGTTTGCGGTGGCTCCCTGTCGATGATGGACGCGGGCGTTCCGCTGAAAGCGGCTGTCGCTGGCGTTGCCATGGGTCTGGTGCTGGAAGAAGACGGCTCTTACGGGATCCTGTCGGACATTCTGGGTGACGAAGATCACCTGGGCGACATGGACTTCAAGGTGGCCGGTACGGAAGCGGGGATCACCTCCTTGCAGATGGACATCAAGGTCGCCGGCATCACGCAGGAGATCATGGAGAAAGCATTGGAGCAGGCGAAAGCCGGCCGTTTGCATATCCTCGGTGAGATGGCCAAAGCGGCCACCGAAGCCGGTGAATTCTCTGAGCATGCGCCGCGTATCGAGACGATGCAGATCCCGACCGACAAGATCCGTGAAGTGATCGGGTCCGGTGGTAAGGTCATCCGCGAGATCGTGGAAGTCTCTGGCGCCAAGGTCGACATCAACGACGAAGGCATCATCAAGATCGCCAGCCCCAACGGGGAAGCTATCCAGAAGGCCTATGACATGATCCATTCGATCGTGGCAGAGCCCGAGGAAGGCAAGATCTACAAGGGCAAGGTCGTGAAGATCGTCGATTTCGGCGCCTTCGTGAACTTCTTCGGCAAGCGCGACGGCCTGGTGCACGTGTCCCAGATCAAGAACGAGCGGCTGAACCACCCCTCTGACGTCCTCTCCGAGGGGCAAGAGGTTTGGGTCAAGCTGCTTGGGTTTGACGATCGCGGCAAGGTTCGCCTGGCCATGAAGATGGTTGACCAGGAAACCGGCCAAGAAGCGGCCGCAGCCGAGTAATGACAGGACGTCTGCCCGGAACCCGCTTCCAGGATAAGTGGACGGCCTGACAACTCAAGGCGATGGCGAGGTATCACCTCGGCATCGCCAAACACCCATTCATCCACATTCCCAAGAATGGCGGCATGACGATCCGGAACTCGGCCGTGCTGCGCAAACGGTTGGTGTTTGCAGACCCTTATTTCCATATCTCACCCGCCTACACCCGTGAACTGGCCGAAGTCATGGCCGCAGGCGGCTACCATCACGGCAACCAGCACGCGCGGCTGATCGACATTCACCCGACTGTGCGCGCAAGGCTGCAACCGGTGGCGATTGTCTGCAATCCTTGGAAACGCACGTTCTCTCGATTCACGTATCTGATGAAGGCTCACAAGGAAGCGGGCGAGCCTGTGGACTATTCGCCCGAAAGCTTTGAGCGGTTTCTGGAGCAGCGCCACGACTTCGGCGGGCGCAAGTTCTACTGGCACCGTGCGATTGCGGGCTGGTATCCGCAGGTGGATTACGTTCAGGACGAAACCGGCACCGTCGCCTGCGATATCCTGCGGCTAGAGGCACTGGATGCCGACGTCGCGGCCTATTTCGGGGTCACGAACCTGCGTCGCAAGAACGATTCTGGCACCGCAGCCACCTCGTATACCGAGGTTTATACGGATCGCACGATTCAGATCGTGGCCGACTGGTACGCCCGGGACATCGACACCTTCGGATTCGATTTCATCGGCGGCGCGAAACGAAATACCCTGTTCGGGACGCAGACGCACGGCGCGTGAGTGCCGCGTCAGGGCTTGGTGCGGCGCGCGATGCGCTTGGCCAGCGGGGTGGCGCTGATCCCGTGAAGCAGGACCGACAGCGCGACGGTCAGCGAGACGCAGGCCAGAAGCTCTCCTTCCGCAGGCAATTCGAATTCATCCATCATGATGAGGGTGAACAGGATCGACGCGAGGCCACGCGGGCCGAACCAGCCCAGGAAAAGTTTCTCCCGCACCGCCAAGCCCGTGCCTGTCAGCGACAAAAAGATCGGCAAAACGCGCACCAGGGTCAGGAACGACAGGGCTATGAGGCAGGTGGACCACGTGAAGTGGGACAGGCCATCGGGCAGCATCAGGGCGCCGAACATGAGGAATGCCGCCATGGTCAGAAGCTGTCCCGCGCCCTCCATGAATTCGCTGATGAAGTGGATGTCGTGGCGGTAGGTGTTGCCGAAGACCGCGCCCGCGACGAAGGCGGCGATGAAGCCGTTTCCGTTGATCAGCTCTGCCGCGAGGAAACAGATCAGGGCCGTGCACAGGAAGACGATGCCCTCGGCGCTTTCGACGATCCAGTCGCGCCGCTGCGCGACGTCCAGCGCCCGGGCTGCGCCCCATCCCACCGCGATGCCCACCAGCGGCCCAAGTACAAGCTGTGTGGCGGCCTGAAGGGCCAACCCGTCGGTGCTTTGCATTGCGCTGGAGGCCAGGACCGCGCCCAACAGGACAAAGGGCAGCGCGAGGCCGTCGTTCAGCCCGCTTTCGACGTTGATCGATTGGCTCAGGATCTCGGGCACATCGGGGCTGGAAACCACACTTTGGCCAAGCGCGGCATCGGTGGGGGTCAGCAGGGCTGCCGTCAGAAAGGCCAAGGCCAAACCACCCTCGGGGAAAATGACGAACACCACGAGCGTGCCCAGGGCGATGGTGGCGGGCATTCCCAGGATCAGCATCCGTAGGGGAATCGTGAAACTGGTCTTCAACTGCGCAAACCGGACATGACTGGCATCGGCAAAGAGGACCAGGACCAGCGTCACCTCGGCCAGAAGGCGCACCGAGCCTCGCAACTCGACCGGGGTGCCGAAGACTTGGGTTGCAGGCGCGAAAAGGTAGCCGATGGCCACGAAAAGCAGGGGCAACGTCAGAATCGTCCTGGAGATCGCCTTGCTGAGCAGTGAATAGGCCATCGCGCACAGCAAGACGCCCAGAATGACAGATTCGAGGGAAGAGGGGGCGTGATCCATGGCCATTTCTGTTGGCGGACCCCGAAAAGCGCAAGGCTTCAACGCGATTTGCCGCCTGCGGCCGGTATGGGGGCCTTGGCCTTCGGGGCGACTAGTGTGTCGAAATTACCCGGTTCAGGCGAAGAATCGCACCCAGAGGCAAAGGATAGAGGATTTCCTTACGCAGATGTGACCAGAAGCGTACCCTTGGGGACTTGTCCACAGGTGCCTGGGTTGAAACATTAGCCTTAGTGATTCCATACAAAGACCGTTTAGGACCGAATATAATGCTGACCCGCCGCCATTTCATCATTACGACAACGACGCTGTTTTCAGGCGCGCTTGCTGCGCCTGCTTTCGCGCAGGATGCCGTGGGGATCGAGATTGACGAGCCGGCGGACACCGTTTTGGCGGGACCCAACCCCTGGGGCCTGCATGAGCGTTTCATGCCCACACGCGTGGCAGCCAACGGCGGATTGAACGTTGGCGACATTCACGTCGATCCAACGGCGCGGTTCCTGTACCACATCGAAGCGGGCGGCACGGCCATGCGCTATGGCGTGGCCGTGGGCCGCGCGGGCCTGTACCAGCCCGGCAACTTCCGCATCCAGCGGGTGGTCGAATGGCCGTCCTGGACGCCCACCGCCAACATGATCGCGCGCGAGCCCGAGGTTTATGCCCAATACGCGGGCGGCGTGCCCGGCGGCCCCGATAACCCCTTGGGTGCCCGCGCGCTGTACCTCTATGCCGGGGGACGCGATACATATCTGCGCATCCACGGCACACCGCAGCCGTGGTCGATCGGCACCTCTGCCTCGTCGGGCTGTGTGCGTCTGGTCAACGACCATGTGATCCAACTGGCCGAGAACGTGCGCACCGGCAGCCGCGCGGTTCTGCACAGCTAAGCCGCAACGATCTGCGACACGAAAAAGCCCCGACCGATTGGCCGGGGCTTTTGTTTGTCTGTGGTGTCGGCGTCAGCCCGGAAGCTTCGCCATCCTCAGGTAGGGCAGCTTGGTGTCGATGGCGCCGTACTTTGCGATTGCGTCCTCGTCAGAGACACCCATGGGCACGACGACGTCCTGGCCGGGAGTCCAGTTGGCAGGCGTTGCCACGTTTTCCTTGGCCGCCGTCTGCAAGCCATCCAGCGCGCGCAACACCTCGGCGAAGTTGCGGCCGACGTTCATCGGGTAGGTCATCGACAGTTTCAGCTGCTTGTCCGGCCCGATGATGAACACGGCGCGCACGGTGGCGGTGTCGGCAGGGGTGCGGCCGTCGGGCAGATAGGCCTCGGCAGGAAGCATGTCGAAGGCCTTGGACAGCGCCAGATCGGTGTCGGCGACAATCGGGAACGTCGCCTTGGCGCCACCAACGGCTTCGATGTCCGTCTTCCACTTCTTGTGCTCTTCCACACCGTCCACGGAGATGCCCATCACCTTGGTGTTGCGCTTGGCCCATTCATCGGCCAGTTGCGCCACGGCGCCGAACTCGGTCGTGCAGACGGGGGTAAAATCCTTGGGGTGTGAGAACAGGATCGCCCACTGGTCGCCCACGAAGTCGTGGAGCGTGGTGGTGCCCTGATCGGTTTCGACCGTGATGTTCGGAATTTCGTCGTTGATGCGCAGGCCCATGGGGTGCTCTCCTTCTGCCGTCAGATGTGTTTCATCGCGGAACCTAAGCATTCTGCGCCGGGATAACAGTGACAGTGTCACACAAAAGTGGTGAAATTCGCGTGCAGGGACGTGGGGCGGACGCGTGTTCTGCCGATCGCGGGCCCTTGGTCCAGGGGGTCTTGCGCCGCACCGCGTCCGCTGTCACGGTCCCGCGCGAAACAGACCGGAGGCTTCCATGAGCAACGCAAAGAACTTCTACATCGACGGCAAGTGGGTGGCGCCTGCGAAGGCCCGTGATCTGGCCGTGATCGATCCTTCGACCGAAGAGGTCTGCGAGACGATATCGCTAGGGGACCAGGCCGACACGGATGCGGCGGTCGCCGCCGCGCGCCGGGCCTTCACCACCTGGGGCGTCACGGACCCGGCCGAGCGTATCGCCGTCGCCGAGAAGCTGCTGTCGGTCTATAACGCCCGCGCCGAGGAAATGGCGCAGGCGATCTCCAGAGAGATGGGCGCCCCGCAGGATCTGGCGCGCGCGCAGCAGGTCGGGGCAGGATCGTGGCACCTGGAGGGGTTCATCCGTGCCGCGAAGGACTTCGTTTGGGATCATCCCTTGGGCGATTGGGCACCGACAGAGCGTACGATCTATGAGCCGATTGGCGTCTGCGCGCTGATCACGCCATGGAACTGGCCGATGAACCAGATCGTGCTGAAGGTCGTGCCGGCGCTTCTGACGGGCTGCACGATGGTGCTGAAGCCGTCGGAGATTGCACCGCTGTCGGGCATTCTGTTCAGCGAGATGATGGACGAAGCAGGTGTACCGGCGGGCGTCTACAATATGGTGAACGGCGATGGGCCGGGGGTGGGTAGCCAGCTGTCGGCGCACCCTGACGTGGATATGGTTTCGTTTACCGGGTCCACCCGCGCGGGGCGTCTGATCTCGAAGGCCGGGGCCGAGACGATCAAGCGGATCAGCCTGGAGTTGGGCGGCAAGGGCGCGAACATCATTTTCGCGGACGCCGACGAGAAAGCCGTGAAGCAGGGCGTCATCCGCTGCTTCCGCAACACCGGCCAATCGTGCAACGCGCCGACGCGGATGCTGGTGGAGCGGTCTCGCTATGACGAGGCGGTCGAGCAGGCGGCGGAAGCGGCGGCCAAGGTGACCGTGGGGCCTGCATCCGAGGAAGGGCGCCACATCGGCCCGGCGGTATCCGAGTTGCAGTTCAACAAGATCCAGGACCTGATCCAGGTGGGGATCGATGAGGGCGCAAAGCTGATTGCAGGTGGCACCGGGCGACCGGGGCACCTGAACCGGGGCTACTACATCCGCCCGACCGTCTTTGCCGACGTGACGCCCGACATGACGATCTACCGCGAAGAGATCTTCGGGCCGGTGCTGTCGATCATGCCGTTCGACAGCGAGGACGAGGCCGTCGCGATTGCCAACGATACGGACTACGGCCTGACGAATTATGTGCAGACCGGCGACGTCGAGAAGTTCCGCCGCGTGGCGCGGCAGTTGCGCTCAGGCATGGTCGAGGGCAACGGGCAGGGATTTGCGCAGGGGTCTCCGTTTGGGGGCTACAAGCAATCGGGCAACGGGCGCGAGGGCGGGCGGTTTGGCCTGCACGAGTTCCTGGAGACGAAAGCGGTCTCTGGCTGGGGGTGATCAAGCTTGAGCATCTGCGTAAGCCATTGAAAACGTGCGTTTTCGAAGAAAGCGTTAACCTTTTGGCAAGGTGAGCGCAGGCGATGGAAGGAGGGGCTGCGGGAGCGGCCCCTTTTTTGTTGCGGTGTCTTGAGGCGGGCGGGGAGACGCTGGTCTGCGGCTTTTTGCAGGGCAAAAAGCGCAAACGCCGCCCCTCCCGCCCTCCCGCAGGGTGCGATACTTCGGGAGACGGCGCGGGTCGTGATGCCGGGCGCCTTCGGCGAGAGTTCTTCCAGCAAGATGAAAGGGGCCGCGCGTCTGAGGTAGTGTTCCCTGCCACGCGCTTGGGCTGTATTTGTCAGTGGTGCAGCCTTTTGAGGGGGAGCTTGGAGCGCCCTGATCGAGGCGGCGCGGGATCGTGGATCGTCTGGCCGTCATGTCCAAACCGGGAGCAAAAGAATGGACTATGAGGTTTGATGTTTCAAATGCCGCTGGCCGGAGAACCCTGTGGCGAGCGATGTGCCATCATTGCTTTGTTACGAAGTCATTGAAGCGACAGACGTGGTGACGCGCACTGTTGACCGGTATTCAGATGGGACCGCGATCCGTGACAGCATTGAACTGGCAGAGCGCGAGGGGCCCGACGAAAGAGCGCGCGAGTTCAGATCGCTCGTCCACGGGCCGTTCCTTGGGTAGTCTCGGGAAGGTCTGATTCCCGCCACCAAGTGTTAATTTCTTGCTGCGTGGGACGATGCGCGCGCCAATTTCTTGGTCATCTGAAAGCCCGGAGCGTATTTGAGCGGCGCTTCAAGACGGCTCTGTTTCAGAATGGAACTTTTGCGCGGAAGGTCATGCCGATGCCGCCGTCGGGGTGGCGGAGTTTCAGGCTTTCGGCGTGTAGCATCAGGCGCGGGAAGTCGCGGGCGGGGCCTGTGGCGTAGAAGGGATCGCCCAGGATCGGGTGGCCAATCTCCCGCATATGCACGCGAAGTTGGTGCGAGCGGCCGGTTTTGGGGAAGAGGCGCATGCGTGTCGTCCCATCCTCCACCCGCAGTCTGCGCCAATCGGTTTGGGCGGGTTTGCCCGTTTCATGGTTCACATGTTGCAGAGGGCGATTGGGCCAGTCGACGATCAGGGGCAGGTCGATGTGGCCCGACGCCTCGGCCACCTCGCCCCAGACGCGGGCGACATAGGCCTTTTTGGTATGGCGTTTCTCGAATTGCAGGCCGAGGTGGCGTTGGGCGTGGGGTGTGCGGGCGAAGACCATGACGCCCGAGGTGTCCATGTCCAGGCGATGGACCAGAAGAACCTCGGGGAAGGCGGCTTGCAGGCGGGCGATCAGGCAATCGGCCAGATGTTCGCCCTTGCCCGGCACCGACAGCAAGCCCGCAGGCTTGTTGACCAGCAGAAGCTCGTGATCCTCGTGGAGGATGTCGAGGGGCGTGTCGGGCGGCGCGTAGGTGAAGGACGTATTGGGCGGGGTCACTGGCGGCGGGGTCACTGGAGGCGCGGTCACTGGGGCAACAGAACATTCGTGGCGATCATCGCCGCCAGCACAAGGCTGAGCCAGACGAAGGTGTTGCGGTCCTGCTTGTCGTCCGGGGAGGTGAACCACGCGCGGATCTGCGCGGTCAGGGTGTCGCCCTTTGCGGCGGCCCGCTGTTGCGCGGTCGTAACCATACGGTACGTCATGTACGCCCAAGCCGCGAACACGAGGACTTCGAGGACGACGCGGATGATTTGACCGGTGCTCATTCAGGGGGGCCCTTTCGCAATTGCCAGGCAGACCACAGGGCCGAGCCGCCAAAGAACGCCCCGCCGATGATCGCGATTTCCAGCGAGGCGATACCAGAGATCCCGCGGCTCGCATAGGCCGCGATCAATAGCGCAAGGCCACCGAGGCTGATGGCGAGGCGCAGTTTCAGCTCGCCCCGGGTGGGGCCGAAGCGGTTCATGGCGCGGCCTTTCGGGCAGTGATGTACCAGCCGGGGGCCGAGGACCAGACGGTTTCGCCCCGGCGGCCGGCGTAGGTGGCCTGGCCGCCGAAACGGGCGCGGGCCTCCAGGATATCGAAAAGTGCGGCCTGGGTTTCCACGATCCCCCGGATCGCCCTGTCGCCGCGTCCCTTGATCATCAGGGCCGAGGTGCGCCGCCCGAACACCAGCGGCAAGAGCTTTGCATCCGGGTAGCCAAGGTCGGCCAGCGTTGCGCCCCACCAACTGGGGGTGTGGCGGTTGAAATCATCGGGATGGCCGTGGACGGGATACATCCACGGTACGATGATATGCAGGGTGCCGCCGGGCTTGAGGGTGCGCGTGACCTCGCGCAGGGAGGCGACATCGTCGTGGATGTGTTCCAGCACGTTGAAGGTGATGACGGCATCGAAATGCGCGTCGGCAAAAGGGATTGGGTCCCCCACCTTCACCAGGTCTGTGGGCTTGAATTCATCGGAGATGTTGACCGAGCGGTAGGTCGCGCCCTTGGACAGGAACGGTGCGTAGTTGGTGGTCGTGCCGCCGCCGAAGTCCAGCACATCCCCTGCAAGATCGAGAGAGCCGATCAGATCCAACTCCATCCGGCGCAGCATGGTTTCCTTTGCGCCATAGGCACGCAGGGCCCGGAACCGGGCAAGGCTGGGGAGGGGAGGATCTTGCAGAGTGAAGGTCATGGGGCGCACACCGCTTGAGGCAACTCCCCCTCGGTCGCGCATATCCTGCGCGCTGGCAAGGGGGCGGGGCCCAGAACGCGAAACGCCGCCCCAGCGGAGCGGCGATCAGGGCGTATGGCCAAGGCGGGCTTAGATGCCCACGAACGGCTGCGCGATGCGGGGCAGCAGGCCCTGAAACTTCAACTTGGCGTTGGTGGCGACAAGACAGATGCAGTCTTCGCCGGGCTCGGCAATGGGTTGGTGGTTGGTCTCGGAATCCGCGACCTCCAGATCACCGCGGGCAAAAACGCCGTCTTCATCGCGGAAGGCACCCTTCAGGACCAAGGTCATCTCGGTGCCATGGTGGCTATGCTGGGGCATGGCCTTGCCTGCGGGGATCAGCAGCAATCGCGCGGTGCCTTGATCATCCGAATGCAGGACACATTGCTTCACACCGCCGCCGATGGACCGCCAGCGCACGGCTTCTTCATCGCCGCCCACAAAAGCTTGCAGCGGCACGGGGAAGGTGCCGGTCGAAGGCGTCGGCCGCTCGATCGGGGCAGCGCCTCGGATCTTGGCCATGGTCTGTTCCAGACTGTCGTCGGCCACCTCGACAGCTTCCATGTCGCACAGGACAGCGCCGCCGAGCGCTTCGAACGTCTCAAGCCGGGCGCGGGCGTCATCGGAAAGCGACACATGGGTCGCCAGAACAAGATCGAAGGCCTTTGCCAGCGATCCGGAGGCATAGCCCATCAACATGTCGTCGGGTACGGAGTGATGTGTGTCAGTCATGTAATTCTGTCGTTCTTCAGGTGTTTCAATTCATCGAATGTCTAAGCCGATCAAGAGCTAACCTAATCCGCGACTTGATCGTGCCAAGGGGCAACCCTGTTTCAAGCGCAATCTCGGAATGGGTAAGATCTCCGAAGTAGGCATGTTTTATCAGCTCCCGCTGCTTTTCAGGCAGGCCGGCAAGGGCATCTGCCAGGCGGGTCGTGTCTTGTTGCAGGGCGAGGACGTCGGCCTGATCGGGCGCCTGTTCGGGGCCCCAGGGCAGTTCCTCCGGCTCGGGGCGGGCATAGCGGCGCAGCAGATCGATTTTGCGATTGCGGGCAATCGTGAAGATCCACGTCGCCACCGAGGCGCGTGCCGGATCATACATATGTGCTTTGCGCCAAAGTGTGGCCATGACATCCTGCATACAATCTTCAGCGAGGCTGGCATCAGCCCCGGATTTCATCAAGAACGCCTTCACCCGTGGGGCAAAGTGCCGAAAGACCTCGGCGAAGGCGGACTGATCCTGGTCCTGCGCTATGGCTGCCATGCAGGCGACCCATTGCGCTTCTGTGTGTTCGTTTGCGGTCACGGTCTTTCCACGCAGCGGCTAAGGCTTACAGGTAGCCCGCTATGGGGGTACTCTCCACCCGAGCCACTGTCAAAAGTGCGTGGTCGTTCCCGATCAGCTTATTCATGTTACGCCGCATCTCCTAGGTTGGATCACTCTTACCTTCGCAGTGAAATGGTTTTACCTGAAATGATTAATCCCGCGGGGGTTTTTCTTTGATCCTCTTCCGGTTGCACTGCGTATACCCTTCAACGAACAACGACAGAGCCAGGGGATACCATGCCGTTTGAAACGCCCGTTCAGGGATCCAAGAAGATTGCCGTTATCGGGGCCGGGATTTCAGGGATGGCGGCAGCCTATCATCTGGCCACTGACCACCACGTCACATTGATCGAGGCCGAGGGCCGCCTGGGCGGCCACGCGCGCACCGTGGTGGCGGGCAAGAACGGTGATCAGCCTGTCGATACCGGCTTTATCGTGTTCAACCACGTGAACTACCCCAACCTTGTGCGGCTGTTCGAGGAACTGGACGTGCCGACGACCCTGTCGGACATGTCATTTGCGGCCTCTATCGATGGCGGGCGGATCGAGTACGGGTTGCGCAGCCTGCGCGCGCTTCTGGCACAACCGGCCAATCTGCTGCGTCCGGGCTTCGTGCGGATGGTCCGTGACCTGATGCGCTTCAACGCCGAGGCGTCAAGCGTCGCCACCGACAGCACGATCACGCTGGGGCAGTTGATGGACCAGATGAACATGGGGCCGTGGTTCCGCGAATATTACCTGGCGCCGGTTTCGGGCGCGATCTGGTCGACGCCGAAAGAGGAAATCATGGATTTCCCGGCGCAAGCGCTGGTGCGCTTTTTCCGCAACCACCATTTGTTGGCCGCCACCGGGCAACACCAGTGGTACACGGTGCAGGGCGGGTCCATCGAGTATGTCACAAGGCTGGAAGCGGCGATGCGTTCGCGCGGCGTGGACATCCGCCTTGGTCGTGGGGTCGAGGCCGTCAAACGTGACGCCACCGGGGTGCACGTCCAACAACAGGGCCATTGGGAGGCGTTCGACGAGGTCGTCTTCGCCACCCATTCCGACGATACCCTGGCGATGCTGGCCGATCCGTCGACAACGGAAATAGCGGCGCTGGGGGCCGTGCGCTATCAATCGAACCAGATGGTTTTGCATGCTGATGCTCGCTCCATGCCCAAGCGCCGGGCCACATGGTCCAGCTGGAACTATACCGAGCGTCCGGGCTTCACCGGCGGTCCGATCGATCTGACCTATTGGATGAATTGCCTCCAGCCGATCCCCGAAAGCGACCCGATGTTCGTGACGCTCAACTCGCGCGCGCCCATCGACGACAAGCTGATCTACGACACCGCCACCTTCCGCCACCCGGTCTATGACCTGCCTGCCTTGGCGGCGCAGAAAACCATCGCGCAGATGAACGGCGAGAACGCCACATGGTTCTGCGGTGCCTGGATGAAGAACGGCTTCCACGAAGATGGCTACGCCTCGGCGATGGATGTCGTGGAAAGCCTGAAATCCCGCCACGCCAGCGCGTTGGTCGCATGAACGGCGCCGTCGATCATGTTCAGGGGCAGACGTTCCATGGCCGACGGGGTGCGGTGGAGAATGCCTTCACCTACGGCATCGATTACGTGATGCTGGACGCCGAGGCCCCCGCGCGAGGGCCCGCGTTCTTCGGGCGTAACCGGGGCGGGGTGTTTTCGCTGCACGACAGCGACCATGGCGGCGCGCCGAAGGCCGGTGTTGGCGCACCCTGGGCGCGCGAGGTGCTGGAGGCCCACGGGCTGGCTGGCGTGACCGATGGCAAGCTGATGCTGTTGGCGCAACCGCGTGTCTTGGGGCATGTCTTCAACCCGGTGTCCTTCTGGCTGGCCTATGACCGCCAGAACCGTCTGCGGGCGGTGATTGCGGAAGTGTCCAACACCTTTGGCGATCGCCATTCATACCTCTGCGCGCATCACGATCAGCGCCCCATCAGCCGGGAAGACACGCTGACCGCCACGAAGATTTTCCACGTTTCGCCCTTCCAGCCGATCGACGGGGGCTATGCCTTCCGGTTCGATATTCGCCCGGATCGCGTTGGCGTCTGGATCGAGTTCACGACCGGCAACGAGGGGGTTCTGGCCACCCTGACCGGCGCGAGAAAGCAGTTGACCAACGGATCCATCCTGCGCGCGGCACTGCGGCGGCCCTTCGGGTCGCGTCGGGTGCTGACGTTGATCCACTGGCAGGCGTTGAAGCTGTGGTGGAAAGGCGCGTCCTACCGTGACCGCCCCGAGCCGCCGGTGGAGGAGGTCTCTCGTTGAGGGACACGCCCGCGCCGTCGCTGCCCGGATACGCCGTCTTTGCCGCCATGCTCGCCAGCGCGGGTTTGCCGATCTACATCCATGCGCCGAAGTTCTACGTCGACACCTACGGCGTCAGCCTGACGGCGCTGGCCGCGGTGCTGTTCGGGTTGCGCTTGTTTGACGTGGTGCAGGACCCGGTCCTGGGCTGGTTGGTGGGCCGCCTGCGCGGTGCCCGCCGTATGGCCGTGATGGTGGGCGCGGGCGTCATCGCGGCCTCGATGCTTGGCCTCTTCGCCATCGCGCCGCCCTTGCCGCCGCTGGTGTGGTTCACGCTGACGATGGTGGGCCTGTTCTCATCCTTCTCGTTCCTGACCATCGCGATGTATTCCGAGGGCGTGACCGCTGCTGCGCGGGTGCGGGGCGGCCACCTCAAGCTGGCGGCATGGCGGGAAACCGGCGCGCTTCTGGGCGTTTGCGTGGCATCGATTGCGCCGTTCGTCCTGGGCTTCACCGGGTTTGCCGTGTCGTTTGTGGTGCTTGCGGCACTGGCCGTCTGGTTGATGCGACACGACTGGGGTGGAGGTTCTGCGCCGTCCTCCGGCGGTTTCGGGCCGGTCCTGCGGGACCCGTTGGCGCGCCGACTTCTGGTGATTGCCCTTCTGAACGCCGCGCCGGTGGCGGTCTCCTCAACCCTGTTCCTGTTTTACGTCGAAAGCGTGTTGCAGGCGGGCGCTTGGGCGGGTGCCTACCTGATCTTGTTCTTCATCATGGCCGCCGCCTCTGCCCCCGTCTGGAGCGCTCTGGCCACCCGCTATGGCAGCCGCCCCATGTTGTTGAGCGCCATGACCCTTGCCATTGCAGGCTTCGCGGGCGCTCTGGCCCTTGGCCCCGGCGACACCTTGGCCTTCGCGGCCGTCTGTGTCGTCACGGGCTTCGCCCTTGGCGCGGATTTCGCGTTGCTGCCCGCAGCCTTTGCCGCAAGAATGGAACGCGTCGCCCCCGATGCGGGCGAAGCCTTCGGTTTGTGGAACTTTGTGTCCAAAGCCACGTTGGCCATAGCCGCGATCACGCTACTTCCAGCCCTGGAGGCGGCGGGGTTTCGCGCAGGTGAGACCTCACCCGAGGGGGCGATTGTGCTTCTGGCCTATTTATACGCAGGGGTGCCTTGCGTGCTGAAATTGGGCGCGATGGCGCTGTTATTGATAACGCCCCTTCCAGCGGGCGAGAGAGAGGATTTTTAATGCAGGATTGGACGGGAAAGCGGTATTGGTTGATCGGCGCCTCTGACGGGTTGGGGCGCGAACTGGCTGGCCTGATGAGCCGATCCGGCATCGAGGTCGTGCTGTCCGCCCGATCCGAGGACAAGCTGACCGCCGTGGCAGACAGCCTGCCGGGCGCCGCGACCGTCGTGCCGATGGACGTGTCGGACCGCGCCTCGGTCGAGGCGGCGGCAGAGGCGGTGGGCCAGGTCGACGGGATCGTGTTCCTTGCCGGGCTTGGCACCTTGATCAAGGCCACGGAATGGGATGCCGACAAGGTCGAACAGTTGTTTGACGTCAACCTGCTGGGGGCCGCGCGCGTCATTGGCCAGGTGATCGGCCCCATGGTCGAACGCAATGCGGGCCACATCGTGCTGATCGGATCCCTTTCGGCTTACCGGGGCCTGCCGGGCTCCATCGGTTACTCGGCATCCAAGGCGGGCCTTATGGCGCTGGCGGAATCGATGCATGGGGATCTGAAGGACACGGGCATCCTCGTGCAACTGGCCAACCCCGGTTACATCGAGACCCAGATGCAGGACGACAATCCGCATTCCAAACCCTTCATGATGACGCCAGAAGCCGCCGCGCGCGAAGTGTTCGAGCAGATGAACACAAGCTCGTTCCACAAGGCGTTCCCCATGGGCTTCAGCCTTCTGTTCCGCCTGTCACGGTTCCTGCCGACATCAATCTACGAGTGGATCTTCTTCCGCCGCTGAGACTTGTTCTGAGTCAAAGCGCCCGGGCCCTGCTTCTGATTGTGTAGGAACAGAAACCGGAAGGAGCGGGATATGGAAATCTCAACGCGGGCCGTGGCCCAAGTGATTTTGATGGGCCGGGAGATGGGACGCGCGGAAGGCGAATTGCGCAGCTTCATCGAACGGTTGCCAGAGGAAGAACAGGTCGAGCTGGTCGCGATCTTCTGGATCGGACGCGGCAGCTACGAGGCGGAGGAGCTTGAAGAGGCCATCACCATGGCGCGCCAGGAGGCGTCGGTCCCCACGGCGGATTACCTGTTCGGGAGCCCCCATTTCGCGGATCATCTGGAGGCGGGCGCAGAGGCGCTGAACCTGGATGTGGCCGGGCAGGAAGAAGATCTGTTGTAGGGTTTGCGCCGCCTTCGGCGTCGCGGGGGAGCCTCGCGCCCTGCGGGCGCGTTTGAAAAAGGTGTCAGAGAGCGTTCAGGGCGCTTTGGAACGTTGCATGGGCCCGGCCCCAGACACCTTGATAGATTTGCGGCAGGGCAAGCAGATGCGGGAACAGCTGCTCGGCGAAATCCTCGGAACTTTCCAGTGGCAACAGCGACGGCAGATTGTCGATCGCCATAACGTCGAGCGGCGGCTTGTCCGCAACGCGAAGCGTGGGATCTGCCCAGGTTGTCACGCGGTCATAGACCTTGATCGGAGAGAAATCCGAACTTGGATCGCACGCGATATCGCCGATGACGCGCAGGGCGCGCGGCGCGCTTTTGGCGGTTGCAGCAACAAAGACGGGGACACCGTCCATCGCGAGGATGCAATTGAGGAAGATCGTGTGGGCCAGAACCTCGGGGAACGGGCCACCATGGGCCGTCTCTGCCATGTCCCAAGCGGTCGGCGTGACACCCAGGGTCTTGAGAAATGCCGACGCCCCAGTGCCCGTGCGCCCCAGGGCGCCGATGATCAAAGCCGTGGGCAAGGGGGCTTCGGCGTCAGCAAGGCGCGCTTTGATATCGGCGATGAGCGCGTCTTGATCCGGCCAGCTGCTGACCGCGCCCATCGGGTCCTTGCCATGTTGCGCGGCCCATGACCCCACGCTAAGCGCGGCGCCCACGAACCCGGCCCAGTAGCCGAAGGCCGCAACGCGGCGGCCGGCGTCATCCACCAGGTATTCCAGATCGTAAAGGGTGCCTCCGCCTTCCTTGAAGCGCTGCAACAGGTGCGGCCCGTCGGCCTGGCCCTTGAAGGCGTGGCCGAAAAGGATGTGACGGTGGCGCAGGGGGCCGGTGTCTTCGGGCAGTTCCTTCAATCCGAAGATGACGGCATCCTCGGGCGCTTCGCGCCACGTTCCGGCCGGGGCGATCCGGGCGCCGGACTGTCGGTAGCCATCGATGGGGAGGATCCGCGAGGGGCTGTCTTCGACTGTCACGTCAAGCCCGTCGGCCAATAGCCGCGCCACGCCTACGGGGGTGATGCCCACGCGCCGCTCATTGGCGCGTTCTTCCGCTCGGACCCAGAGATGCATCGGGAGGCTCCTTCATGGCACCAGTCACGGCAAGGCTATCAGCGGACCGGCGGGGCCGCTAGGACCAGGTGACATCCCCCAGAAAGATATAGCCCGCGCCATAGATCGTCTTGATCAGGCGTGGATTCTTGGGATCCTCGCCCAGTTTCGTGCGCAGCCGCGAGATGCGGACATCCATGGCGCGATCAAAGCTGTCACCCGCCGCGCCGCCCAGGCTTTCTTGCATGTGCTGCCTTGAAATCAAGCGCTTGGGTGCATTGAGAAAAAGGCGCAGGACCTCGCCTTCGGCATGGGAAAACGGGGTCTCGACGCCACTGGCGTCGGTCAGGATGTAACTGTCGAACTGCGCCGTCCAGCCGTTGAAACGTGCGGTGTTCTGGGCGCGGTCCGGGGCCTTGGGGCTGCGCAGGCGGGCGCGGACGCGGGCGATGACCTCGGTCGGATCGAAGGGCTTGATGATGTAGTCGTCGGCCCCCAGCTCCAGCCCCGTGACGCGGTCCTGCACCTGGGCGCGGCCCGAGATGATGATGATCGCCGCCCCGGATTCCAGCGCCAGGCGGTGAACGACCGCAAGGCCATCGCGGTCCGGCAGGCCAAGGTCCACAAGGCAGACATCGGGGGTGGTGTGGCGCAGGGCGGCCTCGAATTCGGTCGCGCGGGCGAAGGTTGCGGTGCGAAAGCCTGCGTCTTGCAGGGCCTCGGAGAGCATGGCGCGGATCTGCGGTTCATCATCGAGTATGGTCACGAGGGGGGCGTCGATCATGGTGTCACCTTGGTGGTCAGAAGCCCCGCCAGGACGCTGCCGTCCAGGGTTTTGCGCAAGACGGGCCAGCGGGCGGCACCCGATGCGAACAGGGGATCGTCGGGCGGCAAGGATGTCATCAAGGCCAGCCGCAGGGCCGGATGCCTTTGCGCGATATCCCTCAGCAAGGCGACGCCGTCTGTCCCGCCCAGATGGATGTCGGACAACACCCAGTCCAGGCCGGGCAGGTCGGCCAGCGTCTGTGCCTCTTCCGCCGTGGCGGCCTCGATCACCTGATGGCCGAGATCGGTCAACAGATCGCGGACGTGGGCGCGAATTTCAGAGATATCATCGACCAGAAGGATCAGGCGGGGGCGGGCCTCGGCCTCGGCCGGGCGCAGCGGCAGGCGCAGGGTGACGCGCGCGCCCTGGGCGGTGTTGGAAAGGGCCATCGTGCCCCCCGCAAGTTTCACCAGATCATAGACCATCGTCAGGCCAAGGCCCGATCCTTCATCGCCCTTGGTGGTGAAAAACGGGTTCAGGGCCTGCCTCAGGGCGGTTTCCGAGAACCCGCGCCCGGTGTCGTCCACTGTGATCTCCAGCCAGGTATCCTGCACGTCGCGCAGGGCCAGGGTGATCTCTCCGGCGTCGCCGATCCCATCGCGGGCGTTCAGCACAAGGTTCAACAGCCCGTCTTGCAAGGACCCCGCGTCCAGCATCAAGGCGGGGTGGGGAATGTTGCAGGTCACGGCAAGCGTGACCCCGTCGGGCAAGGTCGCCTCGGCCAAGGGCGTGAAACCGGCGAGGAAATCCTGCACCACGACGGGCGCGGGGCTGATCTCACGCGCGCCGGTCATATTGGCGATCTTGTCAAGCAGTAGTCCGCCCCGCCGAACGGCCATACGGGTGGCACCCGTCAACTCGTGGGCGCCGTGGGGCAGGGGCAGCTTTTCCAACCGCGCTTGCAGGCCAAGGATGATGGTCAGCAGATTGGCGAAATCATGGGCAAGGCCCGAGGTCAGTTGCGCCGCCAGTTCGCGCTTGTGGGTCTGCTCCAGCGCGGTGCGGGCCTGCGCTTCTTCGGTGACATCGGTGGACAGAAGGTAGACGCCGCCATCGGCGTGTTCATCGGGGGTGAAAGCGGTTCGGATGCGGCGCCCGGAGGCGGGTTCCGTGAATTCCAGAACCGCAGGCTCACCGGCGCTGGCCCGCGCCAGCGTGGGGCGCAGGATTGCGGCGGTTTCATCCCCCAAGGCCTCTTCGAAGGTGCGCCCGATGATGTCGCTGGCACGGCCCGGCAGCAGCGAAGACAGGCGTCGGTTGGTAAAGGTGTAGATGCCGCGCGCATCGATGTGACCGATGTGGGCGGGCGTCATCTCGGTAACCAGCCGGGTGCGGGCCTCCATCTCGGTCAGGGCGGCTTTGGCCTCCTGCAACTGGATGATCGTGGCCTCAAGGCGGCGGTTGGACAGGGCGAGTTCTTCGGTGTGGGTGAGGACCTGATCGGACAGCTCTTCGGACCGGGCGCGCAGAAGCGCCTCTTGCCGTTTGACTGCCGTGATATCGGTATAGACCGTGACCCAGCCCCCATCGGGCAGAGGCGAGCCTTCGACGCTGATTGCCCGCCCGTTGGCGCGCACCCGTTCCAGGTAATGGGGCAGGAAGGCCAGGGCCTGATCGACGCGCGTCTGCACGAAGGCGTCGACATCGTCGACCTCGCCGTATTCGCCATGGGTCACGAGAAACCGAAGCGTCTCGTCAAACCGGGCGCCGGGCGTGACGAGGTGTTCGGGCAGGCCGAACATTTCCTGAAACGGCCGATTGGACACGGCCAGCCGCAGGTCCGCGTCATAGATCGACAAGGCCTGTTGAATCAGGTTGAGACCTGCGCGGGTGAAGGATTCCGTGGTGGGATCGCGTGCCATGACCCATGGCTAGCGACCTGCACCGCATTCGCCAAGGCCGCCCGCCATGCTGTTACAATTCGTAAGGTTTGGGAAAAAGTCAGGTAACGCTTGACGGACACTGCTTGTATGGCACGGTGGGCGAACTGAAGAGCGCCTCGGACAAGAGGGTGCCTGCGGTGCACGCCAACCGGGAGGGTTGGCGATAGGGAGGATAGATTGGCCGATATCTCACCGCCTGCGGGCGCGCCTCAATCCATACCGGCGCTGTTGCGCCGCAATGCGGCCCTGTTCGGGTCACGCGATGCGTACCGTGAAAAGGAATACGGGATCTGGCAAAGCTGGACCTGGGCCGAGACGCTGGACGAGATCGAGGCGCTGGCGCTGGGGCTTCTGGCGCTGGGGCTGGAACGGGGCGATTACGTTGCCATCATCGGGCGCAACAGGCCTGCCTTGTATTGGTCGATGGTGGCCGTGGAAATGGCGGGCGCCGTGCCGGTGCCGCTGTACCAGGATGCCGTCAGCGAAGAGATGACTTATGTGCTGGAGCACTGCGGCGCGCGCTTCGTGATCGCAGGCGATCAGGAGCAGGTCGACAAGGTGCTGGAGGCGCAGGAGACGCTGCACGGCATCGAACACATCGTCTACGTGGATCGGCGCGGGATGCGCAAATACGACCACTCGAAAATGAACGCGCTGGACGATGTGCAGGCGGAAGGCCGCGCCGCGCACCAACGCCTGCTGCCCGAATTACACGCCCGTGAGGCGGAACTGACCTACGACAGCACCTGCGTGATGTTGTATACGTCCGGCACGACGGGCAAGCCCAAGGGCGTTGTTCTGTCGAACCGCAATATCATCGAGACATCCAAATCGTCGTGTGAATTCGACGGTTTGCGGGCGGAGGATGAGGTGCTGGCCTATCTGCCCATGGCGTGGGTGGGCGATTTCATCTTCTCCATCGGGCAAGCCTACTGGTCAGGGTTCTGCGTCAATTGCCCTGAGTCGGCCGACACCATGATGACCGACCTGCGTGAGATCGGGCCGACGTATTTCTTCGCCCCGCCGCGGGTGTTCGAGACGTTGCTGACCTCGGTGATGATCCGCATGGAGGACGCGGGCCGGTTCAAGAAGCGCCTCTTTGATCGGGCCATGGCGCGCGCCAAGGAGATTGGGCCCAAGATCCTGGATGGCAAACCGGTCAGTACGGGCGAGAAGCTTGCCTATGCGCTGGACAATCTGCTGGTGATCGGGCCGCTGAAGAACACGTTGGGCATGAGCCGCGTGCGCGTGGGCTACACGGCTGGTGAGGCGATCGGGCCCGAGATCTTCGATTTCTACCGGGCGCTGGGGATCAACCTGAAACAGCTTTACGGTCAGACGGAGGCGAGCGTTTTCATCACGCAACAGCCAGACAGCGAAGTGCGACCCGATACCGTGGGCGTGCCGTCACCGGGGGTGGAGCTGAAGATCGGGGAGAACGGAGAGGTCTTCTACCGCTCGCCGGGCACTTTCGTGGAGTATTTCAAGAACGCGGAATCCACGGCCTCCACCAAGGATGCCGAGGGCTGGGTCGCCACGGGCGACGCGGGGTTCATCGAGGAAGGCACGGGCCATTTGCGAATTCTGGACCGCGCCAAGGACGTCGGAAAAATGGCCCACGGCGGGCTGTTCGCGCCGAAGTTCGTGGAGAACAAGCTGAAGTTCTATCCCGACATTCTGGAAGCGGTGGTTTTCGGGAACGAGAAAGACTACTGCACCGCCTTTATCAACATCGACCTGAGCGCTGTGGGAAACTGGGCGGAACGCAACAACATCGCCTATGCGTCCTATCAGGAACTGGCCGGGCATCCGCAGGTGCTGGCCTCTCTCAAAGGTCATGTGGAGGCGGTGAACAGATCCGTTGCGGAAGACCCGATGCTGGCCCACTGCCAGGTTGCGCGGTTCCTTGTGCTGCACAAGGAGTTGGACGCGGACGACGGGGAAATGACCCGGACGCGCAAGGTGCGGCGGCGGATCGTGGAGGAGAAATTCGCGGATCTGCTGGAGGCTTTGTACGGCGGCAAGTCTGAGCAATATACCGAGACGGAAGTGACCTACGAGGATGGTCGGAAGGGCAAGATCACGGCCACGTTGCAGATCATCGATGCGGCGACCGTGGACGTAAGCTCTGGTCAGATGGCGGCGGAATGATGGGCGGGTTTGCTTCGCAAATACGCTCGGCTTGCGCCATCGCCCCACCCACCATCCCGCGCGAAAGGGGGGTGAAAGATGCTTGATGCGGCAGAAGGCCATGTGACAGCTGACGGGCGCCAGATCGGCCCCGTGGTCATGGAGATGCGCAATATTACCCTTAGATTTGGGGGGGTTGAAGCGATCAAGAACATCTCGTTCGATGTGCGCGAGGGCGAGATCCGCGCGATCATCGGGCCCAATGGGGCGGGCAAATCCTCCATGCTGAACGTGATTTCCGGGTTCTATCATCCGCAGGAAGGGGAGGTGCTCTATCGTGGGGCCAAGCGGCCCTCGATGAAGCCCTTTCAGGTCGCGCGCCAGGGCATTGCGCGGACGTTCCAGAACATCGCCTTGTTCGAGGGGATGAGCGTGTTGGACAACGTGATGACCGGGCGGCTCAACCATATGAAGACGGGTCTGTTCGGGCAGGCGTTCTGGTGGGGCCGCGCCGAGGCGGAAGAAGTTGCCAACCGCCAGAAGGCTGAGGAAATCATTGATTTTCTTGAGATTCAGGCGATCCGCAAAACGCCCGTGGGGCGGTTGCCCTATGGCCTGAAGAAGCGGGTGGAACTGGCGCGGGCCCTGGCGGCCGAGCCGCAGATCCTGCTCTTGGATGAGCCGATGGCGGGGATGAACGTGGAGGAGAAGGAAGACATGTCGCGCTTCATCCTCGACGTGAATGACGAGTTCGGGACGACCATCGTGCTTATCGAACACGATATGGGTGTTGTGATGGACCTGTCCGACCGCGTCGTGGTGATGGATTACGGCAAGAAGATCGGCGACGGCACGCCGGATGAGGTGCGCAACAACCAGGAAGTGATCGACGCCTACCTGGGGGTCGCCCATGACTGAAATGGCCCGGAATTCAGGGTGCAAGACCCTGATTGGCCCCTGTAGTTTTTCTGTGGCTACGGCTGTCGGTATGATGCTGGCGACGATGGGCGCCGTCGCGCCTGCCTTGGCGCAGGTGGAAGATACGTTTGCACAGTTTGAGGCCCGCTGCCTGACGCCTATGGTGGAGGTGCGCGACAGCGATACCCTTGGCCTTACCCTGATGGCCGCGGACGCGGTGCAAGAGACGTGGATGGAGGAGCTCCGGGAATGGCAACTGGTCCGCTCGACCCCGGAGGCGGTCGTGCAATTCTGCGCGGTGTTTGGCCCCTTCGGTGCAGAGGTGGACGCGTGGGCTGAAGCCGCACGCGCATCGGGGGACTGGATCCGCATCGACCGGACGCCAGAGACGCTGCAATCCACCTTCCTGAGGGAACCTCGGATCGAGGTGGAGATCGACCGGACCGCAATGCCCACGAGCCTGACCGTCATTGAGACGAATTTGGAGAGCTGAGACATGCCCGAACAACTGATCTTTGCGATGGAAGTCACGCTCAACGGTCTGATGACCGGGGTGATGTATGCGCTGGTGGCCCTTGGCTTCGTGCTGATCTTCAAGGCGTCCGGCATCTTCAACTACGCCCAGGGCGTCATGGCGCTGTTTGCGGCGATGACCTTGGTGGGCATCCAGGACGGGCGCGTGCCCTTTGCGCATCTGATCAACGAGATTTTCGGCACCGACATCCACTATTTCGGCTGGGAGGTTCCGGCCCTTGGGGCGATCTTGCTGACTGTCGTGGTGATGATCGGCTTTGCCTATCTTGTGCAGCGGTTCGTGTTCAAACACCTGGTGGGGCAAGAGCCGATAATCCTGTTCATGGCCACGATTGGCCTCGCCTATTTCCTTGAAGGCATCAGCGACCTGATGTGGGGGAGCGAGATCCGCAACCTCGACGTGGGCCTGCCGCAGGGGATCAATGATTGGATCGATGTGACTACGTTCGAGGCGCTGGGCTACGGGTTTTTCATCGACAACCTTGATATCTCGGCCACGCTGATTGCGGCGATCCTTGTGATGGGGCTGATCGCATATTCGCAATACACCAAGAACGGGCGCGCGATGCGGGCCGTGGCCGATGACCACCAGGCGGCGTTGAGCGTTGGCATCTCGCTGAACTACGTCTGGGTGCTGGTCTGGTCGCTGGCGGGGATCGTGGCGCTGGTGGCGGGGATCATGTGGGGCAGCAAGTCTGGCGTGCAGTTCTCGCTGTCGCTGATCGCGCTCAAGGCGTTGCCGGTGCTGATGCTGGGCGGCTTCACGTCGATCCCCGGCGCCATCGTGGGCGGGCTCATCATCGGCGTCGGAGAGGCGCTGTTCGAGTTCTCCATCGGCCCGATGATCGGCGGCGCGACGGAAAACTGGTTCGCCTATGTGCTGGCGCTGCTGTTCCTTGTCTTCCGGCCCCAGGGCCTGTTCGGCGAAAAAATCATCGAGAGGGTCTGAGCCATGGATAAACAACTGACACCGCCCAACCCCTTCGCCAACCAGGGACGCCCGGCCTTCGAGGATGGGGGCAACCGCCCGAAGAAGATCTGGGCCATCGTGACCACGGTCGGTTTCGGCATCTTCTGGGTGTCGCTGCTGTATCTAATCGCCGAACTTGTCGGGCCGCTCGATATCGTGATCTGGCCGATGATCCTGACGCCCGTGGGCCTTGCCGTCGGCATCTTCGGTCGGGTGATGATGTCTCGCAAGGTCGAGGAGGCACGCTGATGTTTTACCGTGAGGCAGGTGATTTCAAGACGTCCTACGCCGAGGACAACCAGACATTCCCGATCCTGTTCGACAGGTATCGCTACTACTTCGTGCTGATCGTGGGCGCGCTGGTGATCCCGTTCATCATCAATGATTACTGGGCGAACTCCATCCTGATCCCGTTCCTGATCTACGCGATCGCGGCGATCGGGCTGAACATTCTGACGGGCTATTGCGGTCAGGTCAGCCTTGGCACCGGCGGGTTCATGGCGGTGGGCGCGTACACGTCCTACAAGCTGATGACGGCGTTCCCGGGGCTGGACATGATTTCGGTCACGTTGTTGTCGGGCGTGATGACTGCAATGGTGGGCGTGGCATTTGGCTTGCCGAGCCTGAGGATCAAGGGGTTCTATCTGGCGGTGGCGACGCTGGCGGCGCAGTTCTTCCTGGTGTGGCTGTTCAACAAGGTGCCGTGGTTCTACAACTACTCGGCCTCGGGGCAGATCTCGGCGCCTGAGCGGGATTTCTTCTACTTCACCAACATGGCTGTGACCGGCCCGAATGCGGAGTCGTGGGCGAAATACCTGTTCTGCTTCTTCTTCGCCTTCGTGCTGGCCTGGGTGGCCCGCAACCTGACGCGCGGCAGCGTTGGGCGGCAGTGGATGGCGATCCGCGACATGGATATCGCCGCCGAAATCATCGGGGTGAACCCGCTGAAGGCCAAGTTGACGGCTTTTGCCGTGTCGTCGTTCTACGTCGGCATCGCGGGGGCGCTGTTGTTCACCGTCTATCTGGGCGCGGCAGAGGTGGGGGAGGCCTTTGGCATCACCAAGTCCTTCCTCGTGCTGTTCATGATCATCATCGGCGGTCTGGGCTCTATCTTCGGCAGCTTCGCGGGTGCGGCGTTCATGGTGATCCTGCCGGTCGTTCTGCGGAACTTCCTGACCGGCACATTGAACTGGGAAAGCGCCTTGGCGACCCATTTCGAGTTCGTCATCGTGGGGGGGCTGATCATGTTTTTCCTGATCGTCGAGCCCCACGGGCTTGCGCGCCTATGGGCGTTGGCGAAAGAGAAACTGAGATTGTGGCCGTTCCCGCATTGAGGCCCGCCCCGGAGGGCGGCTTTCAAAGGAACGACCACGGAAGATCCCCGGTGCTGGGAGGCGCAGGGTTTGAGCGAAATCGGAAGCGATCCATGGGAGGACATGAACCGATGAAGACTTTGACAATGATGGCTGTCGCAGGTGCGATGGCGGCGGGGCCTGCAATGGCGGACCTTGTGTTCCCGGACCTCAGCTATCGGACCGGGCCTTACGCGGCGGGGGGGATCCCGTTCTCGGACGGGTATCAGGACTACATGACCCTGCTGAACGTGCGCGATGGCGGCATCGGGGGGGTGATGACCTCGGTCCCGGAATGCGAAACGGCCTACAACACCGAGCGCGGCGTGGAATGCTACGAGAGCACGCGCGGCATGGGGGCGCTGGTCTATCAGCCGCTGTCCACGGGCATCACCTACCAGTTGATCCCGCGCACCACGGCGGACGGCATTCCGCTTCACACGATGGGCTATGGCCGGACATCGGCTGCCAATGGCGACGTGTTCAGCCATGTGTTCAACTATCCCGCCAACTATTGGGACGCGGCCTCGGTGATCGTGAACCAGTTGCTGGAAGAGAATGACGGCGACCTGAGCGGTCAGACCATCGCGCTGCTTTATCACAACTCGGCCTATGGTCGGGAGCCGATCCGCACACTGGAGACGCTGTCGGAAATGCATGGCTTCGAGTTGAGCCAGCTTGCCGTTGACCACCCCGGTCAGGAGCAGGGCAACCAGTGGCTGCAAATCCGCCGCGAGCGTCCCGATTACGTCGTGATGTGGGGCTGGGGTGTGATGAACCAGGTCGCCATTCAAGAGGCGATCAACACGCGCTACCCGATGGAGAACTTCATCGGCAACTGGTGGGCCGGTGCCGACCATGACGTTGAATCGGCGGGTGCCGATGCGGCGGGCTACCGGTCGTTGAACATGAACCGTTTGGGCGACATGCCGGTCTTCAGTGAGATCCAGGAGTTGGTGATCGACGCGGGCCTGGGCGCTGGCGATGGCAGCAACCTGGGCAACGTGCTGTACACGCGCGGCATGTATGCGGCGATGCTGGCGGCCGAGGCTGCTGCGACGGCGCAGGAGATCCACGGCGTGGCGCAGATCGATGCCTCGATGATGCGGGATGGCATGGAAGCGTTGGAGATCACCAACGCGCGTATGGAAGAGCTTGGCATGCCGGGCATCGGGCCGGAATTCGCGGTGACCTGCGAAGATCACGGCGGCACGGGCATGGCGATCATGCAGCAGTGGGACGGTGAGAGCTGGGTCACGCTGACCGATTTCATCGCCCCTGACGACAGTGTGACGCAGCCTTTGGTCATGGAAGACTCGGCGCAATATGCCGAGGAGAACGGGATCGGGCCGCAGTGCGGCGAGTCCTGAGCATGGCGTCCCTTTGGGGCGACAGCTGATCTGACATCTCCGGCGGCAGCGCGGTGTGTTGCCGCCGGATCGAGTTGTATTTGGCAAGATGAAGCGGGGGAGCGGTGCTAGGCCCCTCGCGCGCGCATTAACCTTAATTGGGGATGGACGAGATGTTGGATCAAACGACACATGTGGACGCCGAGGCGGAGACGCTTTTGGAGGTCAACAATATCGAAGTGATCTACAACCACGTGATCCTTGTGTTGAAGGGCGTGTCGCTGAAGGTGCCCAAGGGCGGCATCACCGCATTGCTGGGGGGCAATGGTGCGGGCAAGACGACGACGTTGAAGGCGATTTCCAACCTGTTGCATTCCGAGCGCGGGGAGGTCACGAAGGGCGCGATTTCCTATCGCGGCGAGCGGGTGCAGGACCTCAACCCCTCGGATCTGGTGGAGCGCGGCGTGATCCAGGTCATGGAAGGCCGCCATTGTTTCGAGCACCTGACCGTGGAGGAAAACCTGCTGACGGGCAGCTACACCCGCAAGGACGGGCGCGGGGCCATCGCGGCGGATCTGGATCTTGTATATGAATATTTCCCACGGCTGAAAGAGCGGCGGACCTCGCTGGCGGGGTATACCAGCGGCGGGGAACAACAGATGTGCGCGATTGGCCGCGCGCTGATGTCGAAGCCCGAGACCATTTTACTCGATGAGCCCTCCATGGGCCTTGCGCCGCAATTGGTGGAGCAGATCTTCACCATCGTGAAGCGCCTGAACGAAGAGCAGGGCGTGACGTTCCTGCTGGCTGAGCAGAACACAAACGTGGCCCTGCGGTTCGCCCACTATGGCTATATTCTGGAATCCGGCCGCGTCGTTATGGACGGCCCGGCGGCGGAGTTGCGAGAGAACCCGGACGTGAAGGAGTTCTACCTTGGCATGAGCGACGAGGGGCGCAAGAGCTTCCGCGACGTGCGCTCGTACCGCCGTCGCAAGCGCTGGTTGTCATGAGCACGAGTTACGGGATTTTCGGCTACCCCGATGTGCCCCGTGCGCAGGCGGCGGAGACGTTGCTTGCCTGTGAGGCCGCGCTGAGAGGGCAGGGCTGGATCGCGGGCGAGGCCGATGAAACAGCCGCCTACGCGCCGAGGGGCCCCACGTTTCGACCGGGGCCTGCCGCCGGGATCGAGACGACGGAGCATATCTTGCCCGATGGCACCGTTCTGAAATCGATCAACGGGGTGGTTTTCGCCGGACCGAAATACATCAACCACGGGCCCTTCGTGATTACGCCGAACTTCCGATGCCCCGCGTGCGGCACGGTTATGGATGGCGAGGGCGAAAGCGATCAGGCCCGCGCGCAGCAAGAGCGGTGCTTTGAGCTGTTCAACGTCTATTCCGACGGAGAGGACCCCTCGCGCGAGGTGGCCTGTGTGGCCTGCGAGGCTTCGGTCGACATCAACGCCCTGGTGGATGATGGCGCGCCAACGTTCATCCTGAGCGATGTGGCGGTGGAGTTTTGGCAGTGGCCGCCGGACAAGCTGGACACGGTGGCGGCGGTATTGGACGCGGCGCTGGGGCGGACGCATCTGCAAGGTTGGATCAAGGTATAGGGGGGCGGGTCATGCTCGACCAGAAAGACGGTTTCTTCGACGCGCTTGAGGTCCGCAGTGCGGATGCGCGCGAGGCGGCGCAACTTGACGCGCTGAACGTGCAACTGGCGCGCGTGCGCGCGGCAGAGGATTCGTGCCTGCCGGAGGGGGGCGCGTTGGGATCGTTGGACGACCTGGCCTCTCTGCCGGTGTTGCGCAAGTCGCAGTTGGTGGAATGGCAGGCGGCGAAGCCGCCCTTCGGGGGCATGACCGTGGCGAACATGGCCCATGTCTTCCAATCCCCCGGCCCGATCTACGAGCCCGGCGGGATCAGCCACGACTGGTGGCGGATGGGGCGGTTCCTGCACGCGGTGGGCATCGGCAAGGGCGATATCGTGCAGAATTGTTTCGGCTATCACCTGACGCCTGCGGGTATGATTTTTGAATCCGGCGCCCGCGCCGTGGGGGCCGCCGTGCTGCCTGCGGGCACAGGCCAGACCGAGCTTCAGGTGCGCGCGGCCCGCGACATTGGCTGCACGGCCTACGCGGGCACGCCGGATTACCTGAAAGTGATCCTCGACAAGGCCGACGAGATGGGCGAGGCGCTGGCGTTCACCCGCGCGGCTGTGGGGGGCGGCGCGCTTTTCCCCAGCTTGCGCGCGGAATATGCGGATCGCGGGATCACCTGTTTGCAGTGCTACGCCACGGCAGACCTGGGCAATATCGCCTACGAATCACCGGCGATGGAGGGGATGATCCTAGACGAGGGGGTGATCGTCGAAATCGTGCGGCCGGGCACCGGCGATCCTGTGGCCGAGGGCGAAGTGGGAGAGGTCGTCGTGACGTCCCTGAACCCCGACTACCCGCTGATCCGTTTCGCCACCGGCGATCTCAGCGCGATCCTGCCGGGCCAAAGCCCCTGCGGGCGGACAAACAGGCGCATCAAGGGATGGATGGGCCGGGCCGATCAGACCACCAAGATCAAAGGCATGTTCGTGCGCCCCGAGCAGGTCGCCGACCTTGTCGCGAAGACCGGCGTTGCCAAGGCGCGGGTCACGGCCAGCCGCGCTGGTGAAAGCGACGTGATGACCGTACAGATCGAGAGTGACGGCGCCGACGTGACCGCGCTGTCCGAAGTGGTCAAAGCCACGCTGAAACTCAGTGGCAAGGTGGAGATCGTGGCACTGGGCAGTTTGCCCAACGACGGCAAGGTGATCGACGACCAGCGCAGCTACGACTGATTGCCCGCCTCTAGTTCCCGGCCTCGGCGGCATAAAGTTCGTCCGGCGAGGCCCGGCCATCGCCGTTGGTGTCCACCTGTCCAAAGGCGATCCGGTAGGCGGCAAGCCGATTGATGCGTCGGGACATCGGCGCGCCTGCTGCGGCCATGTATTGGATGAAGGTACGAAACTCCGTCAGGGTCAGGAACTCATCGCCGTCGGTATCCGACGCCAGGAAGAACTGCACGCTTTGGGTCTCGAACTGGGCGGCGGCCTGGGTCGCTGGCACCAGGGACCCAAGGGTCAGCGCCATAAAAGCAGCGAGGGAGAATCGGGGCATTTGGTGTCTCCTACGGTAGGGGGGAACGCACGGACTTACCCGGCATCAGATGGGGGTGTCGTACCGGCGGTTCCAGGCGCAATCGCGTGAGCACAGCGTGATCGGCAAAGCCGCGCCGGTCGCGGCACCCGGTGACATCCGATGACAGGCCACCGCCCGGGCCGCCCCGCGTTTCGTTATCCGTTAACCGCGCAGTCCCGTGCTAAGCCTTGGGACAATGAACGATTCTGTTTCGGAGATTTTCAGTATGTCCTTCCGTCCCCTTGCCATGGCCGCCGCCCTTTTCAGCGGCCTTGCGGCCCAAGCCGCGCAAGCCGATACGGCCTTGCTTATGGTCAACGACCGCTATCCGCACGCCCAGAACCTGCGCGACGCCCGCCCGGTAGAGGAGTTGCGCGCGCGCCTGCTGGATGCCGGGTTCAACGTGGTCGTCGTGTCCAACGGTAACGGCGCGGATCTGCGGGAGGGGCTTTCGCGTCTGCTGCAAGCCGATGAGGAAGAGCGGATCCTGATTGCGGCCGTCGGCCATTTTGCGCGCTCCAACACCGATAGCTGGCTGTTGGGTACGCAAGCCAACGAGCCGTCGTTGGCGACAGTCGGGGGCGATGGCATCAGCATCTCGGTCCTGATGGAGGTCGCGGCCAGCGCGCCGGGGCGCTCGATCGTCATGTTTGGGCTGGAGCGGCGCCGCATCGATCTTGGCGCAAACCTCAGCGCCGGGGTCGGGCGCATTGATGCGCCGCAGGGCGTTACCGTGCTGGCCGGAGCGCCGGATGACCTTGCGGATTTCACGACCAATGCCATCTTGATCCCCGGCACCGATCTGCGGCAGGCGGTGGAAGAGGCGGGCAACCTGCGCGCCTTCGGCTTCTTGTCCTCTGCCGTGCCCTTTGTGCCGGAAGCCGTGGCGGCCCCCGGCGCGCAACAGCCGCCCGTTCAGCCCCCCAGCCCCTCGCAACCCGGCGCAGATGAGACCGCGCTGTGGAATGCGGCGCTGGAACTGGACACCGTGGGCGCCTACCGGGCCTACCTTGCGCGCTATCCCAACGGGTTCTTCGCGGTCGATGCGCAGGCCCGCGTGAATGCGTTCGAAAATGACCCGACAGCTATCGCGCGCGCTGCGGAAGAGGCCTTGGGCCTCAACAGCACCCAGCGCCAGCAAATCCAGCGCAGCTTGTCGATTCTGGAATATGACACCCGCGGCATTGACGGCATCTTCGGCACCGGCACGCGCAATGCGATCCGCGGCTGGCAGACGTCACGCGGGTTCACCGTCACCGGCTACCTGGACGGCCCGCAAGTGAACGCGCTGGGACAGCAGGCCGCCGTCCGCGCGGCCGAGCTGGAAGAGGCCGCCCGGCAGGCCCAGGAGGCGCGGGACCGCGCGGATCGGGCCTATTGGCAGGTCACGGGGCAGGGCGCCTCGGAAAGCGGTCTGCGTGCCTATCTGGAGCGTTACCCCGACGGTCTGTTCGCAGAGCAGGCCGAAGCGCGCATCGACGAGATCGAGCGCGCCGCCCGCGCCGAGGCCGAAGCCCGCGACCGCGCCGCCTGGGATGTGGCGCGCACCACGGATACGGTCCCGGCCCTGCGCGCCTACCTCAACGATTTTCCCGACGGCGCGTTCCAGCAACAGGCCCAGGCTCGCATCGATCAACTGACGGGCAGTGGCGGCGGCTTCACGGCACAACAGATCGCGCAGTTCGAGGCCCGTGAAGCGGCGCTGAACCTGCCCCCGGTCACGCGGTCCCTGATCGAGCAGCGCCTGGCGGTGCTGGGTCTTGAGCCCGGCCGTGTCGATGGCCGCTTCGACGACCGCACGCGCCGTGCGATCCGCCGCTACCAACAGGCACGGGGGCTGGACGTCACGGGCTATCTCAACCAGACGGCTGTGGTGCGGTTGCTGGCGGAAACGGTCGGCGGCATTCTTCAGTAAATCGAATTGGAAATAATCGGACTGGTTGAGTGATGCGTTCTTTCGTGACGGCCGCCTTCGCGGCGGCCCTGATTCCCGTGACCGCTGGCGTGTCGGCGGCGCAAGACGCCGCCGAACTGGCCGTAGCCCGGGGCGTGCTTTTGCAACTGCAAGCGCGCAGTTTTGCGGAAAACCTGGAGTATTGTGGCTATATCGGGCGCTTGCCCGATGGCCGCCTGACGGCAACCGAGGTCAGCCGGGGCGATACCTGGGGTTGCCTCAGTCGCGGCGATGAAAGCCGGTTCGTGGAAATCGTGGCAAGCTTCCACACCCACGCGGGCTTTGACCGCGCCGCCGACAGCGAGGTCCCCAGCACCGACGATCTGCGCGGCGATGTTGCCGAGCGGGTCAACGGCTACGTCGCCACCCCCGGCGGCCGGTTGTGGTACATTGATTATCGCCGCGCCGTGGCCACGCAGGTCTGTGGGTTGGGGTGCATGGGACAGGACCCGGATTTCATTCCCGGCGACGCAGGCCCGATCGCGCAAAGCTACACGCTACAGCAATTGCAGGTGCGCGAGGGCCATTAGGGCGGGCTTGAACAGGGCGCGGATCATGAAAAAAGCCGCCCCGGTGAGGGCGGCTTTTTCAATTCGGGTCGCTCAGATGACCTTAGCCCTGGCGGGCTTTGAACCGGCGCTGCGTCTTGTTGATGACGTAGACGCGGCCCTTACGGCGCACAACGCGGCAATCGCGGTGGCGGTTCTTGAGCGAGCGGAGTGAGTTCTTGACCTTCATGGGTCTCTCCTTCGTCGCGGCGCGTCAGCTGCGCCTGGTTTCGGTCTGGGCGCCGTGGGGGCGCCCGGTGAATATCGTGGCCCGGAGGCCTTTTGGCTCTCGGAACCGCTGCGTTCGCAGCGACCCTGTCGCCTGCACAGATTTTTCTTCGAAAAATCGTGCTTGGTGGGCGATACTGGGATCGAACCAGTGACCCCTTCGATGTCAACGAAGTGCTCTACCGCTGAGCTAATCGCCCTTCACCCCGTTGGATCGCATCCCTATGGCCAGCCAATTGGCGTAACCTCAGGCGCGGGGACCGCGTGGGTGAGTGGGCGTATAAAAGGTTGCCCCCCCACGCGCAAGGGCTTTTGGACCCGCAAAAAAACAAGCTATAACCAAAGGTGTCCATTTGTGCCCGGAGCCCGCATGCACCCCGCTTTTTGTCTTGAGCAACCGCGCGAAACCACCAGCGCCGTCGTTGTCGCCTCGCCCCATTCGGGCCGGTATTACGCGCCGTCTTTCCTGGCCGCGTCGGTGCTGGATGAGCGGGTGATCCGCTCGTCCGAGGATGCCTTCATGGACAGGCTGGTGATGGCGGCTCCGTCGTTGGGCGCGCCGCTTCTGGCCGCCGAATGGCCCCGCGCCTACCTTGACCTGAACCGCGGCGCCGACGAGTTGGATCCCAGCGTGATCGAAGGCGTGGCGCGCGGCGCGCAGACGCCCCGGATCAATTCGGGCCTCGGCGTCGTGCCGCGCGTGGTGGCCAATGGGCGCGCGATCTACCGGGGCAAGCTGACGCGGGCCGAGGCCGACGCGCGGATCGAACAGATCTGGCGCCCCTACCATGCCGAGTTGGCCCGTTTGATGGATGTCGCGAAGGCCGACTTCGGGCAGGCGGTGCTGCTTGACTTCCACTCCATGCCCCACGAGGCTCTGGACGTCGTGGCCCGCCCTGGCGCGGCGCGCCCGCAAATCGTGCTGGGGGACCGCTTCGGGGCCTCTGCCGACAGCGAGGTCGTCGACGTGCTGGAGCAGGGCTTCCTTGACGCAGGCCTGATCGTCAGCCGCAACGCGCCCTTTGCCGGGGCCTATGTCACCCACCGTTACGGGCGCCCCTCAAAGGGGCACCACGCCATTCAGGTCGAGATCGATCGCAGGCTGTACATGAATGAGCGGATGATCAGACCCAACGCGAATTTCGACGCGATGAAACAGATCGTCACGCAGGTCCTCTCCAGGGTGATCGGCGCCTTGCCCGGGCGTGTCCCCTTGGCGGCAGAGTAGCGCGTTTTTTTCAAATTGCCCGCCTGAAGGCGGATTTTCTTTAAGGGGGAGGGGCTCTGCCCCTTATGCTGCTTTTCCAGGGAAAAGCAGCATACCCCGGAGTTTTTCGGGCAAGATGAAGCGGATCAGCGCAACGCCCGCCCCTTGAGAATCGCATCGGCGCCAAACCGGTCACGGATCGCGTCCGTGGCGCGTTCGGCCTTGATGCGCGCGGCCTCTTGCGGGTCCAGCAGATTGCCTTCGCGGTCGGCCTGATCCTCGGGCATCAGGTCGGCGACGCCGACGCCAAGCAGGCGGTAGGGGCCCACGCCGGGACGGTGTAAATCAGGGTGCGGATGGTCCATCCTGTCGAACAGCGCGCGGGCGGTGGCGTAAATGCGGTCGGCGGTCTGGGTCGCATCAGGCAGCGTTGTCCGGCGCGTGATCAATTTGAAATCCGCGCGTTTCAACTTCAGCGTTACCGTGCGCCCGGCGATTCCCTTGGCCTTCAACCGATCCGAGACCTTTTCGGCCATGCGCCAGATATGGCCGTCCAGAAGGTCCACGTCCGAGATGTCGTCGTTGAACGTCGTCTCGTTCGACACGCCCTTGACCGCACGGTCGCGTTTGACGGGGCGGTGATCTTCGCCGCGCGCCAGATGCCAAAGGCGTTCGCCCATCGACCCGAACCTCTCGTGCAGGCCCTGCCGTTCCCAGCGTTGCAGGTCACTGAACGTGTGAATGCCCGCCTTGTTGAGCGAGGCCTGACCGACGGCGCCAATCCCCCAGATCATCTGCACCGGCTTGTCGTGGAGGAAGTCCCGCGTCTCGGCCTTGCCGATGACCGAGAACCCACGTGGCTTGTCCAGATCGGACGCGATCTTGGCTAGGAACTTGTTGTGCGACAACCCGATGGACCCGGTGATCCCGATCTCGTCGCGCATCCGTTTCACCAGCCGCGCCAACATCGCGGCGGGGGGGCGGCCATGGACGCGGGCGGTGCCGGTGAGGTCCATGAACGCCTCATCCAGCGACAGGGGTTCGATGGCGGGGGTGAGTTCTTCCATGAGTTGGCGAATCTGTTTGGAGACCTCCACATAGGTATCCATGCGCCCGCGCACGACGACCGCCTCGGGGCACAGCTTCAACGCCTGAAACATCGGCATCGCAGACCGCACGCCCTTGATCCGCGCGATGTAACACGCCGTCGACACCACGCCCCGCCTGCCACCGCCGATGATCACGGGCTTGTCGCGCAGCTCTGGATTGTCGCGTTTTTCGACGCTGGCATAGAACGCATCGCAATCCATATGGGCGATGGAGAGGTCGAACAGTTCCGGGTGCGCCGTCACACGCGGCGACCGGCACGCCGGGCAGCGTCGTGCCTTTTGGCGCGCATGGGGGGGCGCGTCCTCAAAGGTTTCCAGACAATCGCGGCATAGGGCGGACATGGAAGCCATGATACGCTTGTTTGCAGACGGTCGAAAGGAGGGGGCTGACATGAGTGAGCAGAGGATTGCCTGCCGTACGCCCACCGAGGGCAGCAAGGGCACGACCAACATCCCGGAGTGGAAGTTCGACCTGCTGCGCGCGGCGATCCTGGAGGTCGTGGGCGCAGCAGGGCCGGAGGGGATGTTCAACAAGGACCTGCGCGACGCCGTGGGGGCGAAGCTGAGCGCCGAGGATCTGGAGCGTCTGGGCAAGTTGGGATGGCACGTCGTGACGGTGAAGTTGGAGCTGGAAGTGCGCGGAGAAATCGCGCGGATGGACGTAAAAGGCCCGATGCGGATCGCGCGGGTCTTGGGCTAGGGTCGCTTGGGGCGTGGTCGACCCGGCCATGGCTTTACAGCTTTCTCCATATAGACGCGGTCCAGACCCTTCTCTGTTACCCGGTGGGTCATGGTATAGCCATGGCGCTCATACATGGCGATGTTGCTCTTCATTTTCTCGTGCGTGTAGAGGCGGATGCGTGAAAAACCGGCCTCGCTGGCAATCGTGTCCGCGCTTTCCAGCAAGCGCCGCCCCCAGCCCTTTCCTTGCATGTCGGGACGCACGGCCATGTTGTCGAGAAGCAGCGTATCGCCTTGATCGAGCAGCACCATGACCGTGAAGATACCATTGTCGTCCTCGCTCACTCCGACCCATTTTTCCGCGACCAGCTTGGCGTAGTCGTCCAGCATGGGGCCCGGTGTCGCGCCGATTTCGTCGATCCACGGAGTATAGGCGGCGCGTACCAAAGCGGTGATCACCTTGGCATCCTCGGGACGTGCTTTGCGTATCGGGATCGTCATGGTTGGCCCTTTCGTTCGCAAGTGGCGGGAAACTTGCCCAAAATTAGGGCTGGTCGTGCGGGCCGATACAATCCATATCCTGTGCATATGAAGCCGGAAGATCAGATTAGAGGGTTTTTGACCATGCTGGAAGACATTCTAGGCGGGCTTGGTGGGGGTGGCGTGCTCACACTCGCGATCGCACTTTTCATCATTCTTTGCGTCTACCTGGGCATTCGGATCGTGCCTCAGTCCGAGAAATACGTGGTGGAGCGCTTCGGGCGCCTCAAATCCGTGCTTGGGCCGGGCATCAACATCATCGTGCCGTTCCTGGACCGCGTGGCCCACAAGATTTCGGTGTTGGAGCGTCAGTTGCCCAACGCCGAACAGGACGCGATCACCAAGGACAACGTGCTGGTGAAGATCGACACCTCGGTGTTCTATCGCATCATCGAGCCGGAAAAGACCGTCTACCGGATCCGCGACGTGGACGGTGCCATTGCCACCACTGTCGCCGGTATCGTCCGGGCCGAGATGGGCAAGATGGACCTTGACGAGGTACAATCGAACCGTTCCGCCCTGATCACGTCGATCAAGGAACAGGTCGAGCAGGCGGTGGAAGACTGGGGGATCGAGGTGACGCGCGCTGAAATCCTTGACGTCGATCTGGATCAGGCCACCCGCGACGCGATGCTGCAACAGCTCAACGCCGAACGCGAACGCCGCGCCGCCGTGACCCGGGCCGAAGGCCAGCGCCGCGCGGTGGAGCTGAACGCCGACGCGCAGCTTTACGAGGCCAAGCAAGTGGCCGAGGCCCGCCGGATCACCGCCGACGCCGAGGCCTACGCCACGGGCGTTGTGGCCGAGGCCATCGCCAAGGGCGGGCTTGAAGCCGTGCAATACAACATCGCGCTGGAGCAGGTGAAAGCCATCGGCACCATGGCATCGGGGGCGGGCAGCAACACGATCGTGGTACCTGCCGATGCCGTGGATGCCTTCGGCAAGGCGTTCCAGATGTTGAAGGGCCGTAGCTGATGGATCTGCTGTGGGCACAATGGTGGGTCTGGGGCGTCGCGGCCGTGGCACTTGCGGTGGGAGAGGTGCTTTTGCCCTCCTACGTGCTTCTGGGCTTCGGGATCGGCGCGGGCGTCGTGGCGCTGCTGTTGCTGGTCGGCGTCTCGTTCGGCGGTTCTTTGCCAGCGCTGTTGCTGGCCTTTGCGCTTATGTCCCTGATCGCATGGCTTGGGTTGCGGCGCTGGTTGGGCGTGATGCATGGCCAGGTGAAAACCTTCGACCATGACATCAACGACTGACCTGAATGTCTACGCCTCGCTGTCTGACAGGGCGGCGGCGCTCAGCGCCGATGACGACCTGATCTTCACATCGGCCGACTTCCCCAAGACGTTGCCAGATCACACCGTCTTCGACGGCTTTGCCATCGACACCGGCTTCAGGCGGTCGATGGGCTGGGCGGGCGAGGGCGACATGCCCTTCGAGATCGTCGACCAGAGCCCCGGTTTCAACGCCGTCGCCGACCCCGAGGGGTATCGCCGCATCGGCCTGTGGCTGATGCATCTGCTGCTGTCGGATCGCGACTGGGCGGGGCTGACACTGACCCATCAAGAAAGCCATGTGCAGGTCTTCTATGCCCGCATTGCACGGCCCGCCCTGCGCGACCACAAGCTGGTGCAAACCGCGCCGATCACCTTCGCCAGTTATGAATACTGGCCACAGGAAGTCTGGCGGCATCCCTTCGCGGACGCGGCGATGGCGCCGGTACACCGGGTTGCGGAACAAGACCGCCCATTCTTCGCCTTTGGCTGGAGCGATCACGCGGACCGGATGCGGTTCGACCCCGCAAAGGCGGATCAACTAATCCTGGAAGCCACGCCCGAGGGGATCGCCGCCATGGCCTGCGTGCTGATGGATATGGCGCATGAGACCTTGGGCCGGGAAGAGATCAACATGGAGCCGCCCCTGATCGGCTTCGCGAGTACCCAGCCCCGCAGCCTGGAGGCGCGTTTCTGGCTTTCTGATGCAATCTGCTTTGCCGCCCCGGACGTGGCGAGCGTCAGGATACCGCAGCGCGGCTAGGGCAGTTCGGACAGCACCATCTGCGCCGCCGCGCGGGGGTCTTGGTGCTGCCAGATCGGGCGTCCGACGACGATATGGTCGGCCCCGTCAGTGATCGCCTGGCGCGGCGTGGCGATGCGTTTCTGGTCGCCCGAGGCAGCACCGGTGGGGCGCACGCCGGGCGTCACGATCAGGCGGCCCTCGGCCTGGGGCAGGGCGCGGATCATCGCGGCCTCTTGCGGGGAAGAAATGACGCCATCGGCCCCCGCCTCCAACGCGCGGGCGGCACGCTCGACTACCAGATCAGGGATCGCCCCATCGCGGATCAGGCAATCATCAAGATCGCTTCGGTCCAGCGAGGTCAGGATCGTCACGGCAAGGATCTTCGTATCACTGCCCGCCGCGCCTTCTTTCGCGGCGCGGACAACGTGAGGGTCGCCATGGACGGTCAGGAAATCGAGGTTGAACTGCGCAAGGCCGCGCACGGCGGCCTCGACCGTGGCAGAGATATCGAACAGTTTCATATCCAGGAAGATGCGCTTGCCGTGGTCCTGCTTCAGCTCATTGGCCAAGGCCAGCCCGCCGCCGGTCAGCATCCCCAACCCGATTTTGTAGAAAGACACGGCATCGCCCAGTCTTTCGGCAAGGGCCAAGCCTTGCACGACATTGGGCACGTCGAGGGCTACGATCAGACGGTCATCGGCCATGGGGGCGCTCCTTTGGGATGGTGCATCCGTGTAGGCGGGCGCGGGCAAGGGGTCAACCGAAGGGCAGGCAGTCCGGCTCGGTCATCGCATTGATCGCGCCGATGAACTGAGAGCCAACCGGCGAGGCCAAACCGTTGAATTGCTGCCCCGGAAGGACCGCAACAGTGCCGCCCGGTCCCGTGTATTCAGCGATGTCTTCGGAGGGGTCGCGGAACCCGTCGCGGGCATTGGTGCGGATCAGAACCTCCAGCGTGGAGAAGAGCGCGGGCGCGCGACCCTCCCGGATAACATGGTCAGGGGCGCCGGAGCCGAAGACGTCGGGGGACTGCATCACGCAGCGGTAGGTTCCATCGGGCGTGATCGACAGGGTGCCGACCTGGTCCACGGCGGCGCCGTCATTACCGGTCATCTGAACGAAAAGCGCGGCTCGGGCGTTGAGGTTGAGGGCGTGCACCCCAGCAGCAGAAGAAGGGGAAGCGCGCGCCAGATCATCCGGGCGTGGCACCGGAAAGCGCCGCGTCGCGCAGGCCGCCTGCGATGCGGGCGAATTCGGCGGTGAACGGCCCGTGCCATTCCACGGGGCGGCGCTGAATGCCGGCGGCATTGACGTATTGCGCCTCGGCACGAAAGGCGGCGGCGGCCGTGTCGTAGGCGACGCGATGAAGGCTCAGGCAGTTTGCAGACATGGTCATATCTCCAAATGAGGGGTCCTGGGGACGCCAACTGTGAGGGTTATGTGGGAACATAACGCATCATGTCGAGATCAGGTTCCCCTTACCCTATGGGCCCCTTTGTGGCCCAAGTCCCTTTAACCGGCAGTAAACGACCCGGGCCGCCGAACACCAAGACAGCGACCCGGGTCTGCACGCAGGGCATAGTGCCCGCATGCTTGAGGGAAGGCGGTGCCCGTATGGGGAGGGCAGGCACCGCCCGAGACGGAAGGGGGGTCCGAAGCAAATCGGGACTTCGTCTCTTGCACTTGATATGGGAAGCCTCCGCTGCGCGTTCGCGGGGAAAAACCGGTGCGCGGTTCCCCTGGAGGGCTTGGCAGCCCTGTCTCCGCGCGGCATCCTTGCGGTGTGCAGGACCCCGATGACATCCACGCCGCCCTTGCGGCCTTCGACGGCACCGATGTCGCGCCGCTGAAGGCGGTGGCGCGAGACGGCCTGACGCCGGACGCCCTGGCTACCCTGATCGCCGCCATTCCCGGCCCGGACGAGGTGGCAACGACCTGGCTGTTGAAGGCTCTGGTCGAGCGGGGGCAGATTGGCGCGGGCGCGCTTGCCGACGTGTTCGACCGCCTGCCGCAGATCACCGCGCCGGACGCCGCGCTGCACATCCTGCAATGCGCGCAATACGCCCCCGATGCGGCCCCGGTCCTGCGCCCGCACCTGGCGCCCTTCCATGGAAGCAAGAAGATCTTCCTGCGGGTCTGGGCGTTTGACGCCTATTGCAGGGCGGCTGACCCGGCCGAGGATCTGTCCGAGCGGATCCTGCAAGGCCTGACGGACCGCTCTGCCGCCATGCGTGCAAGGTCGCGGGCACTGGCGCGGGATTTCGGAATTGATCTTGGTCAAGCGTGATCTTGAGAACCGATTATAGGCTTCCCATCTTATGGGGTGAGGCCCCATTTCGGTATGCCGCTTAAGCGGGTGCCAGCCACGGGGCGCTTTATTTGAGGAGAATACCATGAACTTAGAGAAGTTCACCGACCGCGCGCGCGGCTTCTTTCAGGCCGCTCAAACCATTGCGCAACGCGAGGACCACCAGAAACTGGTGCCCGAGCATCTTTTGAAGGCCCTACTCGATGATGATCAGGGGCTTGCGAGCAACCTGATCGGCCGCGCCGGCGGATCGCCCGAGCGTGTGATCGAGGCGTTGGATGCGGCGATGGCCAAGCTGCCTGTCGTCACCGGCGACGGCGCGCAGGTCTATATGGACAAGCAGTTGGGCAAGGTTCTGGACGAGGCCGAGAAGGTCGCGACCAAGGCGGGCGACAGTTTTGTGCCGGTCGAGCGTATCCTGACCGCCCTGGCGATGGTGAAATCCGGCGCGAAGGACGCACTGGATGCAGGCGCGGTGAACGCGCAGGCCCTGAACGCCGCGATCAATGATCTGCGCAAGGGCAAGACGGCCGACAGCGCAAGCGCCGAAGACAACTACGATGCGCTCAACAAATACGCCCGCGACCTGACCGAGGCCGCGCGCGAGGGCAAGATCGACCCGATCATCGGACGCGACGAAGAAATCCGCCGCGCCATGCAGGTGTTGTCACGTCGGACCAAGAACAACCCCGTTCTGATCGGAGAGCCGGGCGTTGGTAAAACCGCGATTGCGGAAGGTCTTGCGTTGCGCATCATCAACGGGGACGTGCCTGAAAGCCTGAAGAACAAGACGCTGATGTCGCTGGACATGGGAGCGCTGATTGCTGGCGCGAAGTATCGCGGTGAGTTCGAGGAGCGGCTGAAAGCTGTCCTGGGCGAAATCGCGAATGCGGCCGGCGAAATCATCCTGTTCATCGACGAGATGCACACCCTTGTGGGGGCGGGCAAATCTGAGGGTGCGATGGATGCGGCGAACCTGATCAAGCCTGCGCTTGCGCGCGGCGAGTTGCACTGCATCGGCGCCACGACGCTTAATGAATACCGCAAGTACGTGGAGAAAGACGCAGCCCTTGCGCGGCGGTTCCAGCCGCTTGTGGTGGAAGAGCCGACGGTGGAAGACACCGTCTCGATCCTGCGCGGCATCAAGGAAAAGTACGAGCTGCACCACGGTGTGCGGATCAGCGACTCGGCCCTTGTTGCTGCGGCGACCCTGTCGCATCGCTACATCACCGACCGCTTCCTGCCCGACAAGGCCATCGACCTGATGGACGAAGCGGCGTCGCGTCTGCGGATGGAAGTGGACAGCAAGCCCGAGGAACTCGATGCGCTTGACCGTCAGATCCTGCAATTGCAGATCGAGGCGGAGGCGTTGAAGCAGGAATCCGACACGGCCTCCAAGGATCGGTTGGAAACGCTGGAAAAGGACCTGTCCGGCTTGCAGGAGCAATCCGCCGAAATGACCGCCAAGTGGCAGTCAGAGCGGGACAAACTGGAATCCGCACGGGGCCTCAAGGAACGCTTGGACCATGCCCGGGCCGAGTTGGATCAAGCCAAGCGCAACGGCGATCTGGCCAAGGCCGGAGAGCTGTCCTACGGCGTGATCCCGCAGTTGGAAAAGGAACTGGAAGCCGCCGAAGCGCAGCCCGACGATGTGCTGGTCGAAGAAGCCGTCTTGCCTGAACAGATTGCCGAAGTGGTCGCGCGCTGGACGGGTATTCCGGTCGCCAAGATGCTGGAGGGTGAGCGCGAGAAACTGCTGCGCATGGAAGATGAGCTTGGCAAACGCGTGATTGGCCAGTCCCAAGCGGTCAGCGCCGTGTCGCGTGCCGTGCGCCGGGCCCGCGCGGGCTTGCAGGACGAGGGGCGGCCCTTGGGCAGCTTCCTGTTCCTCGGGCCGACTGGCGTGGGTAAAACGGAACTTACCAAGGCCCTGGCCGAGTACCTGTTTGATGATGACCAGGCGATGGTCCGCATCGACATGTCAGAGTTCATGGAAAAGCACGCGGTGGCCCGGCTGATCGGCGCCCCTCCGGGCTATGTCGGCTATGACGAGGGTGGCGTTCTGACCGAAGCGGTGCGGCGCAGACCCTACCAGGTGATCCTGTTCGACGAGGTCGAAAAGGCCCACCCAGAGGTGTTCAACGTGTTGCTGCAAGTGCTTGACGACGGCATCCTGACCGATGGTCAGGGGCGTCAGGTGGACTTCAAGCAGACGCTGATCGTGCTGACTTCGAACCTCGGATCCCAGGCGCTGAGCCATCTGCCAGAGGATGCTGACGCAAGCCAGGCACAGCGGGATGTGATGGACGCGGTGCGCGCCCATTTCCGCCCCGAGTTCCTGAACCGTCTGGACGACATGATCGTCTTCGATCGCCTCACGCGGGACGATATGGACGGGATCGTGAAGATCCAGTTGGGTCGTCTGGAACGGCGTCTGGCGGCGCGGAAAATCCAGCTTACGCTGGACGACGCGGCGATGACCTGGCTGGCCGACGAAGGCTATGATCCGGTCTTCGGGGCGCGTCCGTTGAAGCGGGTGATCCAGCGGTCGTTGCAGGACCAACTGGCCGAGATGATCCTTGCCGGTGACATCAACGACGGCTCGGAACTTGCGGTAAGCGCCGGGCCCGATGGGCTGATCGTGGGCGACCGCGTGGCGCCGTCGAACCGGCCAAAGCCGGATGATGCGGTGGTCCACTAACGTTCCACCCGGCGCCTGACGCGGTCGACATGGACCTATAAGCTGATTGAGCGGCCCCCATCGCGGGGGCCGTTCACGTTTCTAAAGCGCGCGGGCAACTTCCGCGTAATCGTAGGTCGTCACCTCGAACCGGTTGCCGTCGGGATCACGGAAATAGATCGACCACGACGGATCGTGATCGACCACGTCGGCGGATGTCACGGCCGCACCCTTTGCGTTTATCAGATCGAATTGACCCAGCCGCGCGCGAAATTCCAGAAAATCGGGGCCAGACACACGGAACGCGATGGTCGCGTCACGGGACGGGGCGGCGCACCCCCGCGCAAAAAGCGACAGGGTCGGCGTGCCATCGCCCCCCTACAGGATCAGCGGCCCCATCGGGTCGTCCGCCCAGGCCGCTAGCGGCGCGTGACGGCGTAGGCCCAGTATGCGGGCGTACCACTCGGCGGCGACCTCTCGATCGCGGACTTCACATGGACGTGGTCGATCTTCAAGACATGCATGGGAACAGGGAACCTGACACGGCGGCAGGAAACAAGCCCCTGGGTCGGGGTTCATGCCAAGGGGTGCCGATTTGGTGAAAGCTGAAAAATGAATGAAATCAATAATATAATGAGGGTGTGCAACCCTGCACACCCCCTCGGTCAGTCTCTCAGTGAGGCAAAAGGACCGCGTCGATGATGTGAACGACACCGTTGGAGGCGAAGACATCCGCCGTCGTCACGCGCGTGTTGCCGTTCAACATGACAAAGCCATGGCGCCCGTCCACGCGGATCGGCTGGCCCTGCACCGTGCGATGCACCGCACCGACCTGACCCACGAATTGGGAGGCGGGGTAATAGTCGGGCGAGACGTGATAGGTCAGCACATTGGTCAGCGCCGGAATGTCGGCCAGAAGCGCGTCGAGCGTGCCGGCGGGCAGATGCGCGAAGGCGCGGTTGGTGGGCGCGAACACCGTGAAGTTGCCGCGGCCCGACAGCGTATCCACAAGGCCCGCCGCCTGAACGGCGGTCACAAGCGTGGAAAGGTCGGGCGTGGCCACGGCCAGTTCCACGATGTTGGAGCTGCCGGTGACAGCCAGCGCAGGCGCGGCGAGGCCCGCGAAAGGTGCGGCGGCGGCAAGGCCAGCGGTGCGGGTGATGAAGCTACGGCGGTTCAGAGTGCGGTCCATGATGGTCCCCTTTTTGGTTGGTGTTCTTGAAACGGAATGCGGAGCGACCAAGGCCGCCCCGCGCCTGTGGCTTACATTGCCGGGATCAGAACGCTGTCGATGACGTGGATGACGCCATTGGAAGCCTCGATATCCGCAGCGACGACCGTGGCGTCGTTGATCATCACGGCATCACCCAAGGTCACGGTGATGTCCGCGCCGTTCACGGTGGTGGCGGTCATGCCGTCGGACAGATCGCCCGACATCACGGCACCGGCAACAACGTGGTAGGTCAGGATGGCGGTCAGCGCTTCGGTGTCGGCCAGAAGCCCTTCCACGGTGCCCTCGGGCAGGGCGGCGAAGGCGTCATCGGTCGGTGCGAACACGGTCAGGGGGCCTTCGCCGGACAATGTCTCCACCAGGCCAGCGGCTTCGGCGGCGGCGAGCAGCGTGGTGAACGTGCCGGCATCGGCGGCTGTCTCAACGATGTTCATCCCGTGGCCGTCAGCGAAAACGGGGGAGGTGAGGGCGGTGGAGGCCGCGAGGGCAAGGAGGGCTTTACGCATGGTATTGGTCTCTCTCTCTCTGTTGTCTGGGTGTGGGCATCACGCCCACAGTCAACGGCTTCTGCCTGCTGACGATTGATCATCTGCACCGAGAAAAAGCCTTTTCAACGGAAGCGAATTTCCGCTGGGGGGATTGATCCGAAAAGCGGCTGGACTAAGCCGCGCCCCGCGCGTGTTTCCAGTCACACTTCGGTGAGATCATGTGACCGGCCGTTATGAGATGTTTCGATTTCTCTCACGTATGCTTGCGATCTGACCTGTCGACTGACCATGATGGCGCAGTCCAAAACGGAGCGCGCTGATGGAAATGCCAACGATGGAAAGGGTCTCCGTCTTCCTGGATGCCATGGCGGTCGTGTTCTGGCTGGTGATCGGCTTGGCCGCGCTGGCGGCGGTGGTGCTGTTCGTGCTTGATCGGTTCCAGACCAGCGATGCGATCCGGCACAATTACCCGGTACTGGGCCGCTTCCGGGGCTTGTTCAGCAGCCTCGGCGAATTCTTCCGACAGTATTTTTCGCCATGGACCGAGAGGAATTGCCGTTCAACCGTGCGCAGCGTGAATGGGTGAAGCACGCGGGCGAGGGGAAATCTTCGACCCTGCCGTTCGGCTCCACACGCAATATCAGCGTTGTTGGCACTCCGCTGTTCGTGCCCTCGACGTTTCCCCCGCTTGATGACCAATTCGCCAGCAGTGAGCCGCTTGTAATTGGCCCCCATTGCGAGATGCCCTATGCGGCGGGCAGTTTCTTCAACCTGTCGGGCATGTCCTACGGGGCGATTTCCAAACCTGCGGTGCGGGCCCTGTCGCGGGGCTGCAAGGAGGCAGGGTGTTGGATGAACACTGGCGAAGGGGGCTTGTCACCCTACCACCTGGAGGGTGGGTGCGACATCGTCTTTCAGATCGGCACCGCCAAGTTCGGCGTGCGCGACGCGGCGGGCGGGCTGGATGAGGGCAAACTGGCGGAAATCGCCGCCAAGCCCGAGGTCAAGATGTTCGAATTGAAGCTTGCCCAAGGGGCCAAGCCCGGCAAGGGCGGTATCCTTCCCGCCGCCAAGATCACCGAAGAGATTGCAGAGATCCGGGGCCTGCCAAGGGGGGTGGACGGGATCAGCCCGAACCGCCACCGGGAAGCGGGCAATGTGGAAGAACTGTTGGACCTGATCGCCCGCATTCGCCGCGTCACCGGCAAGCCGGTGGGGATCAAGACGGTGATGGGCGATCCGCAGGTCTTCGATGACCTTTTTGTTGCGGTCATGGCGCGCGGCGAGGAAAGCGCGCCGGATTTCATCACCCTTGACGGGGGCGAAGGCGGCACGGGGGCGGCGCCGATGCCATTGATGGACCTTGTCGGCATGTCAATCCGGGAGGCCTTGCCGATCCTTGCCGATGCCCGCGCCCGCGCGGGGCTGAAAGAGCGGGTGCGGATCGTCGCGTCGGGCAAGTTGGTGAACCCGGGCGACGTGGCCTGGGCCTTGGCAGCGGGCGCGGATTTCGTGACATCGGCGCGCGGGTTCATGTTCTCGCTGGGCTGCATCCAGGCGCTGAAGTGTCACAAGAACACCTGCCCCACGGGCATCACGACCCATAACCCGCGGTTCCAGGAGGGCCTTGACGTGAGTGACAAGAAGGTGCGGGTGGCCAACTACGCAAGGAACATCGTGAAAGAGGTCGAGGTGATCGCCCATTCCGTCGGCGTGAGTGAGCCAAGGTTGATGCGGCGCGAACACGTGCGGTTGGTGCAGCCCGACGGCAGCAGCCTGCCGATGGATCGGTTGTTCCCGACGGTCTAGGCGGCCCCGTTTGTGGCCCCGTACTTGGCGGTGTCAATTGCCCCGTCGATCGCGTCATCCTTGTGGTCCGCATAGGGGCCGTCTTGGTCGACGTAGTGCAAAAAGGCCTGCACCTGTTCATCACCGGTGTAGGCTTCGCGCCAATGCAGCACCTCACATCCTTTATAAAGCATCGCATCGCCGGGGCTGAGGTGGACCGGCACCTCGTGGCCACGGCTTTTCACGAAGATCGGCCAGTCGACGTCACTAGCCCCGCCGAGGTTGAGCGTGATCGAATACTCGCACGCCGGGCGGTCGCGGTGTTTGTGCAACGTGTTGCCGCGCTGATAGATGCGATAATAGACGTAGGTGCGAAACAGGCGCTTGCCGGTAATCTCTTCCAACCGGGGGCGGAGCATTTCTTGCAGGCGCTGGAGCATGCCGTTGTCGCGCCCGGCGGGCGCGCCGGGCACCGTGGTATCGGCCTGCAACCGGCCCGCTGCGGCATCGAATTTGATGACCTGCTGACAGAATGCTACCTGCTTGGGGTCCACAAACTGCGGCAGCACCTGATAACTGTCGTGTGCGAAAGACATGAAACGCCCCTTGATGCTCAGGCGCCGGGGCGCGGGATGCGGACCCAGCAGTTGATGCTGAAGCGCCCATCCTCGGCCCGTCCCGAGGGCACGGAAATCGGCAGCACTTCGTGCGGGGCGAAAGAGGGGAAGACCATCAGCGCGTTGTTCGTGGCCTCGAAGTCCTGGTAGCCGCCGCCGATCAGCGAATGGAGGCGAAACTGCCCGCCGGTGAACCGCTGCGGCATCCGGCACATATAGTAGACGGCGCTGATGTAGCGGTCGGTTTCATCCGGCATCTTGGTGCGGGTGTCGATATGACGTTTGAAGAAGCCGCCGTCCTGATGCAGTGCGGCGCCGATCTCGAACGAGAAGTCGTCGCGCATGGCCAAGCCGATCTGCGGCACCACCTCGGGCAGGATGGCCCGGATCGCGCCCTTGAACTGTTTGCGGATCTCGGGCTGCAAGGTCGCCGTCTTGGCGACGCGGTTGTCAGACAGGACATGGCCGCCGCCGCCATGATCGTGTGAGAACACGGTCGCATCCTCGAACGCCGAGATGCCTTCTGACAAACTGTCGAGGATCGCCCGGTTGAACGCGGGCGGTAAAAAGTCCTGCGTATAGTAGTGCTTCGAAAGGTACTGGGCCTCGGACATGATCAGCCTTTCAGATGCGTTTGGGCGCCATAACAGGGCAAGGCCCCGGGGCTGTCAATGCAAGGGCAGGGGAGCGATTATTACAGGTCGCCAACCGTTTCGTGAGGTTAATTGTTTTTGCACGGCGGCGAGGGTCGCCTAGATGAGTGTCAAACGTATTGGAGGAACCATGGCTTACCGCTGGAAAAACGACCTGACCTGGGACGACGTCACGCCCGAGGCGCAGTTTATCAACCGCCGCCAGATCATGGCGGGCGCAGGCGGCCTGCTTGGCGCCGGCCTGATCGGCGGCGCGGCGCGGGCGCAGGACGATCCGCGTCTGGCGCTGGAGCCCAATAGCTGGGAAGAGATCACGACCTACAATAACTACTATGAGTTCGGCACCGGCAAGAGCGACCCCGCCAACAACGCCCACACCCTGACCACAAGCCCCTGGGCGATCGAGGTCGACGGGCTGGTCGACAACCCTGGCACATATTCGCTTGAGGATATTCTGAGCGAGGTGGAGATCGAAGAGCGGATTTACCGTCTGCGCTGTGTCGAGCAATGGTCAATGGTGATCCCCTGGAACGGGTTCGAACTGGCCGATCTTCTGAACCGTGTGGGTGTGCAGGACGGTGCCCGCTACGTCGCCTTCGAAACGGCGATGCGCCCCGAAGAGATGCCGGGCCTGCGCGTGCCGGTGCTGGACTGGCCCTACAAGGAGGGTCTGCGTCTGGACGAGGCGATGCATCCCCTGACCATCATGGCGACGGGCATTTATGGCCGCGACATCCCGAACCAGAATGGCGCGCCGATCCGCTTGGTGGTGCCGTGGAAGTATGGCTACAAGTCGATCAAGTCGATTGTGCGGATTTCACTGGTCGAAGATCAGCCGACAACAAGTTGGAGTGAATATTCGGATCGCGAGTATGGTTTCTACAGCAACGTGAATCCGAACGTGGATCATCCGCGCTGGTCCCAGGCCGACGAGCGACGCATCGGCGGGGGCTTGTTCGCGAACCGCCTGCCGACGTTGATGTTCAACGGGTACGAAGATGACGTGGCCAGCTTGTACGAAGGCATGGACCTGGAAGTGTACCACTGATGCGGCATTTGCTTGCCATGGCCGCAGTGCTTTGCGCTGTCACCGTTCCGCCGGCGGCGTCGGCGCAGACCGGCCCGATGCCTGTGACCGAGGTCACGCCGGATGCCTGGCTGGAAGCTTTGGATGGCGCGCGCATCCGCACGCTTTACGATAACGTCGGTCAGCCGTTCCTGTTCGAGTTACAGGATCGTGACGTGGCGAACCTGTTCTCTTACGGCTACAACTACACGGACCTCAACGCCCCCGATGGGCGCGTCATCCGTCTATATACCTTCGTGCGGTTTATCGGCGGCGAGGAACAGGACGAACGCTGCATGGCACGGCTTGTGATTGACGACACTTATCGGGGCGGCGTCGTCGGCGGCAGCTTCGACTCGGTCGTGTGCAGCGCAGAGATCGATTGATCCCATGACAATGATGCAAACCCTCAACACCGCCGTGCGGCGCGTGCCGGGATGGGTCCTCTATATACTAGGGGGCGCATACGGCGGGTGGCTGTTCTACCTGGGCCTGACCGGAGGCCTTGGCGTGGAACCGATCGAAGCGCTGGAGCATGCCTATGGGGATGTCGCGCTGAAGCTGATCATTGCGGGGCTGGCCGTCACGCCGCTGCGCCAGCGGGTCGGGGTGAACTTCTTGTCCTGGCGCCGCGCGATTGGGGTGCTCGCCTTCTTCTTCGTGTTGGCGCACTTTCTTGTCTGGGCGGTGCTGGACGTGCAGCGGCTTTCAGCGATTTGGGCAGACATTATAGAGAGGCCCTATGTGACCATCGGCATGGCCGGGTTTCTGGCGCTGATCCCGCTGGCGCTGACATCGAACAACTTCA